>JAFGLU010000135.1 GCA_016927865.1 Anaerolineaceae bacterium
ACAGAAAGCGGCTGTTCTGCAAAACGCTTTTGCTACTTTCCTTACCCTGGTTCATCCCCATGTCCGAACTTTTGTCTGAACCTCAGGATTTTTTATTCCAATTCTTCCAAAGCGGCAATCGCCGCACGCAGCCGCTGCAAACACTTCCCCCGCCCAATCACCTCCATGCTCTCAAACAGCGGCGGGCTAACTCGCAGCCCCGTCATGGCCACGCGCAAAATGCCGAACACCTGTCCCGCGCTCCAACCCAATTCCTCCACCAGCGCGCGCATCGGCGGTTCCATCACCTCTGCCGTACATTCCGCCACCCCCTCCAGCACCGCCAGGCTGCGCCGCGCCGCCACCGCCGATTCCGCCGCCGTCAGGCCTTTCGCCACCAGTTCCTCCGCCACCGGGGAAACATCCTCGCGGAACAAGAACCCCGCCAAATCAGGCCCTTCATCCAGCGTGCTCATGCGCTCCTGGATCAGCGGCGCAATCTTCAGCATCATCTCATCGCTTGCCTGATAGCCAGCCTTCTCGAAGAACGGCTTCAACCGTGCCGCCAGGTCCGCCACGCTCAAACTGCGGATGTGCAGCCCGTTGAAGTGATCCAGCTTGGCAAAATTAATCGCCGCCGGCGAGGGGTTGAGCCGGTCCAGGCTGAACACCTTTACCAGGTCCTCCATCGCGAAAAACTCGGTATGGTCGTCCAGGCTCCAGCCCATCAAGGCCGTCCAATTCACCACTCCCTCCGGCAGATAGCCCAAGTCTTGCAAATCCTTCACGAAAATTGAATACCCATCCTTGAGCAAATCCGCCGACTCGCGCTTGCTCATCTTGCCCTTGCCGCTCGGCTTGAGGAACACCGACAAATGCACCCACACCGGCTCGGGCCATCCAAACGCGCGAATGATCTGCGCATGCAGCGGCAGGCTCGGCAGCCACTCCGCCCCGCGAATCACATGCGTAATTTTCATGTCAAAATCATCAGCCATCGCCGCCAGGTGATAGGTGGCCAGCCCGTCCGACTTCACCAGCACCGTGTCATCCAGCACCGCGTTCTCCACCGTGATCGACCCACGCAGCAAATCAGTCACCGTCGTCTGCCCTTCGTGGGGCATCTTGAAGCGCACCACATGCCGCTCCCCTGCCGCCACCCTTTCCGCCGCCTCCGCCGGGTCCAACCGCCGGCACAGCCCGTCATAACGCACCGGCTCCTTACTCTTTTGCTGCATCTGCCGCACCCGCTCCAATCGCTCCGGCGCGCAAAAACAATAGTAAGCGTGACCCGTCTCCACCAACTGCCGGGCATACTTCAGATGAATCTCTTTCCGCTCCGACTGCCGGTACGGCCCGTACGGTCCGCCCACATCTGGCCCCTCATCCCAGGTGATCCCCAACCAGTGCAGCCCGTCGATTAATTCCTGTTCTGCTCCCTGCACATACCGCTTCTGGTCGGTATCCTCAATTCGTAAAATAAATTGCCCGCCGGCCTTGCGAGCAATCAAATAATCGTACAACGCCGTCCGCCCGCTCCCCAAGTGCATTCGACCCGTGGGAGATGGCGCAAATCGCACTCGTACCGGGGTGTTTGTGCCTGCCATGTCTGCTCCATTTAAAACCGTAATGTTCAGAGGTTGAAAAAAGTCCCCGAATTTGAAGTATATACGGGGCGCGAAGCGCCCCGTATATACTTCAAATTCGGGTCACTTCCACCTCTGTCCAGGTAGCTACTGAAAATCTAAGGATTTGTGGCGGAGAATCACGCTCTCCACCAGGCCAATTCCAACTGATAACGAAACCAACGAGCTGCCGCCGTAGCTAATAAACGGTAACGTCAATCCCGTCACAGGTATGACGTTTAAGTTCACCCCAATATTAACAGCCATTTGGAAAAACAGCAGCACGCCAAATCCATAAGCGATCAACGAGCCAAACGGGTCAGCCGCCTTGGCTGCCGCCCGAAAACAGCGCAGCGCTACAAAGAACAACAACGCAATGATCAACACCGTGCCCACAAAGCCGAACTCCGCCGCCATCGCCGAGAAGATAAAGTCTGTGTGGCGCACCTTAAGAAAGCGCAATTGCACCTGTGTGCTCGTTCCGTACCCTTGCCCAAACAACCCTCCCGACCCAATCGTCACCAGGGCTTGCTCCACATTGTAGGAGTTCCCGTGCCGCGCGTTTGGATCGGGGAACAAAAAGTTCGTGATGCGCTGAAGCTGATAATCCTGGATAAAAGGTATTTCTACGCCAGAAATCAGCAGCAAAATGAACAGTACCAGGACAACCGCGCCCACCGCGGCGAACAGCCCCAAAAACTTGATCGGCAACCCGCTCACCCACATCATCGAGAACCACAGCACAAAAATCACAATCGATGTGCTCAGGTTTGGTTGAAGCAGAATCCAGATCACGACGCCAAAAGTCATCAAGAAACTCGTCACAACCCAACGCAGATTGCGCGGCTTATTCTTATTGCGCGCAAAATAATCCGCCAGCACAATGATCATGATGATCTTGGCGAGCTCAGAAGGTTGAATCGCAACCAAACCCGTATCCAACCAGCGCGCCGAGCCAAATCGGGCTTCACCGTAGACGTAAATCACCAGCAGTGCCAGAATTGCGAATATGTACATCAATCGAGAAAGCGCCGACCAGTAACGGTAGTCGATCAACGCCAGCACCATGATCACCACAAAGCTGATTCCGACGTAAATCGCCTGGCGCTCCACCAATCCCGCCAGCACCACGTTTCCGGCAATCGCCGAGCGCACCATCGCCACGCCAAAGATCGACAGCAAGATGACCGCACCCAGCAGCCAGAAATCGAAGTTTCTCCAGCTCTGTCTCTGCACAACTCCTCTTACGAGCTTCGCCGGCGCGCAGCAGGCCGCAGCGGAATATCCGCCAGCAGCCGGTGCTCACGCCCTTCTTGTGCCATGGTGATGTTCACCCCCGCGGTGTCAATGGTGATATACCGGGCAATCACTGCGATCAATTCATTCTTCAAATCTTCCATCTGCGCCGGCGTCAAATCGGTCCGGTCGTTAATCAACACCAGTTTCAAGCGGTCTTTTGCCTGATCCGCGCTTTGGGCCTTTGTTCCGAATAAGCGTTCAAGCCATCCTGCCATGTTAACCTCCGGAGCGCATCATCCGGGCCAGCTTCTGGAAGAGACCTTGCTTGTCTTCCAGGTTCATGAACGGCACCTTCTCGCCGCCCAACCGCCGGGCAATGTTTAAGTACGCTTCGCCGGCGCGAGTTTTCCCATCCAACGCCACCGGCGTACCGCGATTGGTGCTGATCACCACGTTCTCGTCTTCCGGCACAATGCCAATCAACTCAATCGCCAGCAAATCCAGAATATCATCCGCCGAGAGCATGTCCCCGCGCTTCACCAAAGCCGGGTTGAGCCGGTTGAGGATTAATCGTGCCGGGCCTTTCTCTTCTGCTTCGATCAACCCAATGATCCGGTCGGCATCGCGCACAGCCGAAACCTCTGGATTGGTCACCACCACCACCACATCCGCCGGAGCAATCGAGTTGCGGAACCCACGCTCAATCCCCGCCGGAGAGTCGATCAAAACCCAATCAAACTCGGCCCGCAAATCGTCACATAAGCGCACCATGTCGCTGGGAGAAACCGCGCTTTTATCGCGCGTCTGCGCCGCCGGGATCAAGTAAAGCTCCGGCAGCCGCTTGTCACGGATCATGGCCTGGCGCAACCGGCAGCGCCCCTCAACAATATCTACCAGATCATAAACGATCCGGTTTTCCAGGCCCAAAACCACGTCCAGATTGCGCAAACCAATATCCCCGTCGATACAAACAACCTTCTTGCCACCCAAGGCAAGCGCGACAGCCAGGTTGGCTGTGGTGGTGGTTTTCCCAACACCGCCCTTCCCGGATGTAACCGTGACGACTGTAGCTGCCATGTATTTCTCTTCTCCCTCTATTATTTCTTTGCTTTCCAGGTTTCAGCCACCAGGCGGCCTTCTTTAATCCACAACATTTCAGGCTCGGGTTTTCCCCGGCGCTGAACATTTTCTCGTGTAAATCCCGCGATACGCAGTTGCATGGGGTCCATCTCCAGCGCGCAAACCACCGCGCTTTCATCTCCATCCACCCCCGCATGAACGGTTCCCTTCAACTTGCCCCACACCACCACGCTCCCGCCCGCCAGCACCTCGCCGCCAGGGTTCACATCGCCCAGCACCACAATATGCCCCTTATGCGACACCTTGAACCCCGACCGGACGGTGCGATGCACAAACAGCGCCTGGTCACCAGAGATATTCGTATCCAGCGAGCGAATGGCCCGCTCGGGGCGCGGAGTCGAGAGGCGCGTAGCCAACCCCAACACCTGGGCCGTCTGCTCGGTGACGGGCGAATTGCTCAACACAGCCCACAACGAAATATTATGCTCCGACAACTTATCGCGCAGCGCACCCAACTCCACAGCATGCAAAATATGATTGCCTACATCCAATGTCACACGCGCGCCCTTCAGAAAAGCCTCGCGCTCTGCCACGGTTTGCAGCAAAAGGGTCTCCACCTCCGCCCATTCCCCTTCCCCCAGGGTAATCAGCAGACCGTCTTTGATACCTTTAATGTTGATTACAGAACGCTTATAAGTCAACATAAACGACTCACATATTCCTGCCCGGGTTCATTGCCCACGGGCGGCATCAATAGCCTTCAACTCAAAGTACCCTTCCATCACCGTGCGGACGATCGGCGCAGCTACGCTCGCCCCTTCGCCACCATTATACACGAAAGCTACCACCGCAATTTCCGGATCGTCGAACGGAGCATATCCAAAGTACCACGAATGGGTCGGCCAACTGCCGCGCACGCACAAACCCTTTTCCTGGGCCCGGTCGTCACAATATTCCGCCGTGCCGGTCTTGCCTGCCGATGGAATCGTCATTCCGTCAAACGGGAACTCCGCAGTACCATCCGTTACCACCAGGCGCATGCCTTCTTTAGCCATTTCAATCACCCACGGCTCAATCGTCTTCTTTTCGCCGGTCAAAAGGTTGTTCTCGTCATAAACATTGATCACGGGATCTTTGGTCACGTCCCACTTCAAACGCGGCTCAAAAGGCCGGATCACCTCACCCTCCGCGTTGTAAACTTCGCGGATTAGGGTCGGCTGCATATACACGCCGTTGTTCGCCAGAATGGACGCCGACAGCAGCACCTGCAGTGGAGTAGAGAGAATGTACCCCTGTCCCATCGAAGCGATATAGGTGTCGCCCGTTGTCCACGTCTCGCCCAGGTTCACACGCTTCCAGTTCGGATCGGGGATCAAGCCATCTTCCTCGCCCGGCAGTTCAATACCGCTGCGCAAACCATAGCCTAACGCCCGTGAATACTCACCCAGGCGCCAGATATTGAGACCCGTTTCCACCTCACCGGCAAACCCACCACCGATCTTGTAGAAATACACGTCACAAGAATACATCACACCCCGCAGCCAATCCACATCTCCGTGGCCGGCTTCTTCGTAACAAACATAATCAATCGGGCGACCAGGGTCGTTGACCAACCCCTTTTGAATCACCGTAATCTTGCCCGGGTCTGTCAATATCTGATCGGGTGTCACCACTCGCTCATTCAACGCGCCCACCGCTGTCGGCATCTTATACACCGATCCCGGTGGGTGCTCAGCAGAAATGGCGTGGTTGAACAGCGGTCGGAAGGGATCGTCCTGCAACTGTTGGTAATAATCATACGGAATGATGCGCGTCATTCGGTCGTTCTCGTACGTCGGTATAGACACCATCGCCAGAATCTCCCCCGTTTTGGGGTTCATCGCAATGACCACACCGTTACGTGAACGCTCTTCGTTGAAGTACACGTTCCAAAAATTGATCATTCCAACCAGCGCTTCTTGTGCAATACCCTGCAGGCGCGTATCAATCGTCAGGCTGATATTATTCCCCGGCACCGCGTCAATGGGCGCTTCCAGGTTGCGCAATTCTTTCCCCGAAACGTCCACCTCCACCACTCGCAATCCGTTCTTCCCACCCAAAATATCCTGCTGTGTCGCCTCAATTCCGGCATATCCAATTTTGTCACGGTCCGCCAAAAACCCCTTCGACATATAGTAATCTTCAAGGGTGGCCGGAATCGAACCCAAGAAGCCAATCACCGTCGCTGTCAGCGAGCCGGTGGGATAATCGCGCACCGATTGCACCTCCACACCCACGCCTGGCAGGTCTGCCGACATGGCCCGGATTGTCATAGCCGTTTTTTCATCAATGCCGCATTTGATATTCACCGGGTCATATGGCGCATTGGTATCGGCAATAAATACTACCTGGGTAATGCCTAAATCGGTATTGCATGGCGAAAAAATGCGCACCGTCTCCTCATTGATCTCTCCGTTGCTCACCGGCATGTCGATCAACTCAGACAGCCTTCGATACACCTCTTGCACGTTGGGGTCCAGTTCGGTCGCCAGCGCGGTCGCATCCCCGAACGCCGTAGGATCGCCCGGCAGTTCCGCTGGTGTGATGTTGACGTTATAGGATGGCACGTTTTGTGCCAGGATAATCCCATTACGGTCATAAATAATCCCGCGCTGTGTTTGGACGTTCACTTCCGTGCGCCGGTTTTCATCTGCTTGATCGTGGTAATCGGCTCCTTGAGCAATTTGCAACTCAAACAAGCGCAAGGAATAAATACCAAAGATTAGCCCGATAATCGCATATATGACCCACAAGCGCCAGCGATCCCAATGACCTTCTGAGCGTCTTTGTCCATTCTTTTGATTCATTCAGCTACCTCTTCCGGATAAACCGACTGAGCCAGTCCCGCAATGATCGTATATACCGGCAGCGCCAGAAGCAAATTCAACAGCGCACCCGGCAGCACCACCCGGTTGATACTTTCTACCAACGGCAAGGAAGTGCCCTCAAATTGCAGCGCCGCCCAGGTGAATGCAGGCAAAATCACCGAGCCTGCAAAGGTGGCCAAAAACAGAGAAACCAGCGGTGACTGCCAGATTCTGGCCCGCAACACCCTCGCCAGGATAGCTACCACCAGATAACCCGCGATCGGCGCCACCAGCGGAGCGTGTGAGATAATTCCCACCAGCGCCCCCCCAATCGCAGCCCATTCCACCGCTGAACGCACTCGTTCTTGCACAGACCACGCCAACAGAACCAGCAGCACCAGGTCGGCGGTACCGTCCAACAACGGCAGCGTGCTCATCACGGTGGTTTGCAGCATCAGAACGACTAGAAATACGGGCACCGCCAGGATCACGCCGATCATGGCGCCGTCCCTGCCGGGATGAGTGGGCTCACGTCCGCCGGTGAGAAGCTGGTCACAACCAGAACAGCCTGCAAGTTACTGAAATTCACCGCCGGCTGAACCGAAGCGGTTTGGAATAGTTCTGTTTCCAGCCTTCGCACGTTCAAAACCTGTCCCACCAAAATGTTTGATGGATAATTTCCACCCAACCCCGAGGTCAGAATCACATCCCCTGCTTGCAGCGATGCCGTCTGAGGAATCATTTCCATCGACACGTCCCCGGTTATAGAACCCGTCAGCACCGCCTCGATCCCCGATTTTGACAGGCGCACGTTCACAGCCGAGGCAGAATCCGTGATCAATTGCACGCGCGCCGCATTCGCCACCACCGCGTCCACGCGCCCCACCAACCCTTCCGCCGTAACCACCGGCATTCCGCGCCGCAGCCCCAAATCGGAACCTTGATCAATGATCACGTAGCGCAAAAACGGGCTGGGGTCGCGCATAATCACCGAGGCGGCCACATAGCTGTCGTTGGGCCGTTGCCGCGCAAATTGCAGCAGGGCCTCCAAAATCGCCGAATCTTTCAACTGTTCCTGCAACTGGATGATCTGGCTCTGCAGCAGCGCATTCTCCTGCTCCAGGCGCATATTCTCTTCGCGCAACGAAGCCACGTCCTGCGGAGAACGCACCATTTCATACACTGCCATATAACGCGTAGAAACCCAACGCTGAGCCGAGATCAGCGGCGCAGTCACCACCTTAAATGCCGGAGCCAGGTACCCGCCCAGAGCCAGAGCCAGAATACCCGCCGCCACTAAAATGAGCGCTCCCGCGCGCCAATACCTTTGTAAAGCAGCGATCATTTTTTTCGTAGATCCAAACGAATCGCCTTAATCACGTTTTATTTTCTGCCTAACCCCGTGAACCGTTGCGTTCCAGCCCAACCAACAGGCGGCGGTAACGCTCCAAGTCCTCCAGGATCATCCCGGCCCCGCGCGCCACGCAGGTCATCGGGTCTTCGGCTACCCACACGCGCAGCCGCAATTCCTCGCTCAAGCGCTCGGCCAGCCCAAGCAGCAGCGCGCCGCCTCCGGCCAGGCACACGCCCGATTCGATCAAATCGGCCACAATTTCCGGCGGCGCTTCGTCCAGGGCATCCTTCACCGTGTCCACAATTACCTGCACCGATCCCGCAACAGCCTCGCGAATTTCAACCGAAGAGATCTCAATCGCTTCGGGAAGCCCCGTCACCAGGTTTCGCCCGCGCACAGTCATGGTTTTCTCGGTCGGCAGCGGATAGGCCGAGCCAATTTGCATCTTGGCCTGTTCGGCCATACGCTCGCCAATGAACAGGTTGTACTTATTGCGAATGTAGGTGATGATATCCTGGTCCAATTCATCGCCGGCCACACGCAGCGAGCGCGAAACGACGATCCCGTTCATCGAGATAACCGCCACTTCGGTCGTGCCGCCGCCGATATCTACCACCATGTTGCCGTGGATCTCCGAGACGGGCAGCCCTGCCCCCAAAGCAGCCGCGCGCGGCTCCTCAATCAGATAAACCTCGCGTGCTCCGGCTGCATTCGCGGCATCGTATACCGCGTTCTTCTCCACCTGGGTCGCGCCTGATGGAATGCCAATCACCACCCGTGGGCGAGGAACCGGTACAACGCTCTGCTGGTGCGCTTTGCCGATAAAATAGCGCAACATCTCTTGCGTGATCTCAAATTCCGAAATCACACCGTCTCGCAGCGGGCGGATCGTCACCATGTTCGCCGGTGTACGCCCAACCATCTCTTTCGCCCGCACACCAATCGCCTCCACTTCACGTGAACGCTTATCAATTGTCACCCAGGACGGCTCGTTAATCACAATCCCCTTGCCCCGGACATTCACCAGTGTGTTGGCTGTGCCCAGATCGATGCCGATATCCAGGGAGAATAAACCCAATAACCACTTAAAAGGGTCGAATGCCAAAGAAAGTTACTCCTCTATGCTGCTTTAAGAACACTTGTGAATGAAAAGCACGTTGTAAAGATAATTCCTAAAGTGCCTCTACCACATAATACTCAAGTGTAAATTATACCATTTTTTCACAAACCCCCTCTTCCTTGGTTTATGGGTTTATTGGAAATTCGCAATTCGAGGTGTGAGAGCGTCTTCGCCGCTCTCACACCTCGAATTGCGACACCTACCACAGCAACCCCCAAAGAGCCTCTTCCTTGCTCACCGGGAAATTCCCGCAGCAGGAGACAATTGTGTATCGAAGCCAACCTCACCCTCCAAAATACAGGTTTACCACCAATTTCCGGCAAATCTCTTTCCATGTTATGATAAATCATACACATCTGCGCCTGCAAACTGGGTCATCACAAGAATCTAGCCGACAAGTGGCGGGAATGGTAAACCGGAGGAAGAATGACACAATCACTACAACACCCCCAAATCTACCTGGTCAGCGGCGGTCGCGGTGCCGGCAAAACCACTTTTTGCCAGACGGTCGCGGCAGCGGCAAAACAAAAAGGCTGGAACGTGACGGGAATTCTCTCCCTGCCCCGCTATGAAGAGGATCGCCGTGTTGCCATCGATGCAGTTGACCTGCGCAGCGGCGAATCACGCCTGCTGGCAAATCGCCGCGCCGAACGCCTGCCGGAGCAACTCAATTGGGATTTCCAGCAAAGCATCCTTGCCTGGGCCGACGCCCAACTGGGCTCCGCCTGCCCCTGCGACCTGCTGGTGGTAGACGAACTGGGCCCGCTGGAGTTCGAACGCAACCAGGGATGGCTTTCTGCCCTCTCCACCCTCGATCGCGGCGAATTCCGCATAGCCCTGGTTGTGGTTCGCCCTCACCTGCTGTTCCATGCGCTTGAGCGCTGGGGCGACAGCCGCGTCATCGAAATTGAAACCCGCGATGAAAGTGCCGAAAAAGCCGCCGCTTTTTGCTCGGTTATGATATAATCGCTCCGTTTTGTCACCCGCGCCCACACCTCGTGGGCCGGTATCATCTATAAGAAAGAAGCAAGCATGAGCCAAACCGCAAACCCTACCGTAATTGCCGACGACGTTGTCGTCAGCCTCGAATACACCTTGACCGTTGATGGTGAAATCGTCGACTCGACCGAAGGTATCGATCCCATCGAATTCATTCAGGGACACGAAAACATCATCGCCGGCCTCGAGCGCGAGCTGTACGGATTGAAAATCGGCGACACCAAAAAGGTCACCGTCAACGCTGCCGATGCCTACGGCGAGATTGATCCCGAAGCCGTCGTCGACGTTCCTCGCGACGAAATCCCCTCCGACATCCCTCTCAAAGTTGGCGTCGAGCTAGATGTCAAGAATGAGGACGGCGATGTTCTGGAAGCCCGCATCATCGAGATCACCAAGGACAACGTCCGCCTCGACTTCAACCACGTCCTGGCCGGAAAAGAACTCACCTTCGAAGTCACCGTAGTCGATTTGCGCGCCGCTGACGAAGAAGAGCTGGAGCACGGACACGTCCACTCGGAAGATGGCGATGACGACGAAGATTTTGAATACTTCGACGAAGATGATTTCGATGACGAGGACGAAGATGAGGAAGAAGAGGACGACGACGACGATTCCTCTTCCAACGGCAGCAAGAAATAGCCTTCGCCATTCACCAAAGATTACCCTTCATCCGCTGCTTGCGCAACATCGCCGGCAGCGGATTTTTTCTCCTAGCGCGTATATCCTTATCCGCATCTTCCACCTCAGGATGAGTAGTTTGGCAATGTCACTTTAAAATTTCGAGTTCGTGGCCCCCTCCCCGCCCCTCCCCGCTGGCAAAAAACTCGCAAAATTTTGGTTCAGGGGCGGGGAGGGGGGAAGATTTCGCAAAAGAGAGGGGCTTTCAGCCCCTCTCTTTTGCAGAATTCTTTCCCTCCCCCGGCAAAACGCTTAAGTCATTGAGAATCTTGGTGGCCGGGGGAGGGTAGGGTGGGGGCAACACTCAAGTTCGAGGGCCATAGCGTTTTAAAGTGACATTGTCAAAGTAGTTACAATTTTCCCCTCCTTTCATGAATTGATATATACTCAATCTATCTTTCCTGGAGGAAAATCACCATGACCGACGCTTACCTGAAAAAACTACTTGGCGAACGTGAAGAAATCTTGCTGGTCACCCGCCGGCACTGGTTCGTTCTCCTGCGCGAAATCCTTGTCGAGCTTTCTTTCGTGGCTTTCACCATTTTGATCGTCTCCATTCTGGCTCTCTCCAGCCCTGGCAACCCCCTGGTTGGATTGGGTTACCTTCTGGTGCTCATCCCCTTGGCCAGCCTCGTCCGTGACGCACTGTACTGGAACCACCACATGTACATCGTCACCAACCTGCGCGTCATCCAGGTCATCGGCATCCTCAACAAAAACGTCACCGACTCCTCCCTCGAGAAGGTCAATGACGTCAAAATGGAACAAGACTGGCTCGGGCGTATGTTCAATTACGGCAGCATTGAGGTACTCACCGCCAGCGAGTTAGGCGTCAACCGCTTCACCATAATCGGCAACCCCATCCGCTTCAAGACCGTCATGCTCAACGCCAAGATCCGCCTCGAAGAAGGCCAGGTCAGATCCGTTGTTGCCTCCGTAGCCGCCCCCAACAACATCACCAGCCTCCTCGCCAGCCTGGGCGAACTGCGCGATCGCGGCGTCCTCACAGAAGAGGAATTCAACGCCAAAAAAGCCAAACTGCTTTCCGAGCTGTAATTACGTTCCGACAAAAAACAAAAACCACGCAGCCCGTGGTTTTTGTTTTTATGTTAAGCTTTTCCTTTTCTCCGCTTGAACATCGTCTTCACATGGTCCCGCCACTCGGTTTTATCCACGCCTCCCGGCAGAGCCGAGAGACCGTCCAAAAACTCCACCACCTGCTGGTGCGACCCTTCAATCAGGTTATTGGCAAACGACCGGTTCAACTGCCCATCGCGCAAACTGATGTGAAAGGCATGGATGAGCTGATCGATGCACACCATCCGTTCCTGTGCCGTCTTCGCCCGCGGAAAATCTCGCAGGTAGATCGCCAATGCATCTCGAGCCGCCATGCCCAGCAAATCCTTCTTAGCCCAGGTGTTGTGCCACTCCTCCGCCGAGGTCTGCCAGCCGCATCCCTCCTTGGGGCAGGTCTGAACCCCCGAACGCATTTTCCAGCCCTCGCCTTCTTCTCCCAGCGAAAACACTGTCCCGCAGCGCGGGCACTCCACCTCCCGCCGCGTCACCAGCCAAATGCTCTGGCAGCGGTCCAGCAGCGCGTAGCCCACCTCTTGCAACAATTCTTCATCCACCATCCCCGCCGCATCGTTTTCATACAACTGCCGGATTTTCACCTGGCGCACCTTCGGCGCCCAGCGAATCTTTTCCATCTTATACCCTCTCTTGCTTCCACACCAGCAGCAGCACCGCTGCCAGTCCCGCCATGCCTGCCCCAAACAAAAACGGGGCCGAGGCACCGAACCCGTTCCATCGCCCAATCCCCTGCCACAACACCCCCGCGATCAACGATGCGGGGAAGTCCAGCAGCCCTAATACCGCGTTATACGTCCCATAGGCCGTTCCGCGCAAATTCTCCGGCACCAAATCAGCCACCATCGCCTTTGCCGTAGAATAGGCCAGAGCGTAATAAAACCCATAAACGATGTGCAGCGCAAACATTTGCCAGGCCTGCTGCGCCGCCGCCACCCCCAAATACACCACTGCGTACACCATCCAACCCGCCGCGATCATCTTCTTCCGCCCAACTTTGTCGGAAAGTTTTCCGGTGGGGGTCGATAGGAACATATATACGAAATTGAAGGCCACCAGCATCGCCAGCACCCCGGTCACGCTCAGCCCCCGCTCTTGCGCTCGCAGCACAAGGAAGGCATCCGATGAGTTGCCCAGGTCGAACAGGGCCACAATCCCTAGAAAGACCATGAAAGGTTTGCCCAACGAGCGGAAGCCAAACTTCGGCAGCGCCCGCTGACCTTTCACCGCCACGTCTCTGGTTCCGATCGCCAGCGCCAGCACCGCCAGCACCGAGGGCACAATGCTGATCAGCACCAGGGTGCGGAATGTAGACACATTTAGTGACACCTCGTTGGCCTGTGCCAACCACACCACCACTAGCGCAATCAGCAGCCCCAGCATGGCCCCCGCCGTATCAGCCGCCCGTTGAAAACCAAAAGCCAGCCCGCGTGTCTGCGGCGTCACCGAATCGGCCACCAGCGCGTCTCGCGGCGCCGTGCGGATGCCCTTGCCCACCCGATCGGCCCAGCGCACCCCCGCCACAGCCTCCCAACTCGCGGCAAAGTAGAAAAACGGCTTGGCCAGGGTCGAAAGCCCATACCCCGCCACTGCAATCCACTTACGCCCGTGCAATTTATCGGACAGCCACCCCGAAAACACCTTCAACAAACTGGCCGTAGCCTCGGCAATCCCCTCGATGATCCCAATGATGTGCGTCTTCACGCCCAACACGTTCGCCAAAAACAGCGGCAGAATGTTGACAATCATCTCGGTAGAAATATCCATGAAAAAGCTGGTCGCGCTCACCGCCCAAACGTTGCGCGGCAATTGCGCCAGGCCCTTCTTCTCTTCCGTGCTCGCTGTCTTTGTCATATTGTGCCCCTGTCTTTTAGAATGTTTGTGACTGCTCAGAGGGCGGGGAAATTCAGGCTTCTTCCACCTCTGGCTGAGCAGGAATGAATATTGTCATATCATACGCCTTTTTCGGGTTCTTTGGTATTGGCGTCGCGACCCCAAAATGCCATATGCAACCTTTTCTATGCACTCCCGTATATAGAATAGATCATTCAAAGAGATGGTCAACCGAACCTATGAACTGAGTTGCTTTTGGAGGAACCTATGGAACTGATCGAATTCATTCTCGGCCTCATCGGCGGGATTCTTGGGCTGGTCTTCGGCTTGATCGGCGTAGTGCTGGCTGTCGTCTTCGGGGTCATCGGCCTCGTCCTGGCTCTGGTCATCGGCCTCGTCCTGCTCATCCTGTTTGGCCCAATCATCCTGCTGCTGGTGCTGATCTTCTAGCACAATCACCGATGATTGTTTCTTCACGATAGAGCAGGTTGCTTCACGGCAACCTGCTCTGTTTTTTTAGGAAGAAAGAATCCCGAATTTGAGGGTTGTGTGGGTGCGAAGCACCCACACAACCCTCAAATTCGGGATCTTCTACTAACCCAGGAGAGTCTATTTTTGCTTTACCTCCCTCTTCAACTTGCGATACAATAATGTTAACGAACGTTCAAAGAATAACATCCAGGAGGGTCTGTTATGGCTCCAAGCCGCATTGGCATTCTAACCGCTGGAAGCGACTGTCCCGGCATCAATGCTGCCATTCGCGCCTTTGGCAAAGCAGCTTACTCCGACTTCAACATGCACCTCATCGGCTTCGCCGATGGCTTCGATGGCCTGGTTCAAGACCGCCCTATCGAAATCGAGCAGGCTTCCCTATCCAACATCCTCACCAGCGGCGGTACCATCCTGGGCGCCAGCCGCTTGCAGCCCGGCCAGTTTGCCGTGGGCCAAACCGGCGACCGCCTCCAGGCCGCTCTGGCCACTTACCAGCGCCACAACCTGGATGCCCTGGTCTGCCTTGGGGGCGGCGAAACCCTCGCCAACACCTACCACCTCATGCAGCACGGCCTCAACGTCGTCTTCTTGCCCAAATCCGCCGACAACAGCGTTCCCGGCACCGACAATTCCATCGGTTTCAACACCGCTCTCGAAGTTGCCACCGAAGCCATCGACCGCCTCCACTCCACCGCTCACAGCCATCACCGCATCATGATCGTCGAGCTCATCGGCTTAGAAGCTGGCTGGCTCACCCTGGGCGCGGGTCAGGCAGGCGGCGCCGATGTCATCCTCTTGCCCGAAATCCCCTATGACATCAACACCGTCGCCGAAGCCATCCTCTCGCGCAACGAAGCCGGCAAGCAGTTCAGCATCATCGCTGTCTCCGAAGGCGCCCGCACCCGCGAATCGGTGCAGTTTTTCGAGCAGGTGCGAAAGGTGAACGCCGACCTGCGCAACGGGGAAGAGCGCGATACCGTCGCCGCCACCCTCAACCGTATAGAAAATCGAGCCGTTGGCAGCACGCTTCTGCTGGCCAACCGCCTCGAGCATCTCACCCACCTCGAAACGCGCACCTCCATTCTCGGTTACCTGCTGCGTGGCGGGGTGCCTTCCGCCGGCGACCGCATCCTGGCGACCAAACTGGGCACAGCCTGCGCCGAACATGTCGCCAACGAGCAGTACGGCATCGCCCTGGGCTCGCGTTGCGGCGTCATCGAATCATCTCCGCTGAGTGAGTTGATTAACAAGGTCAATACCCTCCCCCTCGATCATCCCTGGATCACCAGCGCTCGCCGCGTGGGGGTCTGTTTCGGGGATGATAACCATAGCACGAAATGATAGCTTTTGAGCGTATCGACCTGCTATCATGCAGTGTTATAAAGCAAGAATCAGGCTTGCCTGACTGAAACACTCACTCACTCTAATAAAGAGGTTATTATGCCGCAAGAACGTACTCGCAAAATCGTCATCACCGCCATCATGTCGGCCATCGCCATCTTCCTGGGCCTCACCCGTTGGGGTTTCATCCCCTGGGTAGGCGGCATTTCGCTCACCATCATGCCCGTTCCCGCCATCATCGGCGCGATCCTTGAAGGTCCCATTGTAGGCGCCTTGATCGGCCTGATCTTTGGCATCTTTAGCATGATTCAAGCCGCCGTAGCCCCCAATGGCCCCGGTGACACCATCTTTACCAATCCACTCATCTCGGTGCTCCCGCGCCTGTTCATCGGCCCGGTGGCCTGGCTGGTCTGGCAAGGTCTCAAGCGCTGGCCCGTCGTCGGCCTAATCGTCTCCGGCGCCGCCGGCAGCCTCACCAACACCCTGCTCGTGCTCGGCATGATCGGCATCCTCGGCCTCTACCCCTGGGAAGTGATCGGCCCGGTGGTGGTTGCCAACGGCCTGCCCGAAGCGGGTGTCTCTGCCTTCATCACCCTGGTGGTCGTCGCCGCCTGGAAACGCATTCAAGTCGGTAAACAAACCGGCTCCAAGCTGTAACCTTTTAAATTCGCTAAATTCCTAAATTAAGGTATAAGGGAGTTATTGTCGCACGAAGTGCGACAATAACTCCCTTTTTCTTTCTTTGAGGCGGGCAAAGCCCGCCATTCACAACCGACCACGGTTTGGTGCAGTGCTACCGAAAGCTTTGCACTCCGCGCATGTCTAAAACTCAGGAATCTTGCCCTTGTTTACAAAAACAGAATCCCAGCAGCCAACAGCCCCGCGACAATCAAGCACACCCAGTCGCGGGGTTGCATTTTCAACTCCGCCAGCGTAGAGCGCGGCCCCGACCCATAAGCGCGCGCATCCATCGCCAGGGCCAGGTTTTCCGCCCGATGCAGACTGGTCATGAACAGCGGCACCAGCATGGGCACAATCTGCCGAATGCGCGCAAAAAAGCTGCCCGGGCGCGAATCCCAATCCGCCCCGCGTGCCGCCTGGGCTTTGGCAATCCGCTCCGCCGAAAGCGCCAGCAAAGGCAAGAAGCGCAGGGTAATTTGGACCATCATCACGAAATCATCCACCGGAATGCGCAGTACACGCAGCGGCTTCAGCAACCCGTTCAGCCCCTGGGTCATCTGCGTAGTTGAGGTTGTATACGACATAATTCCCAGGAACAAAATCAACCCGCAGAAGCGCAGCAGCAGCGCCAACCCAAAGCGAAAATCGTGCGGAGTCAACACCAGCCTCCCCCACGACCACAGCACCGGCGGGTCATCCGGCCCTGCATTCCAAAGCACCTGCAGCACCGCCAGGATCAGCAAGAAAGGCAGCGGAGCCAGCAGCGCTCGCAAGGCATACTTGAACGGAATTTTTCCCAACCACAAACACACCAGCGCCGCGGCCAACCCCAGCGTCAAGCCCCACAGGCCCGGCGCAAAGGTCAGCGCCATCACCACCAGCACCACCGCCAGCAGCCGCGCCCTGGGGTCCAGCCGGTGTAAGACCGAATCCACCGGCAGATACTGCCCGATGGGGATATTGCGCATGAACTCAAAGCGGTTCATTGTGCGCCTCCCGGACTGCATGCCCGCAGCGCGTCCGCCAGCTCATCCGGCGTCACAATCCCTTTGGGAATCGGCCAGCCCCGTTCTCGCAGCCGGCTCGCCGTGCGCACCACCAGCGGCGGCTCCAATCCGGCCTCCGCCAGACCCTTGAAGTCCCAAAACACTTCGCCCACCGGCCCCTCACGGATGACCGTGCCGTGCTCAAACACCGCCAGCCGGCTGGCCAGCGCCGCCAGGTCATTCATCCGGTGAGATGACAAAACCGTGGTCATCCCCTCTGCTTGCAAGCCCGCCAACCGCCCCAACACCTCCAGGTGCGCGGCGGGGTCCAGCCCGGCTGTCGGCTCGTCCAGCAGCAGCACTTGTGGTCGTAGGGCCAGCGTTGCCGCCAGGGCCACCTTGCGCTTCTCACCGCCGCTCAAGGCAAACACCAGCCGGTCCTTGAAAGCCTCAAAATCCAGCCCCACCAGTTCCATCGCCCATCTCACCCGTTCGGCCAGCGTTTCTTCTATCCCAATTTGCCGTGGCCCGTAGGAGATTTCATCGCCCACATACTGCTCGAAGAACTGCATTTCCGGATTCTGGAATACCAACCCCACCATCTTGGCCACCGTCTTGGTGGGCACATCCAAATCGGCCAATTGATGCGGACCCACCCGCACCGAGCCTTTTTGCGGGCGCAGCAAACCATTCAGGTGCTGCAGCAGGGTTGATTTTCCAGACCCGGTGCGCCCCAAGAGCCCAAGCGTGCCCCCGCTCATGGCGGTCATATTCAAATCCTGGAGCGCCAGATGCGCCAGGGGTGTGTCTACCAGGTAGGTATGTTCCAGACCGCGCACCTCAATCAACGCCTCGTCGCCCACAATCCGCGGCGATCCCACTGAGGAGTGCGCCGCCTCGCCCATCTCACCGTTATAAACTGGCAGCCGGTCCAGCCACTCTTGCGGGTGCAGCGGGCGGGGAGTCATCACCCCCAGCCACTCTTGAAAACGCTCAGCCAGCCGGGCCGGGCGCGGCAGCCCCAACCCATATTTGCCCACCCGCTTCGCATCGGTGAACACCTCGGCGGGCGAGCCGTCCTCCGCCACCTTGCCCTCGTGCAGCACCACCACCCGCGAGGCCATAACCGCCTCCTCCATATGGTGGGTGATGAACACCACCGTCATCCCTTCCTGGTTCAGGCGCAGCATCTCGCGAATAGCCATCAACCGCCCAGCCGGGTCGAGCATAGTGGTAGCTTCGTCGAACAACACCACCTGCGGGCGCATGGCCAGCACCCCCGCCAGGGCCAGGCGCTGGGTCTGCCCGCCCGAAAGCATATGTGGTGAGCGCTGGGCGTGTTCCTCCATCCCCACAGCCTTCAAGGCTTGGTCCACCCGCGCGCGGATCTCCGCTGAGGAGAGCCCCAGGTTTTCTGGCCCAAAAGCCACGTCCTCGTCCACCGTGGTGGCCACAATTTGATCTTCGGGATGCTGGAACACCAGCCCCACCTGCCGCCGGATGGCCATTAGTTGGTCCTTACGGCTTGTATCCAGGCCGTTCACCAGCACCCGCCCCCCTTGCGGCACCAACAGCCCGTTCATCAGACGCAGCATGGTCGTTTTGCCCGAGCCATTCGAGCCCACCACCGCCACCATGTCGCCGGGGAGAATTTCCAACGACAACCCGCGCAAAACATCGCGGGTGTTTTCCTCCCCCGGATAGCGGAACGTGACGTTGTCCAGCAAAATGAGCGGTTCCATTTTGTCAATTATAAACCCATGCACCTGGCATACTCGGCAATTTCGGGTCGTTAAAGCGCAGTATCTTCCACCTCTCCCGCCAGGATTGCGGAGCATGCTTTAGCAGAGGTCGCGCCGGGCTTTCCTGGCACTGCCCATCACACTATCCCAGCAGGAAACCAGGGCAGTGTGGCGGCGCGGGTTGCCCTGGCCTTGCCAGGGTCAGGGGCAATTCTAAGGTAATCTTCCACCTCCTGGGCGCCAATCTCTCCCTACATCCCCGAAATCTAGTAAAATACTCAAATTCTTTTTTCCATCTGGTGAAAAATATGACGGTTTCCACGTATCCTACCCTGGTAATGAAATTTGGCGGGACTTCGGTTGGCACACCCGAAGCCATGCATCAAACCGCCAAAATCGTCCGAGATAACCTCTCGGCCTGGCCGCGCATCGTCGTGGTCACTTCGGCGCTCTCCGGCATCACCGACCTGCTCATCAAGAGCGCCATCGCCGCCACTCGCGGTGACGTCTTCACTTTCCAGGACACTGCCCGCATCCTCACCGAGCGTCACGAAGCCATCATCACTTCCGGAATGATCCACCCCGCCCGCCAGGACGCCATCCGCGAAAGCGTTCAGGCCTTGATTCAAGATTTCTCCAACCTGTGCCTGGCCATTTCCGTGCTAGGTGAGGCCACCCCGCGCGCCATGGATGCCGTCGCCTCCCTCGGAGAGCGGTTAGCCGTGCGCCTGCTGGCCGGCGCCATCGATTCACTCGGCGCGCCCGCCGAATACATCGAGGCCACCCGCCTCATCCAAACCGACGCCCACCATCAAGCCGCCCACCCCGACATGGCCGCCACGAAAAACGCCATCCACGCCGTTCTATCCCCCCTTCTTGAGCGCGGCATTGTCCCCGTGGTCACCGGCTTCATCGGCGCCACCCCCGAAGGCGCCACCACCACCCTCGGCCGCGGCGGCAGCGATTACACCGCCGCCATTCTCGGCGCTTTGCTGCCGTCTGATGAAGTCTGGATCTGGACCGACGTGGACGGCGTGATGAGCGCCGACCCGCGCATCGTGCCCCATGCCGCCACCATCGAACAACTCACCTACCGCGAAGTCTCCGAGCTGGCCTTCGCCGGGGCCAAGGTGCTGCACCCCAAAACCATCCGCCCGGTTATCGAAGCCGGCATCGGACTGCGCGTGCTCAACACCTTTAACCCCGCCCACGTCGGAACCCGCCTGGTCAGCGAACTGCCCGTCCTCGGGCAAAAGGTAGTCAAATCGGTCACCACCATCCGCGGCCTCAAGCTGGTCACCCTGGAAGGGCGCGGCATGTTGGGCGTGCCCGGCGTCGCCGCCCGCACCTTTGCCGCCATCGCCTCCACCGGGGCCAGCGTCTCGCTCATTTCCCAGGCATCCTCCGAGCAGGCTATTTGCTTCGCCGTGCCTGCCGAGGTTATTCAACAGGTCATATCTGCCGTCCAACTCGCCTTCCGCGACGAATTCGAGAACAAAGACATCGACCGCGTCTGGGCCTCCGAAGAAGTGGTCATCGTCACCGTCGTAGGAGAGGGCATGCGCAGCACCCCCGGCGTGGCGGGCAAAGTTTTCAGCGCCCTGGGCGATCAAAAGATCAACGTCATCGCCATTGCCCAGGGATCTTCCGAAGTTTCCATCAGCTTTATCATCGCCAGCCAGGACGCCGTCGCCGCGGTGCGCGTGCTCCACGATCTGGTGATTCGTTAAGGAGCATTTCCATGAGCAACAAAATCCCCGTCGCAGTTTTAGCTGCCACCGGCAGTGTTGGACAGCGCTTCGTCCAACTCTTAGACAACCATCCCTGGTTTGAAGTGGTCGCCCTCACCGGCTCCGACCGCTCCATCGGCAAGCCGTATGGCGAAGTCTGCCACTGGCTGCTGCCCGGCGAAATGCCCGCCTGGGCCCGCGAGATGATCGTGCGCCCCTCCACCCCCGAGGCCGTCCAGGCGCCTCTGGCACTTTCCGGCCTGCCCGCTGACCTGGCCCGCGATATTGAGCCCGCCTTCGCCACCGCCGGCACGGTCATTTGCTCCAACGCCTCTGCCTACCGCCGCGCCGCCGACGTGCCCATCCTCTTGCCCGAGATCAATGCCCCCCATGTGCATCTGATCGAGGCCCAGCGCCGCCTGCGCGGCTGGAGCGGCGCCATCACCACCAACCCCAACTGCACCAGCACCGGCATGAGCATTGCTCTCAAGCCTCTTCAGGATGCCTTCGGCCTCAAGCGCGTCTTCGCCGTCTCTCTCCAGGCCCTCTCCGGCGCCGGTTACCCCGGCATCGCCTCCATGGACATCATCGACAACGTCATCCCCAACATTGGCGGCGAAGAAGATAAGGTGGAGTGGGAACCGCGCAAGATGCTCGGCACGCTCTCCGGTGACAGCATCGAGATGGCCTCTTTTGGCATTTCCGCCCACACCAACCGTGTCGCCGTCACCGACGGTCACGTGGTCACCCTGTCCATCGAGTTGGGTACTCGCGCCAAACCTGCCGAGGTGGTTGAGGTGCTGCGCGCCTACCAGGGCCCCAAAGAAGCCCGCGGGCTGCCTTTCTCTCCCAACCCCGTCATCGTCGTCCGCGACGAGGACAACCGCCCCCAACCGCGCCTGGACCGCATGACCGGCAGCGGCATGACCACCGTGGTGGGCCGCGTGCGCCCCGATTCGCTCCTCGACATCCGCATGGTGGTCCTCTCGCACAACACCATCCGCGGCGCAGCCGGTGGCTCGCTCTTCAACGCCGAACTAATCGCCCGCATGGGCTATCTCGGCCCCCAGTATACGCGCTAGCCCGTCCGTTTTCAGCCGGAGCCCCCTATGCCCGCTTTAGAAGATCTACTCGACCCTCAAAACCGCGCCATCTTCCAATCCCTGGACAGCCCTCTTGCCATCCAGGCCTACCTCGACAGCATACCCTACATGGGCGAAGACCTCAACCGCCCCCCCGTGCGCGTCATGCAAGACCGCCAATGCCACTGCCTCGATGGTGGCTTTCTGGCGGCCCTGGCCTTACGCCGCCTGGGCTACGCTCCCCTGCTCGTCGACCTGGTACCCGAATCCGGCGCTGACGATGATCATGTCCTGGCCGTTTACAAGATCAACGGCTTTTGGGGCGCAATTGCCAAGTCCAACTACCCCGGCCTGCGCTACCGTGAGCCCATTCATCGCAGCTTGCGCGAACTGGCCATGACTTACTTCGACGCCTTCTTCAACATGGAGCGTGTCCGTACCCTGCGCGGCTACACCCGCCCCTTCAACCTGGCCCAATTCGACCGCATCCGCTGGATGGACGACCAAACCGGCAACGACCGCGTGGTCGAGCGCTTCTACGCTCGCCCGTTCACCCCCCTCATCACCCCCGCCCAGACTCAAGCTCTCGTCCTGCTCGACGAGCGTAGCTTTCAAGCCAACCTCTACGGCGTCAACGTCAACGAAACATTTAAGTCCCATTAAATATTTGGGTTCAACTTTCCGGAAAGTAGTTTCACCGATCAAACACATTCCTCCACCTCTCCCACCGGGATCGCGTAGCATGCTTTAGCAGAGGTCGCGCCGGGCTTTGACGGCGCGGGTTACCCTGGCCTTGCCAGGGTGAGGGAAATCTGAATTAATCATCAAATGCACATTTCCACCATCCAAAACTATCTCCAAATCTCGCCCAACCTCCATACTGCCGGGCAGCCCTTCCCGCAGCACTTCCCTGCCATTCAAGCCGCCGGATGCCGGGCCGTCATCAACCTGGCCCTGCCCGACTCCCCCGACGCCTTCCCCGAAGAAGCCGAACTGGTTCGCAGCCTGGGCATGGAGTACATCCCCATCCCCGTCGAATGGGAAATGCCCGAACAGGAAAACCTGGAAGCCTTCTTCGCCGCCCTGTCGCGCCTCGAAGGGCAGCCAGTCTTCGTCCACTGCGCCCGCAACATGCGCGTCTCGGCCTTTGTCTTCCTCTACCGCATCCTGCGCCTCGGCCAGCCGCGGGCGCAAGCAGAAATCGACCTGCACAAAATCTGGCAGCCCAACGAAACCTGGCAAGAATTTATCGATGCGATGTTATCGGAACACCGGGCACAAACGCCGCAAACCTACTAACGATCCCTCTTCGTAGCGGCACGGGGTAAATTCGAGGGCGCTGGCCTAAGCTCAGCCCCCGTGCCTGTCTGGGGGTCAGGCGCAGGAGATGAGTTTTCCGACCTGACACTAACCTACCGTTCCAACTCCCCCCTCACCGGCACATCCTCGATGCGCAGCCACTTCTCCAACTGCTGTTCAAAGAACAACGCCACCTGGGGGTCATCCAGATCGCCCAGCAGCTTCATGCTCTCCCCGCTCTTCATCACCACGTGCAAATCATACACCGTATGCCCACCATTTTTGCTTCGTTTAAACTTTTCGGTCGTATAAAACTGTTTTACATCCGCAGTCTTTATATCTTTGCCGCCAAACCACGGCAGCGGCCCATGCCACAAGGAGATCTCTTCACGCTCCACTTCCAGGGTCGTTCGGTTGAGGAAACCCGCCAGCGTTGAGTAGGTCAGGCCCACTCCCACCGCCAGGTGCGCAATAGGAAACACGATCATGATCCACGGCACGCCGTCCTGCGAAAAGGCCATCCCATACCAAAAACACAGAAACGCATCCCAGGCCACGCAGAAAAACGCCAGTGGAACATATTTGAACGAGAACCAGCGCCGCACAATCCGCGCGCTCAAACCGTCGTTATGCACCCGCACGCTCTCGGGTCGCGCCACCGGCATCCGCTCACGGATGTCGGGTTGATCTTCCAAACGCTGCCCCTCTTGCAACCGTATAAGATGCTCGGTGCCGCAGTATTCACACACATAGCGGCTGTCCTTTTCCGAAGCTCGGATCTGCGCCCCGCAAGACGGGCAAACCAGCGAATAAAAATTTGCCATTGAGTGCCCTTATCCTCTTTCCACCAACCAGTGTTCCAGCCAAAACCGACGATCTGTTGGTAAATAATTCGTCACCAGTACTGCCACAAGCACTATCACAGCCGCGGCCAGCCCAATCCAGGCCAGCCAACGCAGCCACCCCCGTTTGGATTCACGCGCCGCATCCCAAAGCAGCCCCAGGCTGCCCAGCCCGCCGCTAAACAGAGGCAGCATCACCGGCAGGATGTAATGATCCGGCTTTGGCGCTACAAACCATAACAAATATACCCCCAGGGGCATGCACCAACTCAGGATTACCCGATTGACGAAGCGCCGCTCCCCCCACAGCGCCCCGGCCGCCAGCCCGCCCAACAGCGCCAGCAGCAGCGCCAGGGGGCCAAACCGATTCTTCAGAGTCCATTCCCAAAACACTGGCCCGTGTTGGTAATAGTACGGGTCGTCATGAGAGTAACCATACTTCAATTCTTGAGTCTTATAAGTTTGAATTTCAATCATCCGCTGGCGCGGCGATTCATAAAACACAAATGGGTTGCTCAGCACGGTCACCGCTGCCATGACTGCGGTGAAGCCCAACCCCAGCAGAAACACTCTCCCAACCTTGATTTGCTTCTGCGTCCAACCTGCGATCAAATACGCCGGGATGGTCAACACAAACCACACCCCCAGCAGCTTGATCGCCGTAGCCAGCCCGCAGGTCGCCGCCGCCAGCCAGAAAAAACGCCCAAAGCGCAGCCGGTCGCGGTTCAAAAAGTAAATCGTCAGCACCACACACAGAATCGCCAACGCATCCGGGTGCCACCAGGCAATGTTTTGCCGCACCACCGCCGGGACAGCCAAAAGGAAAACCGTCATGCCCAACGATCCCCATAAATTACGGAACCCCGTTTGCATTTGCACCAGCAACAGAATTGCCACCAGCATAGGCAGCACACTGATGAACATGCGCAGCAAAAACATCATCAACGCGAACTGCTGGATGTATTCCGGTCCCAGAATCAGGCGCATGGGCAGCAGCACCAGGAACGATGACAGATAAAAGAGATAACCGTAATGGTAATCCCCATAAATAATCAGCCGCCCCAGGGTGATATGCGGATCGGGGTCAAAATCCAACATCTTCACGACAATAGGATAAGTGATTGCCTCGTCTTGCGTGGCAGACCCGTTGCTGTTCGGAAGGCCCATTAATACAAAATACATCAGGGTAATGAATAAAACCACCCCGATGTTTTGCCTGGTTCGTTTCTTATCTGCGTCGCTCATCACCGCTATAGTTTACCAAAGAATCTTCATTACTCACGCCAGGGGTTAAAATAGACGCGCCAAAGCAATCACACAACCTGTTAATCTCTCTGAATCCATGCCAGAATCTTCTCTGCCGCCGCAGGTACAGCCGCCTGTACCATCGCCGAAAGCTCCCGGCTGAACTGGAACTCCGTTCCGGTCACCGTTAACAGCAGCGCTTCAGCCTGCGCTCCATAAAGCGACCTTGCCATCACCATCAACGCCTCGGGAGAAAGGTGGTGAGACAACACCGGCAGGTGCGTTTGGCTTGCCGCCATGCCCCCCAGCGTAATTTCGCCACTTGTGCCGCCCACTGCCGCGTCGACAAACACGACCCGCTCATACCTGGCGATGTCCTCTGCCAGTTCAGGGGTCAATTGCAACAGAAAAAGAAACTCCACCTGCACATGCCCGCACTCAAAAGGCGCCTCGTAAGAGTCCGGCACAGGCAGCCCCAGCCGCACAGCCACCGCGCGCAGCACATGCCAGGCCACGCCGTCATCCTGCCGGTCGGGGTTTCCCCAGCCAATTAAAATCGTCTTTTTCAACCGCTCACCCGCTCCTGCTGAAACCACATGGGGTTGCGGACGTACTAGCCGCCCCGCAACCCCATGACTGATGGATTAATTCGTCAACCCGAAGGGCTTCCATGACCTGAGCAGGGGTTTCAACCCCGTGAACTTAATTACGCGCCACGGCGCAGAACCTGCACCACCTCGCCATCCGGATTGGTCACTTCCACCACCATCGGCATCTGCCCCACTGCATGAGTCGAACAGGACAGGCACGGGTCGTGCGCCCGCACCGCAGCTTCCACCCGGTTCAGCAGCCCCTCGTGGATCTCCGGCCCGGTGATGTAGGTCTTAGCCACATTGTCCACCGCCTCGCTCATCGCCCAGTTGTTGTGCCCGGTGGCCACAATCAGGTTCACCTTGGTAATCTGGCGATTTTCGTTAATCCAGTAGTGGTGGAACAGCGTTCCACGCGGCGCCTCAATCACGCCCACGCCTTCCGGCGCCGGGTTCTGACGCGTGTTGAGCAGGTCCGTGCTCATAATATCGGGATCGTCCAACAGAACGCCAACTTTTTCGATGCACGCCAGCACTTCGATCAGCCGGGCGTAATGATAGTACAGCGTATTGCCCAACGGCACGCCCTTGTTGATCGCCCGGTAGGCAACAAACTCTTCTTGCGCCAGAGGGGTGTCGATGTGGTCGCATGTGTTCAGGCGGCCCAGCGGCCCCACGCGATACACGCCTTGCGGCCAGCCCATCTTCTTGTAGTACGGGAACTTCAAGTACGACCAGTTCTCCACATGCTCGGCAATATAATCCAGGTAATTGGCCTCTTTAAAGCGCTCCAGCTCCGCGCCGGTTTTGTCCACCAGGCGCAGATCGCCATCGTAAAGCTCAAGACCATTCTGCGGGGTCACCAGGCCAAAGTAACCCGTCTCGAACACAGCGAACTTAGCGATGTCTTCGGCGTTCTTGATCGCCCAATCCTTGATGATCTGCAAACCGATCTTGGTCGTCTCGATGGCATCCGCCATGCCGCCCAGAATCTCGTCGCGTTCCGACGATTGCAGAGCTTTGTTCACCCCGCCTGGAATGGCAAAGTTGGGGTGAATGCGCCGCCCGCCCAAAATGGCAATGATGTTCTGTCCAAACTTGCGCAAATTGACAGCCTTCACCGCCAGCGCCGGTGCCGCCTGGATCAGTCCCACCACGTTGCGCACCGCCGGGTCGGCGTCGAAGCCCAACAGCAAATCAGGCCCCGCCAGCTCAAAAAAGTGCATGCCGTGGCTCTGAATCACCTGTCCCATATGCATCAGTTCGCGCAGCAGCGATGCCGGGCGCGGGGGCGGGCAGCCCAGCACCGCGTCCCCGGCTTTGGCCGCCGCCAGGTGGTGGCTGACCGGGCAAATACCGCAGATGCGCGGGGTAATGTAGGCCATTTCATCCACCAAGCGGCCTTCGCAGAACTTTTCAAACCCGCGAAATTCGTTAATGTGCAGGTAAGCATGCTCGACTTTGCCGCCTTCGTCCAGGCGAATGGTAATTTTTGCGTGTCCTTCAATCCGGGTAACCGGTTCAATTGTTATTTTCTGAGCAATCATGCGCTCCATCCTTTCGACTAATGCCACTGCAGCTTATCGCCCTTGATCTCAGGGATGCGCCCCTGAGCCAGTTCGCTCAGCACATAAAAAATCTGGTCGGCTGAAGGTGGGCAGCCCGGAAGGAAAATATCCACCGGTACCACCTCATGCACCGCGCGCACCTTGGTGGGGCGGCACAACTCTTCATCCTGCGGGATCATTCCCTCGCTGTCGGTGCTTTCGGTTTCTACATAAGCCCGCTTGAGCGCCTCTTCAATGGTGAACAGGTTGCGCATCGCGGGAACCCCGCCAAACACAGCGCAGTCGCCCATCGCCACCAAAATCTTGCAGCGTTTACGCATCACCTTAGCAACGTGTTCGTTGGTTGTATTGTTAATGCCGCCTTCCAAAACGCCCACGTCCACACCCTCTTCATCGGGCTCTTTCAAATCGGTAATTGGGGTAGATCGAATATCAACCATCTCGGCCAGTTGAATAATCCGCTCATCCATATCCAGAAGTGACATGTGGCAGCCCGCGCAGCCCGCCAGCCAATCCGATGCAACTTTAGGTTTTGACATACCATACTCCTTAAATTGATGTGGCTTTCTGCACGCCGCCTAGGCCAGAACTGCCTGCCAATCCGCTTTCACCGAGCAACCCATCTTCTCGACCAAACCGGCCAACGCTGCCTCGCTCGAGCGCACCGTTTCCACTGGTTTTACCAGCTGCCTGCCTTCCTGCACCGTCCCGGTCAGGCTCACATAGTGCCCGCTCTGTTCCATCCAGGTTGCCACCGGCAGCACCACTTCCGCCAGCTCGGTCAGCATAGACTTGTAACTAGCCAGGACTACCAACTTACCAACCGGTTTCACTGCATCCAACAAGGCCTCACTCGGAATTTCATCCGCCAGGGCTACCAACGCCGATTTTTTGCCATTCGCGTTGATCTCTTTCGTCAATCCATACGCCTGGGCGGCCTTAAAGTTTGCCCCCGCGTGGACGTTATAAACTTCAGTAAAGGACCCGCGCCATTCGCTCGTAGAGAGTACGCCGTCCTTCGAGCCCAACTTATCTTCTACCTTCATACCCAGCTTAGGCGGAATCGGTCCGGTGACCCCCGCTTCTATCATCGCCACCGGGGCGTTCACAGCATCACACAGCGCTTTCATGGTTGCCAACGCCTCGGCGGGCAGCCTCAGCGACGCCCACGCGGCGGGTTGATCTTTCAGCCCAGCCGCGGCAGCGCTCAGTGCCTCGTCCCACGAACAAGGAACCAGCTTACCATCTTTCCGCACCATTGGTTGACTCACACGGTCGCCCTTCTCCAGCAGCGCCTCAAAACGCCCCTCGCGGCACAGCACACCCGCGTTCAACTCGGCGTCAAAGTCGCCATCAATGCGGATCACGCGGTTATCCCGCACGTACACCACCGTCTGGCAGCCCACGCCGCAGCCCACGCAAACCGTGGGCACCGCCTCGGCCTGGCTCTTGTGCCCCTGGTACGCCGAGAAGCGGTTCACCATTGCCCCGGTTGGGCATACCTGTTCGCAAGTGCCGCAGGAAATGCAGGTGCTCATGCCCCACTGCTCGCCCAGGTCGGCGGTCAGCATGGTTGCGCTGCCTCGTTCTGCAAAACCCAGCGTGTCCATACCCACCAGCTCGCTGCAAGCCCGCGCGCAGCGCCGGCACAAAATACAGCGATTGTGGTCGAGCAGCAGGAATGTATTGGATGCATCCACTGGGAAATCATTCCAATTCGGCTGCATGGGCCAGTGAGTCATCCCATGCTCCAAAGCCGCATTCTGCAGCTCGCAATCCCCGCCGCTCAGCTGGCAGAACGGGCAGAAGTGATTGCGCTCGCTGAAGATCAGCTCAAGAATGAATTTCCGCGTCGCTTCCACGGCGGGCGTCTTAGAGCGAATGACCATGTTCTGGCTTACCGGCATCGTGCAGGATGGCTGCAGCGTACGCGCCCCCTCCACTTCCACCAGGCACAACCGGCAACTACCAAATGATGTGAGCGCCGGATGGTCGCACAATACGGGAATGTGCACTCCGGCTTGTTTGGCAGCCTGCAATACGGTCGTGCCTTCCGCTACTTCTACGGTTTGTCCATCAATTTGCAAGCGGATCATAGTTTTCTTCCTAAAAGTGAATTTCAATTAAGACTATGTAATTGTAGACAAACAGGTTAGTTTTACTCAGTTATCAATATCACTAATATCCCTGATAACCTGCCGCATTTTTGTGGCGCTCGAAAAATTCGCGTGGCAGGGTCGGGCAATAAAAACAGCTTCTACACCGAATTTCTTCTCGCCGAAAGTCCGCGAATATATCAATTGTATCCATACAAATATACACTCAGAAGTTAATATTATCACCACTTAACCTGATATCCGGCGTAATTTTTTGGGGTTCATTGAAATTGGCGTGATGACATCCGCCTTCCCCCAAATTTGAAAGGCACAGAATTCAGGGGCTGCGCAGCCTCTCCATTGTCACTCACAGTCGTTTTCTAGGTATTTCTGGCTCCTTCCCCCATATCCGTTCTTGATTTCGGGGAAGGCAAGGGAAGGGGGTCGAATTTGCTAAGCGCCTTTGCTTGCGCAATCATGATCCTGCATTCAGTGTACTGCAAACAGTGTATAATATTTGGCAATGCGCTTCCCAAAACTCACCTCCAAACAATGGGCTCTCATATTTCTAAGCGGCACCCTCCTGCTGATGGTCTTATTAGCCGGCGGGATGAATGGCTTGAGCTTTGAAGAAGGCGAACCCATCCCTAGCGAGATGATGACCGTCGAAGAGAACCAAATGCCGTTCTCCGCCCCGAGTGAAATCTTCGTAACCTTCATGCGCGGGTTGTTGTCCCTATCGATCATCATTTTGCCTCTTTACATCATCTTGTTGATCTTTGACAAAAGGACCCGCAAACGCCTTCTTAACGATTTACCCCTCATCATTCTCCTCATCCTGGCCCTCATCCTGGTGCGCGAGGCCGCCCAGCGCTCTGGGCCGAATATCGTTCGGGACCCCGCTTTGATGGAACAATCCACCGAAGCCCCCGTCGACATCATGGCCCAACCCGAAATCCCTGAAGTGCCCCAGGGTTTTGTCAACATCGCCACGGTGGTCGTGGTCCTGGCAATTTTCGTAGCCATCGCCGGGGTGTTCTGGATTGTTCGCCTCACCCTGCGCAAAGAAAAAGCAGCCACAATCAAGGCCATCACCGAGGAAGTGCAAGAAGCCCTCGATTCGCTCTACGCCGGGGGAGATTTACGCGAAACCATCCTGCTCTGTTATCAGCGCATGCTTTCCGCGGTGGCCAAACAGCGTAATATCACCCGCCCCATCGACATGACCCCCAGTGAGTTTGGCCAGGTGCTGGTCACCAAAGGCCTTCCGGCCCGCCCGGTCAACGAACTCACCCACCTGTTTGAGCTGGTCCGCTACAGCCAGCGCCCCGCCGGCCCCAAAGAGCACCAGCAGGCCATTCACAGTCTCACCTCCATCATCAATGCCATCCGCCCGCCGGAATCCAACGCATGAAACTCCGCCCAACGCGTCGCACCCTCATCCTCACAGCTCTCTTGCTGGTCACGCTCCTCGTGGAAGCCTACCTTTTCATCTTCATGCGAGAGGCCGTCAAAGAAACCATCATCCTGCCCCTGGCGTCCATGTTCTTTGAGTTCAATCGTATGCTGCGCAGTGTTGATCAAGTCATATATTGGGCTATCCTGGTGGTCATCGGCCTGTTGCTGCTCTATACCTTCGCTGCTCAGGTTGTCCCCGCTCCCACCGGGCGCCAGGCAAAATTTGCCTCAGGCTGGACCAATTCCCGCTTCCGCAACTGGCGCCATTACCTTGAATCATTCGACAATAGCAACTTTGCCAGCGAGAACCTGGCCTTTGAACTTTCTCGCCTCATCGCCAATATCTACGCCCTGCACGAAGAACTTTCGCCTGGGCAGGTCCTGCGCCTGGCAGAAGACGGCACCCTCAACCTGCCCCCCGAAATCCGCGAGCTGCTGCGCACCCGTCGCTTCGCAACGATCCGCCCCAAGCAAACCTGGATCGATAAGCTCTTCCGCAGAAAACGTTCTAAACAAACCAAACTCGCCCAACATACTCCGGCTCACGCCGAAGTTGAGATGATCATTGCATTCATTGAACAAGAATTGGAGGTCTCCCGTGACGCAGAGAACAATTAACGAAGTATCCGAATTATCCAACCAGGTTATCAAAGAAGTAGGTCGCGCCATCGTTGGCAAAGATGATCTGCTCAAGCAAATCATGGCGGTCATTCTGGCCGGCGGTCACATCCTCCTCGAGGATTACCCCGGCCTGGCCAAAACCCTCATCGCCAACAGCTTCGCCACCGCGTTAGGCATGACCTTCAAGCGCATCCAATTCACCCCCGACCTGCTCCCTGGCGACATCACCGGCGGCTACATCTTCAACCGCGCCGAGAACCAGTTTGTTCTCCGCCAGGGCCCCATCTTCACCAACGTCCTCTTGGCCGATGAAATCAACCGTGCTTCGCCCCGCACCCAGTCTGCCCTCCTCGAAGCCATGCAAGAGTACCAGGTCACCCTGGAAGGCGAAACCCTCAAGCTGCCCGATCCCTTCATCGTCATCGCCACCCAAAACCCCATCGAATACGAAGGCACCTTCCCCCTCCCCGAAGCCCAGCTAGACCGCTTCTTGGTGAAGCTGGCCGTGGGTTACCCCTCTGTCGACGAGGAGCGCGAAATCCTTCGCCGCCGCCGCGAACGCCGCCAGGACGCCTTCTCCCTCAACCCGGTCATTGACTCGCAGGGCCTTCTGGAAATGCGCGCTGCCATCGAAGACGTTTACCTTCAGGATGACATCGAGCGCTACATCGTCGAAGTTGTAAACCACACCCGCACCCACCGCCAGGTGGTGGTCGGCGCCAGCCCACGCGGCAGCCTGGCCTTGCTCAAACTCACCCGCGCCTGGGCCGCTATGCAAGGCCGCGATTATGTCTTGCCGGATGACATCAAATCCTTCATCATCCCTGCTCTCCATCACCGTCTGGTCCTCGAGCCCGATTTGTGGACTACGCCCAGAGCCGCCGACCGCGTTTTGGCCGAGGTGATTCAAGCCGTTCCCGTCCCCGTCATTCGCTAGCTCATGCGCCCTCGTACAATCCTGTTCTGTGCGCTGATCTTTGGCCTGGCCATCGCCGGAGTTGCCATGCGCTCCGGCGGCATCCTGGCCCTGGCAGCCGGCTTCTGTCTGTACTTGATCGAAGCCGTCTGGTCGGCCCACCAGAAAGCAGATTTAAGTATTCAGCGCACCCTCAGCGCCGACCGAATCTCCCCAGGCCGCCCCGTAGAAGTGCGCCTGAGCGTCACCAACAACGGCCCCGCCCTTCCTGAATTGTACCTGGACGACCCGCTGCCCGCCCGCATCAGCCTGATCGAAGGCCGTACCTTCTTGCTCACCTCGCTTGCGCCCGGCCAGCACATTGAATGGTCTTACACCGTGGAAGGCGACCGCGGCGATTTTTACTTTGGCGATGTTACCGCTTCGGTCAGCGAGCATACCGGCCTCTTCCAAATCACCAAAGCATTTGAAACCGGCTTGCGATTGATTGTCCAGCCGCTGCCTCGCCACATGCGCCACATCCCCATCCGCCCGCCCCAAACGCGCGGCTTTGCCGGTCCCATCCCCGCCCGCCAATCCGGCACCGGCACCGATTTCTACACCGTGCGCGAATACCAGCCGGGCGATGAACTGCGCCACATCAACTGGAAGCTTTCCGCCCGCCAGGAGCAGCAGCTCATTACCAATGTCTTCGAGCAGCAGCGCATTGCCGATGTCGGCATCATCCTGGACGCTCGCCAACCTGCTTATGCGCAGGCTGGAATAGGCAACCTGTTTGAACACGCCGTCCGCGCTGCCGCCGATCTGGCCGAAAACTTCCTCAACGAAGGCAACCGTGTGGGCATGCTGGTCTATGGTTCCTCCATCGATCGCGCCTTCCCAGGCTATGGCAAAATCCAGCGCCAGAATATTTTGCGTTTGCTGGCCCGCGCCAACCCCGGCTTCAATTACGCCCTGGAGAAGCTCGACAACCTCCCCACGCGCTTCTTCCCTTCACGCTCTCAAATCATCCTCATCAGCCCGCTGCTGCCCGATGACGAGAAAGTGCTGCCCCATCTCTGCGCCAAAGGCTACCACGTCCTTTTGGTCAGCCCTAACCCCATCACCTTTGAAACGGTAAACCAGCGCAGCGAATGGGGCGACCAGATGGCCTTCCGCATCGCCACCGCCGAGCGCCACCTGCAAATCAACCGCTTACGCCGCTCTGGCATCGTGGTCGCCGATTGGAACGTTCAAGAGGCCCTCGATCCCGTTCTGCAAGCCCTCATGGCGCGCACGCCCCAATCCGGAGGCCGCCGATTATGAACACCCGCATCATCCTCATCATTGCTCTCATCGCCGCTGTTGCTCTGCCCTTCACAGGCTTTGTCCTGGAAGGCCTCTGGTGGGGCATTGCCGGAACCCTCCTGGCAGGCGGATTGTGGTACCTGGGCATGCGCTACCAGCGCAGCCAGTTCGTCCACCTGGCCTTCGCCGCGCTCCTCGGCTTTGATACTTTCATCATGTTGGTCCAACCCCTCGTCTTTGGGTTGGTAGGCGGGTTTGCCGCCCTGGCTGCCTGGGACCTCAACCGCTTCTACCCCCGCCTGAAGGCCTTTTCTCCGCCTGAAGCAGCCCGTACCGCCGAAAAACGCCACCTCCTGCGCCTGGCCGTGGTGCTCGGATCTGGTTTAGCCCTGGCCGGCCTCATCCAGCTCCTGCAATTTGAATTCAACTTCGTCACTTCCTTCTTCCTCAGCCTGCTGGCACTCATCGGTGTCCGCCTCATCGCGGCAGCCCTCTTCAAGAGCCCCTCTCTTCCCGGCGAAGAAAAGTAGACAGCCACCAAAAATTCGGGCCATTTCACCGTTGCACGATGAACGCCCAAAGTGAACTCGCATGAAACCCGACAGGTTTTGAAAACCTGTCGGGTTTGCAATTGCGCCAGTAGAGGTGCAGGCTGTTTCTATCCCCGCAGCGACTGCAACGCGCTTAACAACTGTCCCACCATCTTGGCACGGTAATCGATAGCCGCCTGCACATTTTTCATGTGCAGCTCATACACCGTCGCGTCCACCTCCAGCGCCCCGCTCTCATTCTTCATCATCGGCAGCACGCTGGAGTTGTCACCGTCCAATTTAATCTCCGTGCGAGCGGCAGGCTTGGCATCTTCAAATTTAGCCCCCTTGTCCAGCCCCACCTCCACAAAGCGCGTCTCCACCGTCAGCGTCGCCGCGCCGTCCACATAATGAGCAATTTTCTCAGCCACGCCCCGCATCGTCGTTCCAAAATCGCTTGCCATGCTTAGCTCCTTTGAAATAAATCGGATCGTAAGATCGGATAGATCACATCATTGACCGCCCCCCACACCAGCCCCGGCAGCACCACCAGCGCCGCCGGGCCGCTCAAAGTCGCAATCCTTGCCACCAGCCCCACCCACTTCACAACGGTCAAGGCGGTCTTTACCGTGGTCAGACGGGTGGCCAGGGCCAGTTCCAGCGAGCGCTGGTGCAGCGCACGCTGAGGCGCAAGAGCGTCCTCTCGCCAGATGGTATCCAAATGTCCAAACCAATTCACCGTGCTGCGCGCCAGCATAATGCCCCGGTCCGTTGTCTCCACCCAGGCGTAATACTGCACCTGCCGTCCGGCCTGCTCCAAAAATGCCGTCAACAATCCCTGATCGCGCTGTACTTCAACCGTAGACCCGGCTTTCGCAGCGGAAGCCAGGGTGGCCGCTTGCGCCTCGCCCAACACTGCTTCGTCAAGGCTGCGCCCCGCGTTCACCAACCGTTGCGCCTGCCCGGCCATTTGCGCCTCCACCGCCTCCGAAACCGCCGCGTCCACCCGCCAAACGCCCCCCAAAGGCATGTCCGGCCTCACGGGCAGCCCAGCGTCAAAGCTCAGCGCATCCTTGCCTATCCCGGCGATATCGCCCGGCTGGGTCTGCCACAAGCCGTACAGCTCTCCGGTCGTCTCTGCGCCGGGGTCAATGTACTGCAACGAAACGCTCACGCTCATCCGCCTCCCGGCTTAGTCAAACCGGTTACCGCCGACACAGCCGCCTTGATCAACTCGGAGCGGTTCACCTGCGCCTGCTTGACCATGTCCAGATGAATGTTCCACAAGACCACATCCACCTTGCCAAATTCATCTTGCGGCACGCACAGCACGGTGTCCCCGTCCAGCTTAATGATGGTCAGTGCCCGCAATTGTGGGTTCCCGGTCAGCTTGCCCTTCTCCACCCCGATCTTGCTCATGTCGTTGGTGACAAAAGTCGACACTTCCAACGTGGTGGCATCGCTCACCGCTTCGCTGAGCACATCACCCACCTTCTTGACAAAGTTCTCCAGCGCCTGGCCAATCTCGCTAACCGATTTCTTTGGGTTATCGAACAAACCAAAACTCACCGGCTCTTTACCAATTCCTTCAACCTCGCTCTCAGGATGTTGGGGCGGCAAATCCACTTCCAGCTTACTCTCCACCGGCAGCGCCTGAGGCCGGGGCATCACATGCCAGGCCGCCACATATCCCTGTTTACCCTTCACGTCTTTAACCAGCAGCCACTCTCCGGGCTGTCCCAGTTTGGCTACCGCGCTTTCCTCGGGTTCCAGCACCAGCAGATCCGTGTTCAGCGCCAACCGCCGGATCAAGGTCTTTTGTGTAATGACCGGCCTGCGCCTGAAGGCCAAACCATCCTCGGCTACGCGCAGCGCCAAAGGCTCCGGTGGCGCCATCGTCACTCCAAACACCGGCGGCTCCACCTTCTGCAAGTCCACGCCCAGTGCAGCCTGCCCCGGCGCCTCCACCAGGTACCAGGCTGCCGCCAACCCCTCCTCCCCGGTCACGTCCCGCACGCGAATCCACTGGTAAATCTTTCCCAGCTTCTTGCGCACCTCCGCCACGGTTTCCATCGCCACCACGTCGCTGTTCAACGGCAGCCGCTTGATAATATTACTATCCACAAATTCTGCTTTTCTGCGCAGCGCCAGCCCATCGCCGGTCACCTTCAGCACCAGTTTCTCGCCCTTCAATCCCGTGTTCGGATTAGCCGGCTTAACGTCCTGGCCCGGCTCTTCCGTCTGTTCGCTCTTGCTCACAAACCACCCCGCCGTATACCCCTCTACTCCCTCGGGGTCCTTAACCGGCAGCCACTGGTTCACCTGTCCAAGGCGCGCCTCCGCCGTAGCGTCGTCCACCAGCACTTCCAGCCGGGTATTCAGCGCGAAACGCTTGATCAAAGTATGTTCCGAAACAATCGGCTGCGAGCGCAGCGCCAACCCGTCCGCCGCCGCAAACACGGCAAAGCTGGCCCGCACGCCTGTATCCAGCACCACCGGCTCCGGCTTCGGCTGCGGAGCCGCCGGCCCTTCCAGCCACACCACCGCTTGAATCACCTGCGCGGCGCTGCCCGCAAAGCCGTACCGCTCTTTGAGGGTCACCTCGCCGGTTTCCACTGGATAGGGCCACGGATCGCGGATCAGGTAATCTTCGCCCCGTTTGGCGTAAACCACCACCCAGTGATTCTGCAAACCCGCCTTCGGCGCATAATCCACTTCCACAATTACCGGCTTCCCTAATGCCAACGAAGCATCCACCTCAGCCATCGGCGCCGGGTAAGTGCGGCATTGAATGAAGTTCCGGTAAATCATTCCCGGCACGGTCGAGGGCAGCACCGCCGGAATGACATAAGCAGCCTGGAATCCTCCGCGGTCCTTCATTCGATCATTGAGCACCGCCGGGTCCACGTCAAACCCATAATACGTGCACACCATTGCCAGGTCGGTTAACAAACAGCCAAAATTGCCTATGGTGGTCGAGCTGTCGTTACCCAGGGTTTTGTTCTTCCAGGCCGGGTCTTGCTGCGAAAAGAGTTTCATCTCAGGCATGTAATTCTCCTTTGCTCAATAAGCAATTCACCTCATTCGTTACCCAATAATTATACAACTTGAGTCAACAAAAAGACCCTAAGGGTTTTCCGAAACCCTTAGGGTCTATTCTAAACATATCCGATTCTACGCAGCTATTCCCACTTGTTCGATTTTTCGGGATTCCAGGCCAAATTAATGGTCCAGTAATCCTCGTCGAAGCTGTCCATCAAGGCCATGTCTTCAGCACTCAAAGCGAAGTCAAACAGGTTGGCATTCTCAAAAATGCGCTCCTTGTTCGTCGACTTGGGAATCACCACAAAGTCGTGCTGCAGCGCCCAGCGCAGCGCCACCTGCGCCGTCGATTTACCGTACTTCTCCGCCACTGCCACCAGGCGCGGGTCGCCCAACTTGCGAGAGCGAGCCAGCGGGCTGTAGGCTTCCACCACAATCCCCTTGCTCTGACAGTAATCCACCAGCGTCGTGCGCGTCAGAAACGGGCTCAACTCAATCTGGTTGGCTGCCGGAACAATCGGCGAATCCGCCAGCAGCTCATCCAAATGGCGGATCGTGTAATTGCTGACCCCCACCGAGCGGCAAAAACCCTCTTCTGCCAGCCGTACCATCGCCCGCCAGGTGTCCTTGCGCAGCCCGCTCACCGGCCAGTGCACCAGGTACAGGTCCACATAATCCAATTGAAGCCGCTTGAGCGAATCTTCGCATGCCTTCAAGGTGGAATCATAACCCTGGTCATCGTTGAACACCTTGGTCACCACAAATATATCTTCGCGGGGCAAATTGCTCGACGCAATCGCAGCGCCAACATTCTCCTCGTTGCCATAAGCCGACGCGGTATCGATATGGCGGTAGCCCGCCTCCAGCGCCCACTCCACGGCCTGGCGGGCTGTACCATCAGCCTGCGCTTGCCAGGTGCCCAATCCCAGGCGCGGAATCTCCACGCTGTTGTTCATTTTGATCGTTGATGCTATCTTCAAATCCATTTTTCAATCCTTTCTTACTTGACCCATTTCATGTGAACGTTCTACTTGCTTATTTTACCTAAGTTCAACTCGTTTCGCCAATTCCGGTTTTCCGCCTATCCGTGGGGCCACGCACCTCCGCGTAGCGGCACGGGGATTGCGCAACTCATGCATCCGACTATCACCCCCCGTGCCGTCCATTCCGCACACGGAAATTGATGCCACTCACTTCCCCCATTCGTGGACGGCATTTCTCCCATTCATGCCCCACCTTTTACCCTGTTTTCCTCATACCCCATGCGCTTCAGGGTATAATTCTCTTGTACTCCCATCCTTTCCGCAGGAAAAAACAATGGAAGAAAAGCAGCACAAACGCGCGATTAATGCCTGGGTGCTCTACGACTGGGCCAACTCGGCCTTTGCCACCACCATCATGGCTGCCGTCCTCCCCGTGTACTACGCCTCGGTTGCCGCCGCCAACCTGCCCGGCAACGTCGCCACCGCTTACTGGGGCTACACTACCTCCATCTCCCTGCTCATCACCGCCATCATCAGCCCCATCCTGGGCGCGGTGGCCGACTTCCGCGGCTCCAAAAAGCGCTTCCTGACCATCTTCATGATCCTTGGCGTCATCGGCACCGCTCTGCTCTATTTCGTCCGCACCGGCGACTGGCTGATGGCTTCCATGTTCTTCGTTTTAGGTGAACTGGGCTTTGCCGGGTCGCTGGTCTTCTATGACTCACTCCTCCCTCACATCGCCCGCCCCGAAGAACTCGACCAGGTCTCCTCCAAAGGCTATGCCATCGGCTACCTGGGCGGCGGTCTGCTCCTGGCCATCAACCTCGCCATGATCATGCTGGCCCCCGAAGAACTGACTGGCATCATGACCCGCCTCACCTTCCTCACCGTGGCTCTGTGGTGGTTCGTGTTCTCCATCCCCCTCCTGCGCGTGGTCACCGAGCCGCAGCGCCGCATCCAGGCCGGTGAAGCCGGGCAGAATCCCGTGGTGGTCAGCTTCAAACGTCTATATCACACCTTCAAAGAGATCACCCGCTTCCGTGATCTGTTCATCTTCCTGGTTGCCTTCTGGTTCTACAACGACGGTATCGGCACCATCATTAAGATGGCCACCATCTACGGATCCGAAATCGGCATCGGTCAAACAACCCTCATCGGCACGCTGCTCATGGTGCAGTTTGTGGCCATCCCCTTCGCTTTCCTCTTCGGCTGGCTGGCCAAGAAAATTGGCACCCGCCAATCCATCTATATCTCCCTCCTGGTCTACACCGGCATCGCCATCGCCGGCTATTTCGTCGCCAAGGAATGGCATTTCTGGGCGCTCGGCTTTGCCGTTGCCACCGTCCAAGGCGGCAGCCAGGCCCTCAGCCGCTCGCTGTTCGGCCGCATGGTGCCCAAGAGCAAATCCGCTGAGTTCTTTGGTTTCTTCAGCGTCAGCGAGAAATTCGCCGGCATCATGGGCCCCTTCGTCTTTGGCGTGGTCGGTCAGTTGATGGGCAACAGTCGTTTCGCTATCGTCTCACTCATCATCTTCTTCGCCATCGGCGCGGCTCTCCTTACCCGCGTCAACGAGAAAGAAGGCGTCCGCGTGGCTCAAGAGGAAGAGCAAGCTCTGCTCAACTCCACCACTGCCGGATAATTGGAACCATTCTTGATGTTTTGACGTCCAGAGAAGAGATTGTCTCTTCTCATGGTATCATGGGGCCTATGTCACGACTAACCCGCATCTCCATCCTTCTGGCTGTCTTCTTCGCCCTCGATAAAGCCGCCGGCTTTATCCGGCAGATCGTCGTCGCCAAGCTCTTTGGTATGTCCGATTTGTTGGACGCCTTCAACGTCGCCAACAACATCCCCGACATGCTCTACGCCCTCATCTCCGGCGGCGCGTTAGCCATTGCCTTCATCCCCGTCCTCACGGGCACCATCACCCAGGAAGGCCACGATTCGGGCTGGAAGCTCTTCTCTCGGGTGGTCAACCTCGTTTTCATGGTTACCGCGGTTCTATCCGTGGTCGTCTTTTTCCTCGCCGAGCCCCTGGTGCGCTCGCGCGTGGGCGTGGCCCCTGGTTTTGGGCCCGAACAACAAGCCCTGGTGGTCCAGTTGATGCGCCTCAACCTCATCGGCACGCTCATTTTCTCGGTCAGCGGCCTGGTCATGGCCGGCTTGCAATCCAACCAGCACTTCCTCTTGCCCGCCCTGGCCCCCCTGGTGTACGATATCGGCCAAATCTTCGGCGCGCTGGTTCTCGTCCCCGACCAGCCCTTTGCGTTCGGCCCCGTCACCCTGCCCGCTGCCGGGCTGGGCGTCCAGGGGTTGGTCATCGGCTCCATCATCGGCGCGGCCCTGCACCTGGCCGTGCAAATCCCCGGGCTCATTCGCTTCAAATTCCGCTGGAGCCCCACCCTTGGCCTGAAAGACGATGCCGTTCAGCGCGTCCTGGCGCTCATGGGCCCCCGCCTGCTCACCATGCTTTACATCCAGGGCGTCTACCTCCTGCGTGACAACCTCGCCTCGCGTCTTAAAACCGGCTCCGTCACCGCCCTCACCTACGGCTGGATGCTCATGCAAATTCCCGAGACCATCATCGGTACCACCATCGGTACCGCCTTGCTCCCCACCCTCTCCGAGTATGCCGCAGCGAAAGATGACGATGCCTTCCATGCAACCCTTCAACGCGCCGTGCGCGTACTGGCAGGCGTCACTATTCCCATCGCGGCGGTCATGGGAGGCGGAATCGGCCCCCTATTGGGCATGGTCTTTGGCTTCGGCCCCGAAGGCACCCAAACCCTGCTGTGGGCTACCCGCGGCTTCTTGATCGGCATGACCGGCCACAGCCTCATGGAAGTAGCCGCCCGTTCCTTCTACGCCCGTCAGGATGCCCGCACCCCGCTCATCACCGGCTGGATCTCCTTTGCCTTCTACATCGCCATTGCCAGCCTCCTTTTCCGGCCTCTCGGGCCCGCCGGCATCAGCCTGACCGACTCCATCATCTTCACCGCCCAACCCATCGCCCTGCTCATCATCCTCACCCGTCGCATGGGCCGCCCCATCAAATTGGGTAGCACCCTACCCCGCGCTCTGGGCGCTGCCATCACCGGCGGCGGCCTGGCCCTCTTCATCGCCAACCTCTCCTGGACCGCCTCTCACCCGCTCTTCGGCGGCCTGGCGGCCCTCTCTTCCGGAGCGCTGCTCGTTCTGCCCTGGATCTGGCCAGAGCTGCGCCTGTTACTTAAGTTATAGATGAGACTTGAAAGGATTGCCGCTGCCCAGCCGGAGAACCGGCTTCCCTTTGCGGTATAATACGGCCTATGTCCGAATCTAATATAGAGAATACCCAACCGACTCAGCCTGACCTGGATCAAACGACCAAAATCCAGACCCAACAGCCAGTCGGCAATACCTCGCCCATCCCCGTCCTCCCTAAGAAGCGCCGCTTCAACTGGCTGTGGACTCTTGCCGGCATCTTCACGGTCCTCGCCCTTGGCGGCCTGGGCACCTTCATTGGTTATAAAACTGCCCTGACCGATCGCAGCGCGGCTTACCAGGCGCAAGTTGCCACCGAGGCCACTGAACAATTCATGCTGGCCCTTCAGGAACAGGCCGCCGGGAACTATGAAGTAGCCCGCAAGCGCCTGGAATACGTCATCTCATTGGACCCCAGTTTCCCCGGCGCAATGGACAAGCTCACCGAGGTCATGATCGCCATGGCGGTCACCAAGACCCCTACCCCCGCGCCCACTCCAACAATGGTAGTACTCACCCCCACGCCCGACTTCCGTGGGGAAGAAGACATCTTCAACCACGCCAAGCAGCTCATGGCTGCTAGCGAGTGGGAATCAGCCCTCGAAACACTCGATGCGCTGCGCGACAAAAACCCCACTTACCGCGCCATCGACGTGGACGGCCTGTATTACGTATGCCTGCGCCACCGCGGGTATGTGCGCATCAGCCGTGGGCAGCTCGAGACCGGCATCTACGACCTTACCCTCACCGAACGCTTCGCGCCCCTGGATGAAGAAGCCAAGGGCATGCGCAATTGGGCCCGCATGTACATCGCCGGGGCCAGCTTCTGGCAAGTACGCTGGGACCAGGTATTGAATTACTTCTCCCAAATCTACCCCTTCGTCCCCAACATGATTGACATCAATGGTATCACCGCCACCGAGCGCTTCCGCACTGCGTCAATTGAATACGCAAAACAATTGGAACAAACCGACAACGCCTGCGAAGCCGTCATCCATTACCAGAACGCCATCGCCATTCGCACCGAACCGGAATTGGAAACAGCGCTCTCCGACCTCATCAACGCCTGCACCGAGCCCACCGACGCCCCACCCGCGCCAGAGGCAACTCCTACCGCTACGCTGGACCCAGCTTTGGTGACCCCCGTGGTCACCGAGGAGCCCACAGTAGAACCAACCGCCGAAGTCACGGCTGAGCCCACCGAGGAGACGCCGGAACCGCCCACTGATCCAGCTCCCTAACCGGGCTTCCTTATGAGCAACATGCCGCCCATCGTCCTGGCTTTAACGTACTGGCTGCACATGCTGGCCACCGTGGCCTGGTTAGGGGGTTTGTTCACACTGGCTCTTTTGGTCATTCCAGCAGCGCGGCGCGCTTTAGACGCTGCTTCGTTCTCTGCCCTCGTGGGCAAACTGCAGCAGCGTCTGCAAACCCTCGGCTGGCTCAGCCTAGCCGTACTCACCGCCACCGGTATGTTCCAAATGAGCGCCCACCCCAGTTACGCCGGATTCCTTTCCGTCAACTCGCCTTGGGCTGCTGCAATCCTGGTCAAGCACCTCGTCATCGGGTTGATGGTCATCACCGCCGCTTACAGCACCTGGGGGCTGCTGCCCGCCATCCGCCGCACCGCTCTTCTGCGCGCCGCCGGCAGACCCGTTGACCAAAGCCGCACAGCCACGCTCGAGCGTCGTGAACGGCTTCTGCTCAACGTCAACATCCTCTTATCCATTCTCGTCCTCGCCCTCACCGCCTTGGCCCGCGCCGCCTAAGCAATCCCTCTTCCTCCCCTCTCAGGTCTCCTCCCTTCTTCACTCTGCGATCCTCTGCGCCCTCTGCGACTCCGCGGTTCTTCCCCCTGTTCTACAACGTGAAGTAAAATACAGCCCCTTTCCCCGCCTGCGCTTCCGCCCAAATATCCCCGCCATGCCGCTGGATGATCCGCTTCACAATCGCCAGCCCAACCCCCGTACCCTCAAACTCCTCGTTGCGATGCAGTCTTTGAAACACCCCAAATAACTTATCCGCATACGCCATATCGAACCCCACACCATTATCGCGGATGAAATAAACCGTCCGGTCTGTTTCATCAACTTTACCTACCTCAATCACCGCCGGATGGCAGCTTCGGGTAAATTTCAACGCGTTGGCCAGCAAATTCACCCACACTTGCTGAAGCAGCAGTTCATCTCCCCGACATTTACCCATCTCGCCAATCTTCATCTCAATGTCCCGACCCAGCCGGTCGTCTTCCAGCGTTTGCAGTGCTTGTTCCACAATCTCGCCAACATCCAACCACTGCTTATTCAACGGCTTGCGCCCCAGCCGCGAGAGCGACAGCAAATCGTCAATTAGCCGCCCCATGTGCTGCGCATTCCTGCGAATAGATTTCAAGTAATTATTCGCTTCCTCTGGAGCCTGTGGGCCGTAATCCTCCAGCAAAATCCGCGAGAAACCATCCATTGCCCTCAACGGCGCCCGCAAATCGTGAGACACCGAATAAGTGAAGGCTTCCAACTCTCGGTTAGCCGCCACCAATTCGGCAGTCCGTTCCTGCACACGCTGCTCCAACTGCGCGTTCATCTCCTGAATTTTCTGTTCAGCTTCTTTACGCGCGGTAACGTCACGCGCCACCACCAGGATTCGATCATCTTCCCCAACGCGCACTCGGGTCAGATTGATCTCCACCCAAAACAGGCTTCCATCTTTGCGGCGGGCTTGCCAACTTACGCTTTGCGGACCCTCAGCCACTGCCTTCCGAATCAGATTCCAACCTTCTTCCCCCGTATAGGACCCTTCTCCTGCGCTCAACTCTCCAATTTTCGAGTTCATGAGCTCCTCGCGCGAAAATCCATACATTTCGCACATCCGGTCATTCGCTTCAATGATGCGCCCAGTTTCAATATCTCTCAACGAGATCGCATCGTTGACTGAATTAAAAATCATGCGGAACCGCCGCTCGCTCACTTCCAGCGCCGATGTCGTTTGAATTAAGTCTGCCACATTCGTTTCCAGGCCCGAGATCAAACTGCGCATGGTCACAGCCATCTGGTTGAAGGTCTTTCCTAAAATGGAAAGTTCATCTTCCATCTCCTCGGGGTCCACCCTCGCATCCAGATTTCCTTCGGCCATCTGTTCCGCAGCACGAGTCAGCTTACGCAAAGGCTGTCCCACCGTAATCCAGATCGCCGCGCCGCCCCCCAGAGCAATGAGTAGCAGACTCACCGCCAATTGGATAAATGATCCTCGTTGCAAGTTAACAAGCTCACGCTCCATCATAGTGGGCTCCATAGCGATGACCACCGCCCCTCCATCGGCCAAAGCATGAAAACCAAGGATGTTTCCCGTCTGCCGGTCTTCTACCTCACCTTCTTTTGTCTCCAAAATCATCGCAATGGTTTCTGAAGAAAAATCTTCTGTGGCGCTGGCCCCTTCTTTCGCGGGGTTAGGGTGGTACAGGTACCGCCCCTGGGGATCCACCACGAATCCATAGGTGTCTCTGGTTTCTTGAAAATGACTCAGTTGTTCCTGAAGCACAGCAGGGTCATTGTCTAACGCATCGGTCAACGCTAACACGGTAGCGTGGGCTCGCTCTTGCGCACCCATCAATTTATTAAACATCAACGGAATATTCCGCTGCAGGAAAATGACCATCACAAAAAAAGGCAGCAAAGATAACAACAGCAGCCATACGGTCAACCGCAAAGCAATCGTACTGCGCAATTCTTTCATATCACCCCAGATCAATCAGACGATGCAATATAGGAACATCCCTAAAACTTGAAATCCTGATGCTCAAATCCGGTAGAGTTTAAGTTTAACCGGAATCCTAAAAAACTCCATCATCAATGACCGATCATTTCGCCAGGTGATTTCATTACCGGTGACTTACAATCCAAGCAATTGCGAAGCCAGAGGCAGAAGAGACCTGAATATGAGGTGTGTATGGGGTGCTTCGCGCCCCATACACACCTCATATAGATAATTGGCGCATTCGGCTATGCGCAAAAACGTCGCCCGCTTCACGCTTTCAGTCGCCCGCTCAAATCGTGCGTCATCGCCCCTGTAATTTGCACCGGAACAATTTCGCCCAGGGGAGCTTCCCCTTCGATGAACACCATCCCATCGATCTCCGGCGCATCGTGATATGCTCGCCCCACCGAAATTCCTTCGTTATATCCTTCGATAATCACTGCTTGAGTCTGCCCAACCTGCTTCTGGTTCCGCGCCAACGAAATCCGCTCCTGTGTCGCTGCCAACCGCTGCACGCGCTCCTCTTTCACATCCTGCGGAATGGGATCACCCAATGGCTCGCTGGTAGTTCCCGGCTCAAACGAGAACGGGAAAATGCCCACATGGTCAAATCCGGTTTCATTCACAAAATCCAGCAGCGCCTGGAATTCTTCCTCCGTCTCGCCCGGATACCCAACAATGAACGTTGTTCGCAGCGCCAGGTCCGGCATAGCCCCGCGCATCTTCTCCAGCGTGCCCCGCACCCAGTCCATGTTGGCTGGTCGTCGCATCCGTTTGAGTGTATCGGGGTGAGCATGCTGCAACGGCATGTCCAGATAACGCAGCACCTGCGGATTTGTCGCCATTACCTCGATCATCCGGTCGGTCACGTAACCTGGATAGGCATACATCACCCGAACCCAGGGAATTTCCGGCGCCGCCTGGCTAATCCCGTTCAGTAAATCCACCAACCCATCCTTCATGCCCAAATCATGCCCGTAATCAGTCGTATCTTGCGCAATCAGGATCAGTTCCTGCACCCCGGCATCCTGCAAGGTACGCGCCTCTGCCCAAATAGCCTCGGGCGGGCGGCTGACCGTTGTACCCTTAATCAGCGGGATGGCGCAAAAAGCGCAAGGCCTGCGGCAGCCGTCGGCAATCTTCAAATAGGCGCTCCCGCCTTGCACAGCCGCGCGCAGCACCCCATGCTCATCGGTCCCAACCGTCTTGGCATCATCCGGCAGATGATACAGCGGCTGTGGATAGCGCTGGTCGGGGCGTAGTTCCTGCACCAGCCCAACAATATCCATCCAGCGCCGCGTTCCCAGAATCGCGTCGATTCCAGGCACCTCTTCGGCCACCTTCTCGCGGTAGCGCTCGGTCAGGCAGCCTGCCGCAACCAGCATTTGCCCTTTCTTCTTCCGTCGGGCCAAATCTCGCAGCGTGTCCAGCGATTCTTGCTTTGCCGGGCCAATAAACCCGCACGTATTGACAATCAACAAGTCCGCGTCGCCGCGCCGGTCCGTCGATGCATACCCGGCTTCATCTAACAAAAAAGCCATCGAATGCGAGTCGACCGTGTTTTTTGCGCAGCCCAGCGAGACCAGGTAAAATTTCTTCTTTTTCAAACCTTACAACCCTCGTAAATAATTTGACGCTTAAGCGTCAGGGCTTGAATTTACCATAAGCACCCCCCTTAATCAAGCCCACCCCAGGCATGGGTGCGGGAATAAAAAATCTGTAACTGCTCAGAGGGTGAGGAAAGTTCCCGAATTTGAGGTGTGTGGGGTGCGAAGCACCCCACACACCTCAAATTCGGGCCTCTTCCACCCCTGGCTAAGTAGTTACAAAAATCCATGCTATGATATTTACACATTGATTCTCCACCTACGACTTCACAGGAGGACACGAATGAAAAAAATCCGTATCGGGCTGGCGCGAATGCATCTGGAAGCCGGAGAAAAACGCGAATTTCTGCCTTCATTTGTGGCTCACCTCACCCGCTGCGGTGCCGAAGTCATCCTCGAACACACCTACGGCGCCGGCATGGGCTTCACGGAAGAGGATTATCGTACCGCAGCACAAAACATCCAATTCGCCGGCCTGGAAGAAGTCTACCAACAAGATATCGTTCTCGTCTTGCGTTACCCCGGCGACGAGAAAGTCCGCTGGATGCGCCCTGGAGCCTGCCTGGTATCCATGCTCCACTACCCCACCCGCCCGCAGCGCGTCTCCCTCCTTCGCGGACAAGGCATCGAAGCCATCTCCCTGGATTCCATCAAAGACCCCTTTGGGCGCCGCCTGGTCGAAAATCTCCGCGCAGTGGGCTGGAATGGCATCGAAGCCGCCTTTCAAGCCCTGGCTCCCATCTATCCCCCGCCCGGAATCGATTCCCCTGTCCGCAACCCCATCAAAGTCACTGTCATGGGCGCCGGCGCCGTTGGCATGTTTGCCATTCAAGCCGCTGCGCGTTACGGAAATGAAACCCTTTGGAAACAGCGCGCCGCCGCCGGTGCAACCGGCGTCCAGGTGACCGCCGTAGAATACGACCTCACCAACCATCCCACCATCATGCAGCAAATCCTAAAATATACGGACATCCTCGTCGACGCCACCCAGCGAATCGACACGAGCAAGCCCGTCATTCCCAACGAATGGATCGGCCTCATGCGCGAACACGCCGTCCTCCTGGATCTTTCCGTCGACCCCTACCACTGCACACCCGAAGGCTTGCAGATGGTCAAAGGCATCGAAGGCATCCCGCAAGGCAACCTCGATCAATACGTCTTCTCACCCCAAGACCCCGCCTGGGATTTGCTCCCCGCCTGTGTTGATACACGTTGTCGCCGGTGGTCTGTCTCCTGTTACTCCTGGCCTGGGGTGCGCCCGAAGGAGTGCATGGAAATCTACGGCAAACAGCTTGAGCCGCTTTTCCAGCACATCCTCGAAAGTGGCGGAGCGCAAAATATCCACCGGCAAGACGGGTTTTTCGCCCATGCCCTCGCCGGCGCAATGCTGTCCCGCTGGCCTGCCTAAAGCGGAGGCAGTTTGGCCCTCACCAGGGCGCGCTCAAAGTAACCGCCTTCTTCCTGCAAACCACCATACGACTTGGTCAACAAGACCTCCATCAGCGGTTCCAATTGCCGCGCATAATGTTCCATACAGGCTTCGGGGTGGATGCCAGGCCACGAGTAGCAAGATACCACCGCCCGCCGGTTTTGGGACGGAATCCCCTCCGGCACGCTTTGATCCCAATTTGGGTCGTCGGCTTGGAATTTATATTGATTCAAATTCCCTTGAGGAATCCCCTCCACACCGCGCACAACAGGCGGCTTATGATCCAACAAATATGGATCCACAGCCAAATCGGCGATCACCGCATGTTCCGGCAGCCACCCAATCCATTCGTTTGGAACGACCGGCCTGGCTGTATTTCGGCGGCTCGTCGCGTCCACCAGAACATCCGCCTGCCGCAGCAGCCGTTCCATCTGGTCGGCATTCGAACTAATATTGCGCCCCGCGAAGATCGCCACCGAACCCGGCCCCTTCAATTGAATATGCCGTTCGTTGCGTTCAACGTTGCCCAGCTTCGTGGCAGCATCCAACGCATGCTTGCCCACCATCCCGGTGCCCAACACAACCACTTTGAACGGCTCGTTGGGCCGCATCAGATCGGGCCAGCGCAGTTCAAGCAAATCAAAAGCAGCCTCCAGTCCATTCCAGGCCACCGCATACATATTTTCGACCAGGCGAATGTTGTTGTCATCGATGATCGAATCCATCGAGATCGAATTAACGCCCAGTTCGTTCAATATCTGAACCCTGTTGGGCCGCGTTGGGTAATGCAGCATGGATATCAAACAGCTTCCCGGGCGAATATGGATAAATTCGTCGTCATTAGGAGAGCGTAAAACAATCACATAATCTTTTTGGAAGGCATCCGTGCGATCGGTAGAAAAAACGTGCGCATTCCCCCGGCGGTAATCCGAAAATGAGAAGCCAGACCGGCTGCCATACCCTTCCTCCAGGTACACATCCGCAAAACGGGTTAGATATTGGATAAACGCCGGCAAAAACACCCGCTTTTCGCCTGGCTCTTTGAACATCCGCGGGAATCCAATGGTTACTCGTTTCGGCATATTCTCCTCCTATATGTCAACAGGGCCGCGAACTGCGCGGCCCTGTTTGAGCAATTCGGTCTAATTAAATTGTACCCGAAAAATTATTAAAGCCCAGCCGCCTGGCGCAGCGCTTCGGCCTTGTTGGTCTGCTCCCAGCTCAAATTCAAATCATCGCGACCAAAGTGCCCGTACGCCGCCACCTGGCGGTAGATCGGGCGGCGCAGGTCCAGATCACGGATGATGGCGCCGGGGCGAAGGTCAAAGGTCGCGTCAATCAATTCAGCGATCTTCTCATCGGCAATCTTGCCGGTGCCAAAGGTCTCCACATTGATGCTCAAAGGCCGCGCCACACCAATGGCATAGGCCACCTGCACCTCGCAGCGCCCAGCCAGCCCGGCTGCCACCACGTTCTTCGCCACCCAGCGGGCCGCATAGGCCGCCGAGCGGTCCACTTTTGTCGGGTCTTTGCCCGAGAAGGCTCCACCACCGTGCCGCCCCATTCCGCCGTACGTATCGACGATGATCTTGCGCCCGGTCACACCCGCGTCGCCCATTGGGCCGCCGATGACAAAACGTCCGGTCGGGTTGACAAACACTTTCATCTGGTCGTCCACCATATCCGCCGGCAGCGTCGGTACAATAACATGCTCGATGATCGCCTCACGAATTTCGGAGTGGCTGATTTCCGGGGCGTGCTGCGTGCTGATCAGCACGGTATCAATCCGCGCCGGTTTGCCGTAGTGATACTCCACCGTCACCTGGCTCTTGCCGTCCGGGCGCAGCCAAGGCAGCGTCCCGTTCTTGCGCACCACCGACAGGCGGCGAGTCAAGTTGTGGGCCAGGTAAATCGGCATGGGCATCAGGGTGGGAGTCTCGTCGCAAGCATACCCAAACATCATGCCCTGGTCGCCCGCGCCAACCGACTCAATCTGCGCATCCGTCATCTCGCCCGCTTTAGCTTCCAGTGCCTTATCGACGCCCATTGCGATATCGCCAGACTGCGCGCAAATTGCCGACATCACCGCGCAGGTGTTGCCATCAAACCCCTTGTCCGTGTCGTCATATCCAATCTCGCGGACAACATTACGCACCAGGTCATCAAAATTCACAAAAGCCTGGGTGGTGATTTCGCCCAAAAGCATGATGAAACCGGTCTTAGTGGCTGTCTCGCATGCCACACGTGACATCGGATCCTGGGCCAGGCACGCGTCCAAAACGGCATCGCTGACCTGGTCGCAAATCTTGTCCGGGTGGCCTTCCGTCACCGATTCAGAGGTGAACAAGTAACGGGGGTTGTTCATAAACGTCGTGGTCATAAACTTGTTGCTCCTTTGCCTACACAAAAAAAATTCCCCACGAGGATTACACGAGGGGCAACAGAAATCAACTGCGGCTGCCCTCTCATCTCCCAGTACATCCGTCTGACGGAATTAGCACCTTAGATAAACCCTTGCTTCGAACGGTCTACCCAGGTTGCCGAGGTATCATAGGGCCGGTCCCTCCACCTCTCTGGATAAGAGTGCCGTGGGGCTATTCAATTATTGGACACAATATATCACAATCATCCGGGCATGTCCAGAGTTATCCAGCCCGCAAACGCTGCCCACATGTCACTGTCAAAAGAGTGCCAGCCCGACGAAAAGTCTACAAATTCTCAACAATGTGTCGCTGCGAGAAGGGCGTTAGCCCGACGAAGCAGCCTCCTCATTAGCTGACAATCAACTTCCTCCTCAACCCGGCAGGGTTTCTACGTCCTGAGGAGGGGATTTATCCCCGCCGTATCCCCCACGCAGCCCCTCCAACGGGTTTATAATCTTCCATGGGTGTTCCAAACCCTTTGCACTCAAATCCCTGGAGATCCCCTCATGACCCGCATCCTTTCCCTCCTCCTCATCATCGCGCTCCTCTGCGCCTGCGCCCCCACTCCCCCTCCCTCCGTTTCCGTTGCAACAGTCGCCCCCGGCGAGCGCATCTGGCCCACCCAGGGCTGGCCCACCTCTACGCCCGAAGACCAGGGCCTCGATTCCTCCCGCCTCGATCGCGCCGCCCAGCGCGCCGAAAGAATGGGCATGGCCAGCTTGCTGGTCTTCCGCCACGGCTACCTGGTGCACGAAAACTATTTCGCCAAAACCAGCGCCAACACGCGCTTCGCCATGTACTCCGTGACGAAAAGCTTCACCAGCACGCTCACCGGCATCGCCGTGGATCAGGGTTTGATCTCCAGCATCGACATCCCTGTCCAAGAAGCGTTCCCCAACCTCAACCTCGAAAACATCACTCCGGAAAAAGAGCAGATGACCCTCCGCCATCTGCTCACCATGACCTCCGGTCTGGATTGGAAAGAAGGCGATCCCGCCTACCGCGCCATGTACACCAGCCGCAATTGGGTCGAAAACGTGATGAACATCCCCATGAGCGAAGCGCCCGGCAGCCGGTTCCTATATTGCTCCGGCTGCTCCCACGTTCTCTCCGCTGCCGCCCATCAAGCCGCCCAAAATGACCTGCCCGGCTTTACCAAGATCAACCTTTTCACCCCGCTGGGCATCACCGACTACTACTGGGAGGAAGACGCCCAGGGCATTCCCATCGGCGGCTGGGGGCTCAACCTCACCCCGCGCGAAATGGCCAAACTGGGTTACCTTTATCTCAACAACGGCCAATGGAACGGCGAACAGATCCTATCCCAGAGTTGGATTGAAGCCGCCACCCAAACGCAAATCGAAACCGGAGACGACGGAGGCTACGGCTACCAATGGTGGATCGACATCGAGCAAGAAGCTTACTACGCCTCAGGCCGCTATGGTCAGTTGATCTACGTCATTCCCCGTCTGGATATGATCGTCGTCACCACCACCATCCCGCCCAAAGACACCTGGGGGTTGCCTCTCATCCACGACGAAATCATCCCCGCTGTTATTGAGTAATTCACGCTGAAATAAACCGAGCGGGTGATTAAATCACCCGCTCGGTTTATTTCAGCTTTACTCTTCTTCCACCCGCTTGATGGTGAACGTATCAAAATCTCGTACCACCACCGCCTCGGGGAACACCGCCTGCGCCTCTGCTTGAACATCCTTCTCGCGGTAACGCCGCGACACATGCGTCAGCATCAGCTTTTTCACGTTTGCCTTAACCGCCAGCTCGGCTGCCATACGCGCCGTCAGATGCGAAAACTGCCGGGCCATGTCCCGCTCTTCTTCCAGGTAAGTCGCCTCGATCACCAACCCGTCGGCATTCTTCGCCATGCTCATCAGGCTTTCCGTATCTCCGGTATCGCCCACATGCATCAGACGTGTCCCAACGCGCAGCGGCCCCAGCACTTCCTCCGGGTCAATCGTCCGCCCATCCGGCAGCGTCACAGCCTTCCCCGCCACCAGATCGCGCCGCCAGGGTCCTTGCGGAATTCCAAGCGCATCGGCCTTTTCCGGCAGGAAGGGCCGCCTCGACTTCTCCTGAAACAGATATCCCAGACTCTCCGAAGCGCGGTGCTTCACCGGAAAAGCCGTGATCGTGAAATCATCGCCCTCAAAGAACGTTCCTGGCGTCACCGGCAGCAAATCGAGCGGCATGGGCGGCCTCGCTCCGCGCAAAACCACGCGGGTCAACAAATCGTCGATCCGTTCCAGCGCCGCGCGCGGTCCATGAATGCTCAAATGGTCAATAGACTCCCAACGCATGAACGTTGAAAGCAAGCCCGCCAAACCCAGGATGTGATCCAGGTGCCCGTGGGTAATCAGGATATGGTTTAAGTTGCGAAAGCCAATCCCAGCCTGCAAAATCTGTCGCTGGGTGCCCTCGCCGCAATCCACCAGGAAACGAAACTCATCGTGCTTGATAACCTGAGCCGCTAACCCACGCCTCACTGAAGGCGCCGAAGCCGACGTGCCTAAGAAAATGATCTCGAACAAGTTATTCTTCTTCCGTCTTGTCCGAGAAATACGCCTGCCCAAGGTACTCGGTCAACATCCGCCGGGTGCTGAATGTCGGCGCCAGAGTGCGAATGGACTCCTTCATCTTATTCAGCCAGCCATGCGGCATTCCGTCAATTGACCGTTTATCATAATACAATGGCACAATCTCGTTTTCCAGCGTGTCGTAAAGGCTGCGCGAATCGGCATCGTCCTGCGCGTTCTGATCGTGATATTCGCGCTCTTCGCCAACAGCCCATCCATTATCGCCGTTGAAGCCCTCGCGCCACCAGCCATCCAGCACCGAGAAGTTCAGCGCGCCGTTCATGGCCGCCTTCATCCCCGAAGTGCCCGAAGCCTCGTTGGGCCGGCGCGGCGTGTTCATCCACACATCCACGCCTTGAACCAACAGCCGGGCCATGTTCATATCGTAATCTTCCAGGAACACCAGCCGCCCGCCCGAGCGCGCATCTTTCACCGCCCGGTATACCTGCTGGATGACCATCTTGCCGGGCTCGTCAGCCGGGTGGGCTTTGCCCGCAAAGATGATCTGCACAGGCATCTGTTCGTTGGTCACCAACCGGATCAACCGGTCCACATCGCGCATGATCAGGTTTGCCCGCTTATACGTGGCAAAACGCCGCGCAAAGCCAATCGTCAGCGAGTACGGCTCAAGCAGCACGCCCCCCGCCACCACCTGCACCGGATGCGCCGAACCCGTCACCCATTGGCGGCGGGCACGTTCCATCGCATAATTGACCAGCTTGTTCTTCAAATGGCGTTTCACCGCCCACAGTTCGCTGTCCGGGACATTCTCAATCTGAGACCACATCTCCAGATCGTCGATGGTTTCCATCCATCCCTGCCCCAGGTAGCGGTCGAACAACAAGCGCATCCGCCGCGCCATCCAGGTCGGCGCATGCACGCCGTTGGTGATGTGCGTAATCGGCACATCGTTCACCTTGCGCTCGGGCCACAGCTTATTCCACATCGCCCTTGAAACCTGCCCATGCAGCTCAGAGACACCGTTCGACCTCGCCGAAAAACGCAGCGCCAGCACCGGCATACTAAAGGTCTCGCCCCAATCCTGCTGATTCCGCGCCAGGTCGATAAACCCGTCCCGGCTCAGTTTCAACTCCTCCCAAACGTGCGGAAGGTACTTATCAATCAGCCACAGTGGGAACTCGTCATTCCCCGCCGGCACCGGGGTGTGCGTGGTAAAAACATTGCTCTCGCGCACTTTTTGCTTGGCGGCCTCAGAATCCAGCCCCTCGCTCATATACTCACGCATCCGCTGCAAAACCAGGAAAGCCGAATGGCCTTCGTTCATGTGCCAGATGGTCGGGTCAATGCCCAAATGCCTCAGCGCCCGCACGCCTCCAATCCCCAGTAGGATTTCCTGCGAAATGCGCACCTCAGGGTCACTGCTATACAGGCGTGCTGTCAACGAACGGTCGGCGGGGTTGTTATCATCGATATCCGTGTCCAGCAGGAACAGCGAAATGCGCCCAACGCGCACTTCCAGAATCCGCGCGCTCACCTTGCGTCCCGCCAGAGTCACCGAAATAGTCAGCGGTTTCCCGTCCGGCGTAGCCAATGGCACCACCGGCAAGTCTGCGTAATTGAGCAAGAAATTGCGCGTTTCCTGCCAGCCGTCCTCGGTAATTCTTTGTGAGAAGTAGCCCTGGGTGTAGTAGAAACCAATCCCCACCAGGGGCAGCCCCATGTCGCTGGCTTCCTTCAAGTGGTCACCCGAGAGCACACCCAACCCGCCCGCGTAAACAGGCAGCGATTCGTGCAGGCCAAATTCAAATGACAAATACGCAATTAACTCTTTTTCGTGTTTCGGGTAATGCGTCTTGAACCAGGGTTTTTCCTCCGACATATAGGCGTCAAATTCACGCATCACCCGGTCATAAAGATCCAGAAAATAACGATCATTGGTCACCGCATTCAACTGCGGGCGTTCCACCTTGCGTAAAAACGCCACCGGATTATGGTAGACCCGCTCCCACAAGGGCCGGTCGATTTGGATGAACAGCCGCTGCGCATCCGGGTTCCATATCCACCACAGGTTGTACGCCAGCTCGCCCAGCCGGGTGATCCGTCGGGGCAGGCTGAAATTGTTCGGCGTCTCGCGGATGATATCTTTCATTCACTTTCTCCTTCACTGATTCCCCATCAATTGAAAATCATTGGGGATGGCTTATTTGCTATTTGATTATACTCACCCTAATATGGCGCTCCATTAATAAAATAGGGCAATCCGAGCGAATCACCGCGAAACTTCTGCGTAAAATTCGTTGAATTGCCTGCTTGATTGAATTTGCCAAATTCCGTGTTTGCCCGTTTGAAAAGGCTTGAGGGTGGGCATGTAGTTCTTTGTCACGGGCGGATTATACCAAAAAACACCCTCCCGCGCTTCACAATCGGGCCCCGCCGCCTGCGACTTTGCAAATTTGTTATACCCCTTCAATTTCTGTCAGCAATGCCAGCAAACCTTCATCGGTGATAGATCGTCGCGCCGACTCAAAAAATTCACCCGTTCCCTGCGCTCCTCCTGCCCTGTATTGCGCCGCCTGAAAGGCCATTTCCAGCCGGTCAAGTTGGCGCACAAGCCGCGCCTCGGGAGTTTGCCCCGCCTCAAACTCCTCCCACAGCGCCAGGATCTCCTCCCCGCCCGCCAGTTTTCCCACCACCCGCAATGCCGACTCGCGCTCCAGCCGCTGTTTCTCGCTGGCTTCCACGCCATCCGCCGGAATCATATCTCCCGCATAAATTTCACCCACCTCGTGCGCCAGCACCATGCGCAGCACGCGCTCGCGATCCACGTCCTCGGTCAGCCCGGCATCCATCAGCAGCCAGGCCAGCCATGTCATGCCAAAAATGTGATCCGCCACCGACTCGCACTGTTCCCGCGGGATTCCCCGCCTCAGCCAGCCTTGCCGGTACAGGTTCTTCAGTTGGTTGAACTCGGTCATCGCAGCCAGCAGCGGCTGCCCCGCAAGTCTATCCAGCAACTCCTTTGGAATCTCGGCCTTGCGTTCCATCACTCATCCTTTCATTCGCCCCAACAATGCGCAGTACTCCGGGTGCGGCGTGTCGCCCGGTTTCATAGCCAACCCCGGCAGTACTTCCAACTCAAACCCGCATTCGGCAAAGAGTATCCGGTAATCTTCCTCCCGATAAGCCTGCATCGACTGAGCGTAGCGTGTCACTTCGCCTGTCTCGGCATCCACAATGAAGTACCGCGTTGTAGCGGCCCCTCGCTCGGCGTCCCAGAAGTGCTCTTCCAGGCCCAAATGCGGCCTCGCGCTGAACAACCCCGCCTTCGACGTAAACCAGGTGGAGGGTTCTTTTCCCACAGCGACCGCCAGATCGTAATACGCCGCCTCGAGCAGCAGCGCTCCGCCAGGCTTCAGTGCCTCCCGGGCCTTGTTCAGAATCAAACGCGCGTCCGCCGGCTTGAACACGTTAATCTCGCCAAAGATTTGCATCACCAGATCATACCCGCTGCCGTAATCTGCTTCGCGAATATCCGCCTGCGTGAACTGGCAATCCAAACCCTTTGCCTGCTCCCGCGCATAAGCCACCGCCGCAGGCGCATAATCAATCCCCACCAGTGAGTGTCCCTTGCGCGCCAACCGCACCGCATACAACCCCGGCCCGCAGCCCAGGTCCAGAATCCGGCTCGGCTTTCCACTCAACACCGCCGCGTGAATCCACGCCACGTGGGCATCGATTGTCTCTGCCCGCCGGCTGGCCAAATCATGCTCCTGCGACAAATGCTCCTTCAGCATCCGCTCGCTGAAAGCCGGGTCGTTCCAGGGAATATTATCACCCTCCGCCCACGGTTCCGGCACCGGAGCTCGGCTAACCAGATCCGAGATATTCATTACCTCTTCACCCCTCCCCCGTGGAACAGCAGCTTATAAAGCGCTCGCCCCTGGTATTCGATCACTTCTTCGCCCGCAAAGCGCATCACATCCCCCGACCAGTGACACACATAGCGAAAATCCCCTTCCACATACTCCTCCGGCCCCCGGAACGGACCGTCGAAGGTTATCTGCGAGAGTGCCGCCTTTAGAAAATGCCCAAATTCAGCCGGAATTTCATCCATCAGCATCCAACCGTAATAGTTCATCCCCCACACCGCCGTCCCCTTCCACCAAACGGCTTCTTCACCGATAAAATCGATCCCGCCCAGGTACGAATCCAGGTAACGAAACTCGCCTTCTTCGTAGGGCAAATCAAACGATCCCGGGCGAGACGAAGCACTCGCCGCGATTCCAGACGCATAAGTGGCGCGTTTGGCGCGCACCAAGAACGATTTCAGCAGTTCGATGTTTTCCATTGTTGGTTCACTCCCT
>JAFGLU010000136.1 GCA_016927865.1 Anaerolineaceae bacterium
AGCGTATCCAGGTACTCCACCCCTCTGAAATAGGGGCAGATGGAGACGTTTTTCACGGCGCAGCGGTGCTCGTGGGTGCCTTCGGCCTGGTTCCAGGGGCAGGCGTCCTGCTCCCAGGCGATCTCTCCGGGCGGGGTGGCCAGGTCGATGTCCATGTTGGCGCCGCGCAACTTGCGGATGGTTTCATCCATCGGGTACCTCCTGACTAAAACAAAAACGGCACAAAACGCTTGGATCGCTGCATATAGGCGCGGTATTCCTCGCCAAAGAAGCGGGCGCATTCGGCCTCGTCGGCACGCGCGGTGGCGAACAAGAGCCCACTGGCGATCACTGCCAGGACCAGCCCCCACCAGGAAGGCAGTTTGAAGAAGGCGCCCCAGGCCAGGAACAGCAGCGAGCTGTACAAAGGGTGGCGGATGTAGCGGTAGATGCCGTCCGTCACCAGCGCGGAGGTCTTTTCAAAGGCCAGCAACTGCGGTTCGCTCTCGCGCTGCTGCACGGGCTTGCCCCGCGCTACCAAAGAGCGAACGCCAAAAATCAGCGGGATGAGGCACACGATGAGCAAGAACCAGGCGATCAACTGGTTCCAAGAGAAGGGATCGCGAAACCAGGCCTCCACATTCAAGAGAAACAGCGCCAGGATGGCTTCCCAGGCGAAAAAGCGGTAGAAGCCGTGCGAGCGCGGATTGAGCAGCGAGGCTCGAGAAATGTAGGCTATCGCTGCCGATAGAACCACAAAAGCAATGATTTTTTCCATCACGCCACCTCTTTGGAAAACCAGACACTCTCCGAGACCACCGCAAAGCCCAGAGACTCGGCCAGGCGCTGCATGGGTAGGTTTTCGCTGCTGGTGCCCAGCTCGGCCCGTTTGGCCCCCCGCTGGCGCAGCAGGCGCAGCCCGTCGCTGACCACGGCCTTGCCCAGCCCGCGACCCTGGTAGGCGGCATGCACGCCGATGGGGTCGGTGTAGCCCACGGCAGGGTTGCCCAGCTCCACGAAACCGCAGATGCACAGGGCGCACAACTCGCCGTTGGAGGCCGTCACCAGCAGGTCCAGATCGGGCACGTACTCGGGCGCGCGCATGATGGCCAGGCGCTCTTCAACGGTCATGTTGTCGGTGCCAAAGGCGGCCCGGTGCAAGGCTACCAGCGCTTCCACCTCCTGCTCACCGTGAGCGGCGCGCAGTTCGAAACCCGGCGGCAAGGGAACCTCGGGGATGGGTTCTTCCAGCGAGCGGGCGTAGTGCAGGCTGCGGATTTCGTCACGGTGGAAGCCGTGCCGCTCGAGCAGGGCGATGCGCTCCAGATTGGCTGCCTGGCAGGAGGCGTCCAGGGTGGAAGGTTCGCCCGCCCCGGCGTTGCGCTTGCGCATGATGGCCGCTCCCCAGGCGATAATTTCCATTTCCAACTTGGGCGAAGCCTGTTGAGGGTCCAGGTCAAACACCAGGTTGTTGTAATCGTCTACCCAGGCAAACGCCAACAGACCCTGCTTGCCCAACCACAGGCGTGTCGTATGACGCACCGAGGCCAGCTGCACCTGTTCCTCGAAATCCACCACAGTGCAGCCGCCGGGCAGGCGGGATAAAAAATCGCGTATGGTTTGAATATCGTTTTCGTCGCGCAGAAGAATACTATTCATTGTGCAATCTCTTTCTAGTCGCTCCACGCCGCGGGGCTTAAGCCCCTGCTCAGTTCACAGAAGCCATTCAGAAAGCGACCGGCGCAACATTAGGCGGTTGTTCCCACACCCAAGTAAATCTTATTATCCCTCAAAATCGGCGCAGGGGTTGAAACCAAAGGTGTTTTCCACCACACCGGGCAGCACCCGGTAGATGGACTGGCCGATCTGGTCTTCAAACTCGCGCTGGATGGACAGGTAGGCCTTCCAGCGAGGGACGCTGTACTCGTTCACGCCGTGGCGCAGGGCCACATCCATGAGGCGCTTTTCGATCAGGCAAAAACCGGAAGGCAAGGCAATGGAATCGCACAGTTGGATCAGGCGGTCGTAGAGGTCATACTCGCAATCGGCCAGGGCAGCCCGAATAAACTCCAGCTCTTGCGGAGAACAATCCCATTTGCCCGCCACGGCCTCCAGCTTTTGAATCGGAAAGGAGTGCGTCAGGCTGATGCGGGCGGCGTTGCTGTAACCGCCTTCAGCCAGCAACGTATAGCCGTCCAAAACGTGGCGCATATCGGTGACGCCCTGCCCGCGGCCAAGATCGTGCAAATAGCCGAGAATGAAGGCCGCATCGGGGTCTAACCCGGGGACGCGGGTAGCGATGGCCTGGGCGGCCCGGCCTACAAACCAGGAATGCCGTTCCCAGGGGCCGGGGTTGCGAGTCATCGCCTGGGCAATAAGCTCCCCAGCCTGCGCCAGCGTGGGGATGTTCACGCCAGCCGCCGGCGGATGGCTTCGGCGAGCTGCCGCATCAATTCGCGGTCGCGTTCGAGGTCAAAAGGAGTCGCGTTGCGCACTTCGGGCGGATAGAAAAAGGCAGGCCCTTTGCGCAGTAATTCCGGTTCGCTCATATACCGGGGCAGAATGTGCGCATGGAGGGCCGGGTCAAAGTTACCCAAAATCTCGTAGTTGATGCGAAACGCGCCGGTCACTTCCAACAGCGCGTCGCCAATGACGGACATGTCGTACAGGTACTGCTTGCGCTGCGCCTCATCGAGCGCGTTGAGGTCGGGCACGACCGGGTCTGCCAGCAGGATGGTGTAACCGCGTAAAAACTGAGAATCGCTCAGCACAGCCCAGCCGGAAGGCATTGGACAGATGACGGTGGGGTTGGCGCCTTCGCGGGCGGCCGCGACCCGTTGGTGGATGAGTGTGGACATTGGACTTCCTCCAGAAAGCAGATCAGTGTTTGCGGGTCACTTCGGAGACATGGGCCAGCAGGCCGTGCAAAGGTCGCTCCAGCAGGCGATAGAGCCAGGCGAACAGGCTGAACAGGCCGTACCCCAGCCACACGCCCAGCGTGTTGAGCAGCACGTCGTTGATATCCACGGCGCGGAAGGCGCTGCGCAGGGCCAGGGAGAGGGCCAATTGAGTGCCTTCCAGGGCCAATCCCACCAGCAGGCCCAGCCAGAGGATGTGGCGCGCGCGGAAGCGGGCGACGAAGGGGAGCAGAAAGCCGAAGGGCAGGGTGAGCAAGACGTTGCCGATCATCTCCAGCAGGCACATGCGCCCCGGCCAGCAGGCAGAATAGAACGGGGCGAGATTGACGTTGGGCACAAACGGTTCGGGGCCGGTTTGCCCGACGGCAGGGATGTGAAGGGGGAAGATGGCCGTTTTGACTACCACCAGCAGGTACAGGCCAAACAAGGCGGTGAAGAACAGCCCCGCCCAACTGCGCCCGCGAAAGCGCAGAAGGATGAGGATCAGCAGCAATAAAACCAACCCGGCGAGAAAAATCCCCCCGTTAAAATCTACAAGCATTCAAAATTCCTTTTACGATCAGTTTGAAGCGCCCGAGGCCTTGCGCTTCACCGGGCGCTTCATGACCAGCAATAGCTGCTCCACATCGTACGCATCGGTCTCATCGGTGACCGGGATGAACAGCCACTTGCCGTCGTGCAGTTGGGGCGTTTCGCGCAACAATTTACCCACTTTCTCGCCCAGGCTCAGGGTCAGAGCCTGCTCCACCTGCGCTTTGCCCAGCACCACCTGAGCCACAACGCTGCCTGCCTGGGGATAAAGCGAGACCAGGGATTTACCGCTCTTGCGCACCCACAGGTTCCAGCCGTAATTCTTGCCGCCGTAACTCATTTCGCCTTCCATCTGGTAGGTGTCGGCGATGAACCGCGTTAGGCGCTGCCAAAACGGGAAAGCCGGGCCGATGACCGCAGCCAGATCATTGGGCGTGGGTGGGGAAAACTTATCGAGAAAACAACCTACTGGCATTTGAACACCTCCTGGGCCTGCCGGGTCAATTCCATCGTTTCACCCGATACCAGTAATGGTACTGTTCCTCAAAGCCTACCCTCGCATACAGGCGCATGGCGGTAGGGTTATTGAGCATCACCTGTAAGTAAGCCTTGTCGGCCTCATTCTGTTGGCCCCAGGCCAAAAGGCTTTCAACAACCTTTTGCCCAAAGCCTCTTCGCCGGGATAACGGGTCGGTGATAATATCATACAGCCCGATAAAACCGGATTGCAACACCCCCAGGCCACACGCAACGACTCCTTCATATGTGCGTAATGCCGCAAAGCATTTGCGCGGGAGAATGGATTCGAGAATTTGACGATGAGGCTCCTGGGTGCTTCCTTCCATCGATGTCATCCTGGAGAATTCCTTCAGCCATTCGGTTGAGATCTGCTCCTGAAGACTAACTCCCTCTGATAGACGCAAATTCATGCCTTGAAGTTCCAGGACTTGCACGCTCGTCAGTGCCTCTTTTTGATATCCATGCGCCGCCAACCTTTCATCCAGACCTTCTGGGAAGACTACTGGGGTGATTTTATAGACTGCCGGAAGGTTCTTCTCGCGGTACAACTCCTCGCACCAGCGAATCTTCTCGTCCACATCCAACGAGGAGAAGTACAGCGGGTTGATCGAATTCGCCCGCCGGGTGTATCCGTCGGCAAAACGGATCACCCAGCCGTCGTACACCATAGATTGGAAGGACGGCCAGGCGTTGAGTGAAATTTCTTCAATGGCCCGAATCATGCGCCTTTGACTACCTTAGCGCAGGCGCGGCAGCACCCGCCCCACGCGGCGCATATAATCGCGGTACTCGTCGCCAAACTGCTCGAGCATCATGCGCTCTTCGACGGGCACACGGATGAAGTACATGGGCAGGTAAAAGAGCGCGCCAGCCAGCCCGGCGATCCAGTTTTGAATGAGCAGGGGCTGGGCCAGCACCCACAACCACTGCGAGGCGTACATGGGGTGGCGGATCATCCCGTAGATGCCCTGGGTGATCAGCTTGTGACCATCGAGGATTTGCAAGGTAGGCGACCAGTTGCGGCCCAGGTCAACGTGGGCGCGCCAAAAGACGATCAAGGCTCCCAGCACGAACGCCGCGCCCAGCCAGCCGGCCCAGGGGGGCAGGGTGTAGTTGGCAAAGTTCAGCCAGGGGGAGAAGATGTAGAGGAGGGGTAGGAGGAAATTGCCCAAGAAGAGCAGCCCCAGCAGGATGGCTTCCTGGCGGTTGACCCGGTTGGAGGTTACTTTGATCTGCTTGCGCTGTTTGTTGAGGGGCGCGCGGATGGCCATTTCGACGACCAGCGCGGCAACGTAGATGATTTTGAAGGCGAGATTGGGCATAGAAGAGGGCTCCTTGGGGTTATTCTAGCACACTTCGGTTTACCGTCCGCCACCCATCAGAATGCCGCCGAGAGTGGCCAGGACGCAGCCGATGAGGGTGAGGGCGGCGGCACGAGAGCGGGGCGGGGGGTCTTTCAGGAGGTAAACACCCATCAGGCCGTTGACGACGATGCCCAACTGGGAGATGGTGAAGCCGCGCCCCGCGCCGAACTCGCTCACCAGCAGCAACATGCCATAGTTGCCAATGCCCCACAACAAGCCGGTGGACAGGACGCGCGCATAGTGGCTGGGGCGTTCAAGGCGCAGGGGTTGACGGGTGAAGGTTGCCAGGAAGGCGCTGCCCACAAAGATGCCCACGGCCAGGGGGAAGGCCGCCACCCACATGGAGGCGGCGGAAAGCTGCACGGGGATGAAGTAACTGCCCCACAAGACTCCTGCGCCCAGGGCGGCCAGAATCCCGGCGCGGGCGTGGGGGTCGGCGGGGCCGGAGGCGCGCAGGCCTTTGGCAAAGATGATGAGCAGGACGCCGGCCAGGGCGATGACCAGGGCCAGGGCGAACAGGGCCAGCCGTTGGGGGCCATCATGGATGAGTTCGCCGAAGAGGAGCACGCCCCACAGGATGCTGACCAGCACGTTGACCGGGGCCCAGATGCCAAAGGCGCGGGCCATGCCCAGGCGGTTGGTGCCGGTGAAGGCCAGAAAGCCGCTGACGGCCCACACCAGCCCGCCGAGGAAGGGCGACCAGAAGACGGCCCAGGTGAGGCCTTCGGCGCCGCGGACGAGCAGAACCAGCAGGGCCAGAGCCAGATTGGCGGCGGCCACGTAGAAGGTTTTGATCTGCTGGTTGCGGAAGGGGATGTTCTGCGAGGGGGTCAGCCAGGTGCCCCAGGCGAAAACCGTGATCAGGGCGTAGAGGATTCCGGGCATAGGGGTATTGTACAGCATATTGGAAGAGAAGAGGGTGATCCGCGAATGACCTGGCAAGGCCAGGGCTTCGCGAATAATCGCGAATGGGGAGAGAAATTTAAATAAGGATGTTTTCTCTCTATGAGTAGCTACAAAAGCAATATCCCCTTGCGCCTAAGAACCTCCTAACCCGGCTCCGAGTCAGACATAACACTCACAGGGATATAGATGTGCTTCATACCGATCAACGGATAGTAAAGTGGGCCGCGCCAATCCCGCAACAGAACCGAAAAGCTGCGCACCTCGTTTCCCACCGGGATTTCCCCGTCAAAATCTCCATCGAGCCACGAATCGTAAATATAGAAGATTTGTTGTTCCAGGTTATACCCGTAAACCGTTATGAAATGTCCCACAAATAAACGAGCCAGCGGCGAATCGGTGTTGCGCTGCAAATGACCGTCGCCAATGGCCAATATTACCGGCTCGTCGCGATCGATGTGTGCCATGATGAGCTTCAACCGGGCCGGGTCCTCCAGCCTGGAGGCGTGCCGGACGGAAGCGCTCAGGCCATTGTGCCGAAGGAGCGTTTCAATGTCTCTAGGATAAGAAAAGCCAACCCATTTCACCCGCAAAGGGGGGCTGGCTAGCGGTTTATAAGAACGGCCAAAACCTTCCACAATCGTCCGAGCATTGGTCTCGCCGCAGGTCATGCCCTCCTGGCGCGGATAGCTGCTCAGTTTGTTCCGAACAATTTTTACGGCATCATTGCTCATGGGAGAATCCTTTTTTTTGAACAGGCGCGCACTCGGGGGCAAGATTACTAATTTCGATGGTATCACAATTGGTCTGTTGCGAGCGGTGGGGATTTTAAAAAAACGAATGGAACGAATGTACCCTGGGGGCAGGGAGCAACGGGTTGGGACGGGATTTTTGCAGAAAAGGGCACAATACAATAATAGAACATTGGTTCTGTGTTGTCAAGGGGGATTTTTTTATTAGAAAAGGAAAACCTGACAGGTCTGGTTGGCAAGGAATGTGCCGGGGCAGACGACGGGCTGGATTCCCCTGCTCTTATACGCCTCGGGGGAGCGCCAGGTAAGGATACCAGGCCTACAGGAGTGCTAGAAAGCGCCAAACACCAATAAGACCAAACCTAAAAGAAAGAGCGTCATGATCGGATAACAGATCCGCACAAACCAAAATATAAATATTGGGTTATAGAATGGAAATCGCTCCGTAAAACGATTTGCTTTCTCTCGAGCATTGGGTACATCGAACCAAAAGATGTATGACAGGTAACCAGACCCAACGGTCGATGCAATGGACAGGAAAAAGATGAGGAGTGCAATCAGAAATGGCGGTTTTCCATCCACAGTGTGAATTTCAACCTTGCTTAAGATCACGCCCAAGACGAGAATGACCAAGCCGAAAGCGATATATTTCTTGAGCATTCTACGGCCTTTCAACTACCTGGTCTGGAACGGCTTCTTCGTAACGAGAGGGGCATTTTAATAGAATTTCCTCAGCTTGAAACGTGCCCTCTTGATCTAGCTTGCCGACAATGATCGCCTGGGACATGTTACGGAGCAGGTCTGGTTTGACCCCGGTATAAACAACTTGAATTGTTTGACGATTGGGGTCGTCTACTGCATTTTTCAATACAACTGCTAAACCGCCTTGTTCCTCAACCTGAGCATAATCGGCCGGCACATCGGCTATGAAAAATGTTAATTTTCCGGTGGCTTCATCGAATTGAATCGAATCACCCATCACTGCCCCTGAGATTCGAACTTGCTTATCCAGCATGGTATCTTTTTTGGCCAGCAGCTCACCAATGGTCATGAAATACTGGGCGGATGGCTGAGCTGCTGAACGGGCAGCATACAATCCACTGCCTGCAACCAGCAATAAACCAACGATCAAACTGCATGCAAACAGACCGGTTACAACACCGATGACGATCTTTGTTTCTTTGCTCATCGCATTTCCTTGACTTCGTAATGAAGCACCCTACTGACCACAACGTGGGTACCTGCAAGCCGATCATACAGCGTTTGTTTGGTGGGGCTTATCCACAGGCTGACGATGTTCGCGCCGATCAATATCCAAACCAGCACAAATCCCAACGTGATGATTGGCGAAGGCTCTTGTTGGGCGAAACTTATCTGCCAAATGCACGTGTGCGCCAACTCCCAGGGAATGAATTTGAGCAAAGTGCGACTGGCGGCGCGCAGAAAACTCAAGCGCGAGCCATCTGTTCGGGTGACTTGCAGTCCCCTTTTCCGCTTGCCCCATGTGGCCTGCTCAGCCGAGGATTCGAACAGAACAAAGTATAGGCTCACTGGCAAGGTTAGTATCAAAAAGCCTGTCATTTGGCCGGATAGCGGATTGGAGAACAGCCTGTTTGTGACCGCAGGGAAAAATGTGTTGAGCGCAACGCCAATCGCAACGACAAAGATAAGGTATCCAGCGATAAAGATGTAATCTAGCGCAAAGGCAATCATTCGGGCTGTTAATTTAGCGTAGGAAGGTTTTTGGGGTAACATGGCGTGATTCTGAAGGTTATGCATAGTATATACGGTTTTTGCAAGCAAGGGTCAGCGTTCGCGGCGCACGGCACGGGCGGGACCTGGCAGAAAAAGCTACCAGACGCCCGTGAAGCGTCTGCACTTGTCGATGCACAGCAAAGGCACGAACACCGGGTTAACTTGCTGTGCAATGCAGAAACAAGGTCGCGCGATCTCACCGGGTAGCTACAATGACCTTGCGGTTCACTCCAGGATTTTCCAGAACGAATCCTTGCGAATGATCTTTCCCTGAGAGAACTCCAGCAGGTCAACCCCTCGCACTTCGATGTGTTGCCCTGACGTAGATGTACCCGTCAGCGTCCATTCCGAGACACCGAAATCGTTACATATCCAGTGCCGGTCGTCTCCGTAATGCACGTCTGGTATGCCTTCAAATCGTTTTGCCAGCCCTGCCCGAACCTCCTGTTTTCCGACATAGCGATCGCCCCGAGGCCTGGCGCCTCTGGGCATGTAGAAGACGCAATCATCTGCGAAAAAGCTCATGATGGAATCTAGATCGTGAAGGTTGAATGCTTCCAGGAAGCCCTTCAGCAACTCGATCGTCACTTTCTCGGACATTGGAACCTCCATTATGCAATACCTGATCGAAAAAGATTGAGCCGGCAAGGGCGGGAGTTTGCGGGAAAAGCCACCAGATGGCCACGGAGCCCCCCCCACTTGTCCGGTGCATGCTTTTGTTGGTCTGGGTTTAAAAAGGGCTATATTTGTTGTTTGAAGTCAACTTATTATCAAATCAGCAATAAAGTTAAGTACAGCACGGGCAGATGGACGGTCATAATTTGAGAGAATGATCACGATGTATCCAAGGTCATACATTACGGCAAATGCGTCCCCGCCCAAAGCGCGTCCGCCATGGCCTATGAGGAGCCCATGCTTTCCATCATCGATGATATGAAAGCCGTACCCATAACTTACACCGGCTTGGTCCCCTGCTGCATGAGGGGTGAAACACAATTCGATGGAATGACTGTCTAACAACTTCTGCGTTTGGAGTGCTTGAAAGAAAAGAAAAATATCTTGCACTGTCGAAAAGCAATGTTCAGACGGGCTGCCTTTGACCCCGTAGATAAATTGATTGCTGCGAAGCTGCCCATCTGCAGGGCTAAACCAATTTTCACGGGTGTAGCCATTTGCACAGTTGGCAATTGGCAAATCCATTTCGTAAAAATCAGTATCTTTCATGCCTGCCAATTGGAAAACTTCGCTTTTCATGTACTCGTAATAGGACAATCCTGTAACTTTCTCAATCAAAGCGCCAAGGACGACATAGCCAGAATTGCCATAATGATGGCGTGTCCCTGGTGGAAATTCAAGGGGCGTATCGGCAAACAACTTCAGGTAATCATTTATGGTGCGCAGTTCAGAGCGTGCCGCGCGATATGCGTCATTCCAATATCGATCAAACCCTGCGGTGTGTGTCAGAAGCTGATGAATGGTGATTTGGTCCGCATAGGGCAAGCCGGCATCGTAAATCGAGATGGGCACATGCAGGGCAAGTTTTTCTTTTGCAACTAATTGCATAACGGCTGTCGCCGTGAACATTTTTGTGACAGAAGCAATGTTGAATTTGGTGTCAGGCTGATTGCGAAGTATTTCAGGGCGAATCGCATATCCGCGCGCAGTTGTTAGGATCGGCTGATTATGGTGAGCAATTAGCACTGTTCCAGAAAATTTATCAGCGGATTCTTGCTCATCTAAAAAAGCTTCAACTTTTTGGATTAACGCTTCATCCTTCATCATGACTCTCCATTCGTTCTCGCGGTAAATTGATTAGTTTGCGCCAGCCGCCCAACCGCTGGCGTTCGCGGAGTACGGCAAGGGCGGGGCCTGGCGGACAAAGCCGCCAGGTGGCCACGGAGCCTACATATAGGGTGCGATCAGCGGGAGCAAGAGCAGGGGGGCGTTGATGATGGCGTGGACTATCACCACCTGGGCGAGGTTGCGCCGCCACAGGTAGAAAAGCGTGAGGAGGATGCCGCCGGGCAGGACCGCGGTGAGTACGTGGATCCAGTCCCAGGCGAGGGCGTGCAGGAAGGCGAACGCCAGCACGGTGATCAAGGCCGCCAGCCAGCGCCGCCCGGTCATTTGCGTCAGACGCTCAATCGAGTAGCTGCGGAACAGCACCTCTTCGGTGAACGAGCCGGTGATCCAGGCAGGAATCAAGACCCAATACGGCAGCATGCGGGTGATCTTCAGCACCGGGGCGGGTTCACCGGTCAACCACTCGCGAACGTAGGTGGAGAAGGTGATGATCACCGTGGCGGTTACCAACGCAGCCAGCACGGCAAGAATCCACTCGATGAGGCGGGCACGGAGCGATTTCTGGCTGCGCCGGAAGCCGAAGGTCGCCAGGGGGTAGCCCTCGATCAAGTGGGCGATGCCCAGGGCAAGGATCAGCGCGACCCAGAAGGGCGCCAGGCTGACCAGGCGGTCCATGGGAAATTCAAACATGTTGTTGAAGGGGCGTAAGAGCACCTGGACGATGGGCGCGCTTAGGGCGATCAACACGCCCAGCAGGCCCCATGCGAGGCGCGGGCGGGGTTTACTTTGGGTTAATTCGTAGTCAGCCAAGGGTATCATTTTCCTATATTATTCACTCTTACTCGATCTTGGCCCCGTTCGAAATACAAAACGAACTGGTAAGTGCTCTGTGGGTGGGGAAGACGGCGATTTTGAGGCATTGGTGGGGCACGCAGAAGACCTTACTTATTCAAGGCGGCCATCGCTGGATCACAGTCTTCCGGCTTGAGATATAGGACAACGCCATAACCTCCATTGATGTGGGCAATTCCGCTTGATTCTTCAACCTGGATGCCCGCTTGAAACAGCCTCCTGTAGATTTCCGCCAGAGCCCCGGGTTCCTCATCCCCGGCAATGATGATCGCAGGGTATGGGCCATCCAGGTTGATCCCTGCTTTCCCTGCCCCCATGGTTAGCGTGGAGCTATCTACAGGAAAGAGCGTAAACCGGGTTTGATTTGACCCAAGGGGAATTGCTTTATAAGCAAGGAAGTCAACGCCAAAATTAGCTATGGTTGTAAGCAGTTCTGACCCTTCGGCAATTTGACCTTGAACAGTTACGTTGTAGTACTGAACCTTCTGAACTTCGAGTGCCATAATTTCTCCCTTTACGCTTGATAGCGATTCCGATTATTACACGAGTCAATCCAAATTCCAACTGCCGAACGGCAAGTTTTCGTGAAGGGAAGTAGAATCTCTACGAAGAACTACGCTATAAACCGCTCACGAAAGGCGGATAAATCGTCTGGGCTGACCCCGCCCATTTGAAGATAGCTGTCGAAATCAAAGCCGTCCAGCGTGTTTTGGATGGCAGCACGAACGGAAGAATTTTCACGCGCCAGGAGCTCTGCGCGGAAATCGTCCCGGCTGAGCTCGTAATCCGCGACGATATCCTCCAGGACGACGCCAGCAAAGCCCAACAGCAGCAGCGAGATGATGCCGGTGCGGTCATATCCGCGTTTGCAGTGGAAAAGAACGCCGCCGGGGCGAGCCTGGGCGATGGCGGAAAATACCGCCGCGTGCCGGGCCGGCCAACGCAGGAGGGTATCGCGAAAATAGAGCGGCGTACCCCAAAAATTGGTGTCCACCCACTTTTGGACAAATTCCTCGTCGGTGAGATCTTCGATTTCCGCCTGGATGTGGTTGATATCGGGATAGGGTGACGTAAAGTTGAGTTCCTCTTCCGTTACCCCAAAAGTGCGGAGGGTGATGATGGTGCGGATGCCGTAGGCAACCAGCGCCGACCAGCCCGCCGCGGTGAGCCGGGCGGGGGTGTCGGAGCGAACGACCACGCCGGGACGGGTCATGCGACCGCCGCCGGTGCGCAGCCCGCCGAGGTCGCGGACGTTGTTGCAAGCCTCCCAGGATAGAATGCGATTGGGCATGGAATTACCTATCGGTTAGTGGGCAGATTTCAAATATGATACCTGTACGGTCCAACGGTTGATGCTATTAGCGAGATAAGCCGCCAGACGATTGAACTTGTCCAGGGATGCGGTGATAGATGTGGTTTCAGCCCTCCGATTTTTTAACTTGGCTATTCTCCAATTCTTATACTCGTGAAGGGTATAGCAAAGCTTTCCAAGTAGGGCCCTAAATCAAGCCATGAGCCAGAGACCCCGCTAACGGCCTGTGTAATAAAAATGAATAAAAGAAACAAACTGCCTTTCGTTGTATCTGCAATTATCCACTTAGTTTCAGGATGCTGAGCGCGAATCTCATCGCTCAAGAAATCCAGTGGAGTATTATCGAAGTGCATGAATCCTTTCCCCAAGACAATAACCGCATCAAGAGATGGACTGGCTGTCTGTACCCTAGCGTCAGCGGTGTTACCCATTGCTGGATAAGCAATACCGTCAGAGTCATGTGTACTCGTCACCCATTTGTGAACAGTCTGCATTTCTACCGGGCCATCATAGGCAACCACATAACTTAGAATGCTTGGTGGTTGATAGCCTGCTGAAAAAGGCTGAACGATGCTTTTTCTAAGTTGCTTGATCTTTCTTGCCGTACGAACGCTCTGCCGAATGCCACCTTTATCCAGAGTTGACTTGACCTCTATTGTCGCTATCACTGACTCAGCCAGAAATCCGCTAATGCCTCCACCAAAATCAAGCTTAGGATAGTCACGCTTATAGATCACAATATCAATTTGATTTCTCGGTTCGTTCGGTCTTGAGTTAGCGTCGATTATTTCACCTGTACCAATAGCGACTCTCTCGCTTAGATGATTGGCGAGAAACTCCTTAATAAAAGCTTCTCGCGGGGTTCCTTTATGCAACGCATGACCTGTATTCGCAGGGATCTGGGAGATAGCAAGGAGATGTTCTTCAACAGCATCAATATGGCTTTTAAGCATTAGCAACCCTGTCACATGTTGATTCGGCGCTGTCTACAGCGCAAGCAATTACAATATATTCGAAATAATTCTGTACATATATCGGACTGGCTGTTATTTACAGAATTGTCCTGAATAATAAACGTGTATTAATTATATGCTCATCTGACCGCTCAGGCAATTTTCCTGGTAACACAAGGTAATCAACCCAACTCGGCCGTATACCACTTCTCAAGAATGGTTGACAATTTACCAGAAGCGGTCTATGCCGTTGCGAACCTGGCCAGGGTGAAGCAACCTCCAAGTGAAATTTCTAGCCAATTTGGAGGCTGCTTCACCACCTTCGCAAAGCCTACGGTGGTTCGCAGCGACATATTCTTTTTTGGGAGACACCATGGGGCGCATCCCCACTGGATAAGTAAAACCGCGGTTCGCGTTATAATCAGGGCATGGACCTTTTCGACCATGCCCACGATGAACGGATGAAGAATGAAGCGCCGCTGGCGGCGCGGATGCGTCCGCGCACGCTGGACGAGGTGGTGGGGCAGGAGCACATCGTGGGGCAGGGGCGGCTGCTGCGCCGGGCCATCGAGGCGGACCGGCTGTTCTCGTCGATCCTGCTGTTTGGGCCGCCGGGCACGGGCAAGACCACCATCGCCCAGTTGATTGCCCAGCACACCCGCGCGCACTTCGAGAGCATTTCGGCGGTGCTGGCGGGGGTGGCCGAGCTGCGGCGGGTGATCGGCGAGGCCGAGGAACGGCGCAAGATGTACCGCCAGCGCACGATCCTGTTCGTGGATGAGGTACACCGCTGGAACAAAGCCCAGCAGGACGCGCTGCTGCCGCACGTCGAAAACGGCATGGTCACCCTCATCGGGGCGACCACCGAGAATCCCTTCTTCGAGGTGATTCGAGCGCTGGTGTCGCGCTCGCGCATTTTTGAGGTCAAGCCGCTGACGCCCGAGGACCTGGGCACGCTGCTGGACCGGGCGCTGAGCGACGCGGAGCGCGGCTACGGCGGGAAGAACATTCTCCTGGACACCGACGCTCGCCGGCACCTGGTGGAAGTGGCCGGAGGGGATGCGCGCAATGCGCTGAACGCGCTGGAGCTGGCGGTGGAATCGACACCGCCGGATGAAAACGGCGTGCAGCACATCACCCTGGATGTGGCGCAAGAATCCATCCAGCGGCGGGCGGTGCTGTACGACAAGGACGGCGACGCGCACTACGACACGATCTCGGCCTTCATCAAATCGGTGCGCGGCTCGGACCCCGACGCGGCCCTCTACTGGCTGGCCAAGATGCTGGCGGCAGGTGAGGATCCGCGCTTCATCCTGCGGCGGTTGATCGTGCTGGCCAGCGAAGACATTGGCCTGGCCGACCCGATGGGCATGGTGGTAGCCAGCGCGGCGGCACAAAACTTCGAATTTATCGGCCTGCCGGAAGGGGTGTACCCCATCGCCGAGGCGACCCTGTACCTGGCGACCGCGCCGAAATCGAATTCGGCGGGGGCGTACTTCAAGGCGCTGGAATCGATCCAAAGCGAGGGGGCCGGGCCGGTGCCCATCCACCTGATGGACGCCAGCCGGGATGCGCAAGGGCTGGGCCACGGGCAGGGCTACCAGTACCCGCATTCCTTTGACGGGCACTTCACCCCCCAGCAGTACCTGCCCACGCCCCTGCTGGGCACCACCTTCTATAAACCTTCGGACCAGGGCTATGAAGCGCAAATCACGGCGCGGCTGGAAGCGTGGCGCAAGACCCAGGCCGAAAAACTGATCCCACCTACCCCCGCGGAGGAACCCGATGACCACCCTGCTGCTGATTCGCCACGGCGAGAATGAGTTTACCGCTACCGGCCGCCTGGCCGGACGGCTGCCGGGCGTGCACCTGAACGAGCGCGGCCGCAGGCAGGCCGTTGCGCTGGCAGGGGTGCTGGGAAACGCGCCCATCCAGGCGATTTATTCCAGCCCGCTGGAGCGCGCGCTGGAAAGCGCCGCGCCACTGGCGGCGGTGCTGGGGCTGGAAGTGCAAATTGAAGCAGGGCTGATCGAGGTGGAGATTGGCAATTGGACGGGAAGACCGCTCAAAGCGCTGCGCAAGCTGAAGGCGTGGAAGACGCTGCAAGAGACGCCCAGCCGGTTTGGCTTCCCCGGCGGGGAGAGTTACCTGGAGATGCAGGCCCGCAGCGTGGCAGCGGTGGAGAGCATTGCGGAGAAGCACCCCGAGGGGCTGGTGGCATGTTTTTCGCACGGGGATATCATCCGCGTGCTGGCGGCGTATTTTTTGAACGTGCCGCTGGATTCGTTCCAGAGGTTGAATATCGACACAACCTCGATCACGCAGGTGAATCTGGGCAAGGATGGGCGGGTGTTCGTTCCATACGTCAACCAGGTGCTTAATTTCGCCTGGCCGGTAAAAAAAGAAGAGAAGAGTGCACCGCAGAGACGCAGAGGACGCGGAGCAGCGCAGAGGGAATGAGGGAGAGGGGAAGATAAGAGGAACCGCAGAGACGCGGAGGACGCAGAGAGGCGCAGAGGGGATGAGGGATAAGGGAAGATAAGAGGAACCGCGGAGGGATTGCACAAGACGCAGATTTCCGCCAACGCCCCCTATGCTTGCTCATAAACGGACACGGGGGTTGATGAATCACCCGTGAGTCTGCGCTTTTCCCCGTGTCCCTACGTGGAAAGACGCAGAACGGATCGCGTTAATTAATTCTGGCTTGTGGCTGACGGCTGATAGCTGACAGCGAATTTCTACATCTTGATCAACAACGGCACGGGGGTGAAGACCAGGACGAACAAGACCATTGCCGCCACCGCCATGACCTTGCGGGCGGGGTTGAGCGGGGTGATCTCGTCCAGCGGCTCGGCGTTCACCCGGCCAAAGACTGAAATCAACAGGGTCCACAGCCACCAGCTTGGCGAAACAAAACCCAGCAAGAAGGTGGTGATGAGCACGAAGGGCAGCAGGCGCCGGGCACGATCGCGCCCCAGCAGCACGTAGATGACGTGACCGCCATCCAATTGCCCGGCGGGGAGCAGGTTGAGCGCAGTAACCAGCAGCCCGCCCCAACCGGCCAATGCCACCGGGTGAATGGTCACGTCCAGGCCGCCGAAGGGAAAGGGTCGCCCGGTGAAGAAGTACATCACCCAGTAGAGCAGCGGCGATAGCCCTTCATAGGATACCGGCTGCGGCAGCAACTGCCCAAAGACCAGGAACTTGAGCAACAGATAAAGGAGCGAATTGCCCTCCATCTGCAAGTACATTCCTTCTGGAATTTCCATCGGGATGGGCTCGAGCGTGGACAGCATGAGGCCCAGGATGAGCACCGGGATCGCCACCAGCACCCCCGCAAAGGGGCCGGCCAGGCCGATATCCAGCAGCACCTTGCGGTTCTTAGGCAGTTCCTTCATGCTGATAAACGCGCCCATCGTTCCGAACGGGTTCAGAATCGGCATGGGGATGAAATAGGGCAGGGTGACGTGCACGCCGTGGGCGCGCCCCACCAGGTAGTGGCCGAATTCGTGCGCGCCCAGCACCGCCAGGATGGAGACGGCAAAGGGCCAACCCTCGCGAAACAGTTGCAAGGCGGCCTGTCCGAAATCTTCGGACAATTCGCCTTGCAGGCTGAACAAAGCCCCGGTGACCATGACGCTGAAAAAGGTGACGATTAGGAGAACCAGGTTGACCCACGGGTTGGAAGGTTTCGGAGTGGGCTGGCCTGGAAGCAGCAAGATCATGTGGCGGCCCTCGTCCCAGCGGAACAAAGGGGTCAGGTCGTAGGGCTTGAGCAGCGCGGACAACTGATCGTAAGAGGTTTCGCTGTCGGCGCCCAACAGCCGCCCCCGGTAGCGCACCAGGAAGCGGTCCTTTTGCAGATCACCCAGGGTAATATCTTCGATCGAAAAAACCTGCCGCACCAGCGGTTCTAGCGTGGCTAAATTTAAGTTGATGTCCACCACTTTCTCCTGGCGGTTAAATGGCCTCCCACAAAGCTGGTGATTGATTTTTTACAAGTGTTTGTGCGGCTGCGCCGCACAAACACTTACAAAAAAATACCAATTATTTGGCGAGAAACCATTAAATAGAAGGCGGGAACGGATGGGAGTCGAACCCACCGCGGCCCGCAACGCGACCCGCCAACGGTTTTGAAGACCGCAAAGCCCACCGGGACTTATCCATTCCCAAGGGTAAGGATACCCCAGGCGGAAAGGAAATGCAAGATTGTGCAGGGGGGAATTTGTAACTTTCTCAATATAGAAAAAGACCCTCACCCTGCCCTCTCCCGGGGGGAGAGGGGGAAGAATCTGAGATCTTCTCCCTCCGGGAGAAGGGTCGGGGATGGGGGATGACAAAATGCCGAACGACTTTGAGAAGACCATAGGGGGCAATTCATGAATTACTCCCTACACGATAGCCAAAGCCCAGGATATGGGCCGAGGCTTGTGCATATGGGGCGCGGTCGGGGCGGGAAACCCGCCCCCTACGGACCTGGGTGGGCGTGCCCAACGGTTGGGAAAAAATTGGGAAGTTCTGTAAGGGCAATTCATGAATTGCCTTACAGAACTCTTTACTTTTTGCACGAGGGTGATATAATCCGCCGCTTGGCGAGAAAATGTTATCGCTAGAATCGGTTTTAGTGTCAATAAGGAATGACCCATGGACCTCAATAAATTGTTTGAGCAAGAACAGGAGCAAGACTCCGATAAGCCTCCCAGTCGTCGTCCGCGACCGGCGCGACCCTGGCGGGTTGCCGTAATCGCCAACGTGAAGGGGGAGACAGCGTTGCCGATCGATGCACCCGCCGATGCCGGCGCGGAGTTTGACCGCAGAGAAACGATCCAGTCCATTCAGGACGCAATCGAATCCGACGGTCATACCACCCGTTTCCTTTCCGCCGACTATACCCTGCTCGATACCATCCGCGAATACCATCCGGATATTTGCTTCAACATCGCCGAAGGCATGATGGGCGATGGGCGCGAAGCCCAGGTGCCCGCGCTGCTGGAAATGCTGCGCGTGCCCTATACCGCCTCGCGCGTGCTGGCCAATGCCGTGGGGTTGGACAAGACCATGACCAAGCGCATCTGGCGCGATCACGGCCTGCCCACCGCCCCCTTCCAGGAGTTCTCCACCGGCTGCGAGCCGCTGGACGCCGACCTGACCTTCCCATTGTTCGTCAAACCAGCCCGCGAAGGCACTGGCATGGGCATGGACAACGGCTCTATCGTTCACGACGAGGTGGCGCTGCGAGCGCGCGTGCGCTGGACTATTGAATCCTACAAACAACCGGCCCTGGTCGAGACCTATCTCTCGGGGCGTGAGTTCACCGTGGGCGTGATGGGCCGCACGGATGCGCTGCCCTACGTGCGCCGACCCGCCCTCTACCGGGCCGACGGCTTCCACCGCTTCCCGGTGCTGGAGGTGGACAACTTCAACACGATCACCCCTGGGGTATACGGCCACAAAGCAAAGACCCTGCAC
>JAFGLU010000137.1 GCA_016927865.1 Anaerolineaceae bacterium
AAACCTGAATTTGAGGTGTATGTGGGGTGCGAAGCACCCCACATACACCTCAAATTCAGGAACTTTCCCCACCCTCTGAGCAGTTACGTATTTTCTTAGATTGAACCGTAGGGAAGGCGAAATGCGCGCTTTACTGGACAAGCTGGCCGGAATCACGGTGCAAGTGCGCGCTTCCTGGCTGGCATTTGGGGGAGCTTGCATTATCCTGGCTGCCGCGCTGCTGCTGCATGTTCCCATGTCTCGGGCCGGGTTGGCCGAAGCCCGCCTGGCCTTGCTCGAATCAGACCTTGCCGCCGCCGCCACCATTCTGAACGGTTTGCCGTCCCAGCAAAACGCCGAAGCCTGGGGCAATCTCCTCCCCAGCCCAACTTCCACACAAGACTCCCTGCTCCCCTCGCGCTTGCTGCTGGTGAACGCCGAGGGGGAAATTCTGGCCGATTCAGGCAGCCAACCCACGCTGCCCGCCGATCTCGCCTCCCTGGCAAACAAGGCTGCCAGCGGCGATCCCCAATCGTTGTGGCTTCCCGGGGAAATCATTTCCTTCACGGCCCTCCCCGTCCCAAGCGCCACCGCGCAAGACAATCCAATATTCATCCGGCTGGTGGATCACCAGCAAAATATCGCAGCCATACAGCAGCAGCAGACTGCTAACATGCTTTTGTATGCGCTGCTTGCCCTTCTCCTGACGGCCCTGGCGGCCCTGGCGCTGTGGTATTTTTATTTCCGACCGGTGCGGCAGTTGGGAGAACTCGCTGAAACAGTTTCCATCGAAGGCAAAGCCGTCAGTGTTCCAGCCATGCCCACCGTAGAGTTAAATCAAGTTGGGCAATCGATTCACCAGATGATTGAAAAGATCACCAGCCAGCAAAACGCCGTGGAAGATTTGAACCGGCAGTTGGAAGAGCGGGTGAAACGACGCACCGGCGAGCTGCACAACGCGACCCTGTCTTTGCAGCAGCGCGCTGCCGAGATAAACTCGCTGAACATTCTGATGAACTCGGCATTCAGCGCCGAAAGCCTGCCCGAGCTGGCCGATCATGCCGTGAGGGATGCCGTGCGCTTGATGCAAGCCAACGCTGGCGAAATCACCCTGAACGACATTCAGGCCAGCTACAATTTACCCAATGGCAGCCAGCTTTTAAGCGGCATCACCGAAGTCTACGGCATTCAACCCGCCCAGGAAATTCTCATCCACGACTGGCAGTCCCTGACCCTGCCGCCCAAACTGCTGGAAGTGGGCAACTCGCTGAAGAGCGCGGGCATTCACAGCACCATCAGCCTGCCCATCCTGGTTGGTCGAGAAGTAGTAGGGCGGCTGAGCCTGGCCGGCGCGCTGCCCAATCGCTGGCAAGAGCGCGACCTGGACCTGGCGCGTATCATTTGCCGCCAGTTGGGCGCCGCCGCAGAGCGCATCCGCGTCTTTGAGGATTCACAGCTAAACAACCGGCTGATGGCCAAGCTCATCATCCACAGCGAGCGGCTGAACCGCAACTATAACCTCTCTGACCTGGTGAAGGCCATTGGTAAAGCCTCCCAGGAACTGACCGGCGTGCAGCAAGCTGCCATGTTCCTGCTCGAGCAGAGCAACCAGTACACCTGCGCCTGGCACGTGGGCATCGGCGCGCAGACCGTCGCCACCATCACCGCCCACCTGCACGGCCCGCAGAACAAGGATATCCTCTCGCTCAAATCGCCCCTCTTGCTTGACGACCTCTCCAACCCGGCCGAATCCCCGCCCTGGATCTATTGGAACGACGAATTGCAAGACCTTTCAGCAGCGGGCGTGCTGCCCTTGATCTTTGAACAACAGGTCAGCGCGGTGGTTTTGGTGTTTTATCGCCAGCCGACGCAGTGGAAACGCATCGAACTGGAAGTGTTTCAGGCTTTCACCCGCCAGGCAGCCATCGCTTTGGAAAATTCCCGCCTGATGGAAGTGGAACGAGACAACCGCAACCTGGCCGAAGCCCTGCGCGATGTGGCCTCTGCCTTGAACAGCACCATGACTGTCAGCCAGGTCAATGACCGGATTTTGACCATCCTCGGCCGGGTGGTACCGCATGACGCAGCCGATATCATGATGATCGACAGCGGAAAGATTGACATTGTCACCGCGCACGGCTATCCGGAAGGAACCCCTTCTTTGGATGGCTTGTGGCCGCAAACGTTGGAGTCGTTTGGCACCTATTCGCGCATGGTGGAAACCGGCCAGAGCATGTTCGTTCCCGACACCCGCCGCAACTCCAATTGGATCAAGCTTCCCAACGCAGAATGGATTCGGTCCTGGGCGGCGGCGCCGATTCGTGCCCGCGGGCAGGTGGTGGGGTTCATTAACGTCTGCAGCCGGAAGGCTAGTTTCTACAACGCCCACCACGGGCTGATCTTGCAAACTTTTGCCGATCAGGCTTCCTCTGCCATTGAAAACGCGCGCCTGTTCGCCACCGCTCACCGCGAGATGAGCGAGGCCGGCTCGCTTTTCCGCGCCCTCACACCGCTGCTCATCCCTGGCGGCAACTTGAATGCCCTGGCCGAACAATTTGTGCATGCCGTCCGGCGAGAGTTCAACGTTGGGCACTGCTCCATGCTGATTATGGATGAAGAAAGCGAGCGACTGAACATCATTCAACAAGCCGGTTGGATTCTCAAACCTCCCCACCCGCTGTTGATTGCCGGAGACGGCCTGACCGTCTCAGCAGCTCGCTCCGGGAGGCCCGTCTATGCGCCGGATGTCAGCCAAGAGCCGCTGTACATAGTCGGCTCGGAAAGCACACGCAGCGAATTTGCCATCCCCTTCAAATCGGGCAGCCGTGTGTTGGGCGTGCTCAATATCGAATCGGAAGAGCTTGATTACTTTGACGAGCAAACTCGCAAGGTGATCGTGTCCCTGGTCGAACAGGCCAGCCTGGTGCTGGAAAACCACTTCCTGCTAGAAAACACCCGGCGCACCGCCCGCCAGACCGAAATCCTCAACCAGATCACGCAAATATCATTGCAGGCAGGGCGGGCAGAACAAGCTTTGCAAGGAATTGCCGAGCGCGTGGGGGCGCTGCTAGCAGCCGACGGCTGCTACATAGCCGCCTGGGATGAGGTGACCCGCCAATCTACCCCACTGGCCAAATGGGGTATCGGCCTGGAAGGATTTGACAAGGTTCTCAGCGGATCGGACAACCGCACGCTTACCGCCGCGTTGGTGGATGCCGGGCGTCCGCTGGCGTTGGATGACGTGCTCACCGGAGAGCTGATTGACCTGGATTGGGCCCTGTCTTTCCCGCTGCCCTCCTTTTTGGGCTCGCCGCTCATCTCGGGCGGAATTGCCCTGGGCGCGATTCTAGTCAGTTTCAACGGGCTACATCACTTTACCCGGCGCGAGACAACCCTGCTGGAACAGGCTGCTGCCCAAATTGCACTGGTACTGGCAAAAATCCAATCGCTAGAAATGGCCCAGGCTCAATTGGCTCAGTCCGAAAAACTTCGCCAGGCCACGGCTGCCCTCACCACCACCCTGGATTATCCCGAAGTCATCCGTCGGATCAAGCTGCACTTGCCCACGCTGTTAAGATTCGACGACCTGGTCATCTTCGAGGTTCACGAACATACGCTCAAGCTGGTTGCCCAGCACAATTCTCCTAGTGGAGACGATCTCATCGGCGTTGAATCACCCATCACTGATGAAATCTTCCAACATGTGAAGCGCACCAAGCAACCTCTGGCTGTGGATGATGCGCAGCTTGACCCGCGCATCAGGCACTGGGACCGACCCGAACTCACCCACAGCTTCCTCAGCCTGCCTCTGCTGGCGGGCAACGAGATCGTCTGCCTGGTCAACGTCGGTCGACAGATCGTTCAACCTTTCTCAGCCGAAGAGATCCTCGCGGCGCGGGTGTTCGCCAACCAGGCCGGCGTAGCCTTGCAAAACTCCCTCTTGCACTCTGAACTGCAACAATGGGCCACCACCGACCCGCTGACGGGGCTGTATAACCGGCGAGGCTTCTTTGGACTGGCCCGTCACGAGTTGGAACGCAGCCGCCGCTTCACCCGACCGTTATCTGTGCTCATCATGGATATTGACCGGTTCAAAGCTGTCAACGACACCTACGGTCACCCGGTTGGCGATGTTGTTCTTCAGCAAATGGCCAACCGCTTCCGGGGCGTGCTGCGCGAGATCGACCTGGTCTGCCGCTACGGCGGAGAAGAGTTCTGCATTCTACTCTCTGAAAGCGACCTGGAAGGTGCAGTGAAAGCTGCTGAGCGCATCTTGCACGAAGTGAACTGCTGCCCGTTTGAAACCCGAGTTGGCCCGCTGAACATTACCATCAGCATCGGGCTGGCATCTCTAGAAGGGGCAGATATCGGGCTGGAAGAACTCCTCGACCAGGCCGACAAAGCCCTGTTCCAGGCCAAGACCGCCGGGCGAAACCAGGTAGCCTGCTACGAGCCTTGATTGCGGCCTCTGGTAGCACCGCAGTTCACCGTGGAGCCGGTATCGCAAGCTTCGGGCGCCATACACAACCGACCATGGTTGGGTGCAGTGCTACCCGGTTCTTGTGTCCGCAACTTTTCTCCTTTTTTCGCGTATAGCATTATGAAACAAGATCAATGCGAGCTGGATGGAAAGACACCCAGTACCATCGCAACGATCCATGATTGACCGTTTTGCGCGAGAGAAGGAGCTTAACCATGTCGAACAATTCAACAGTCGTTGTAGAAACTCAGCGGCAGCCCGGCTGTCTATTGCAGCTTTTGTGGTTTGCCTTCATCGGCGTCTGGCTGGGCCAGGTGTGGATGATCATCGCCTGGATTTTGATGATCACGATCATCGGTATTCCCCTGGGCGTCGCCATGCTCAATATGATTCCCAAGGTAGTTGCCCTGCGCGAGCCCACCCGCCAGGTGCGCGTTTACCGCCGCGCAGACGGCAATATGATGGAGCAGGCGGTGGAGCCGCGCCAGATCAACATCCTGCTGCGCTCGATCTACTTTATCTTAATCGGCTGGTGGTTCTCTGCCTTGTGGATGGAAACAGCCTATGCGCTGTGCGCGACCATCATCGGTTTGCCGGTGGGATTCTGGATGTTCGACCGTGTCCCGGCGGTGTTGACCTTGCGGAAGTAAGAAAAACAGTCGACAAAAAAAATGCGGCCCATCGGGCCGCATTTTTTTTGTCGGAGTCTAAGAAGGGAAATTACTTCATCTGTATGTAGCGGCTGCCGGGAGTTCCGCACACGGGGCACTTATCGGGAGCATTACGCGCATGGGTGTGCCCGCAGATGGGACAAACGTAGTAGTCAAAGCTTTCTTCTTCTTTGCCCAACGACTCGAGCGCGTCGCGATAAAGCGCTTCGTGCACCTTCTCCACTTCCCAGGCCCACTTGAAAGTGATCTCGGCCTTTTTGTTGCCTTCAGCCACAGCAGCCTCGATGAAGGGCGGGTACATGCTGACCACTTCATTATTCTCGCCGCTAACGGCTTCCTGTAAGTTCTCGGCGGTTGATTTCACGCCACCCAGGGCGCGAAAGTGATTTTGCGCATGGATGAACTCGGCCTCAGCCGCGGCGCGGAACAGGCGCGCTACCTGGGGGTAGCCCTCTTCATCGGCTTTCTTGGCGAAAGCCATGTACTTGTTGCGTGCTTGTGATTCGCCCGCGAACGCTTCTTCCAAACCTTGCAATGCCTTGGACATCTGAACTTCCTCCAAATTTATCAATATTGTGGGATATTTTATTCTATCCCGCTTTGCTCATATGCGCCTGTAAAAACTGTCACCAAACCCACCTGACGAAACTCCGGTTTCGGTAAGCCCCCCCGGCACAGACGGTTTGCTATCTGTAAGGCCCAATATCCCGGGCACGCATTATAATCAAACCCATGCGATTTCTTATTACCGGAGCGGCTGGATTCTTAGGCTCGGCCCTGGCAAACAGGCTGGTGGACGAGGGCCACACCGTGCGCGCGCTGGATGATCTCTCCACCGGCAGCCCAGATGTGCTGAGTCCGGATGTATTCCTCACACGCGGCGACATCAACGACCGCCCCAAGCTGTGGACCCTGCTGCAAGACGTAGACTGCGTCTACCACCTGGCAGCGCGCGTCTCGGTGCCCGAATCGGTGCTTTACCCGCGCGAATACAACTTGGTTAATGTGGGCGGCACGGTGACCTTGATGGAAGCAATGCGCGATGTCGGCGTCAGGCGGGTGGTGTTCATTTCCTCCGGAACAGTATACGGCGACCAGACAGAGCAGCCTCTCACCGAGTCGCTGCAGCCCAACCCGCGCTCCCCTTACGCCGTCTCGAAAGTTGCCGCCGAATATTATGTTCGCTCGATCGGGATGTTGTGGGGAATCGAATCGGTTTGCTTGCGCGTGTTCAACGCCTACGGGCCGGGCCAGCATCTACCTCCCGTTCATGCACCGATCATCCCTTACTTCCTACGCCAGGCCTGGAACCAGGGCACCCTTGTGCTGCACGGCGACGGCTCCCAAACTCGCGATTATGTGTACGTCGACGACGTGGTTCAAGCGGCGGTCTCCGCCTCGTCTGCCCCCGATATCAACCAGCGCATCATCAACGTGGGCAGCGGAGTCGAGACCTCGGTGCAAGAACTGGCTCGACAGGTGATCGAGGTGACCGGGGGCTCTCCCGAAGTGATCTACAACCCGCGCAACGAGGGCGGGGTGCGCCGCATGTGCGCCGACCTGACCCTGGCGCAACAGTATCTGGGTTATCGCCCCACGGTATCCTTGACTGACGGATTGCGCAAAACGCTGGAACAAAACCCCCGCTTGCGAATGAAATAAATGCCCGAATATAAGCTGAATGCGGGTGCAATGCACCCGCATTCAGCTTATATTCGGTAGAGCGGTTATATTCTCCCTACATCGTGTGAGCCGGATTCGGTCATGCCGGCCTGGGACATTTGGATAAACTCGGCTTTGTCCCACAGGTCAGCGATGCTCGCGGCCCCAGCGTAACTCAGGCCGGAGCGCAGCCCGCCCACCAACTGGTGGAGGATATCATTCACCGATCCACGGTACGGCACAATCGCCTCGACGCCTTCCGGAACTACCTCGGCGTAATCCTCTTCCGAGACCTCGCCTTTATCCACAGCACGGCGTTGCACGTTTGCGCTCAGTGAGGCCATTCCACGCACCACCTTGTAGCGGCGGCCGTCCTTGACCACCGGCGCGCCGGGACTTTCATCGGTGCCAGCCAACATGCTGCCCAGCATCACCGTGCTGGCCCCGGCTGCCAGGGCCTTGACCAGGTCACCCGAGGTGCGCACCCCGCCATCGGCAATGATCGGCACGTTCAGGCGCTGGCCTTCTTCGGCGCATTCAGCAATGGCGGTTAGCTGCGGCACGCCAAAGCCCGTCACGATGCGGGTGATGCAGATGGAGCCGGCTCCCACCCCCACCTTGACGGCATCCGCGCCCGCGGCAGCCAAATCCAGCACCCCGGCTGGGGTAGCCACGTTCCCGGCGATCACCGGAACGCTCAAGCGCTTTTTCAGCCGGGTGACCATGTCCATCGTATGCTCAGAATGCCCGTGGGCAATATCCAGCACCAGCACGTCCGCGCCCGCCTCCACGCAAGCCACGGCGCGGTCCAGGTCGTCGGCGCGCACGCCCACCGCCACGCCCACCATCAAGCGCCCACGCCCGTCCTTGGTGGCGTTGGGGTGATCTTCAATCTTGACGATATCCTGGGCGGTGATCAAACCGGTCACGCGCCCGGCAGCATCGACCAGGGGTAGCTTTTCAATGCGGTGCTCGTGCAGCAGCGCCCGGGCTGATTCGAGCGTCTCGCCTTCTTGGGCAGTAAACAGTTTCTCGGCGGGGGTCATCACCGAACTCACGGACGCCGCGGAATCGGGCGCCAGCAGCACATCGCGGGCGGTGACCATGCCCAGCAGACGGCTTTCGGGGCCCACCACGATCAGCCCGCCCACCTCGGCTTCGGCCATCATCACGCGCGCCTCGCGCACGGTCGCATCCGGCTGGATGGAAAGCGGTTCTTCTACCACCATGCTTTCGGCACGCTTGACCCGCATGACCATTTCCACCTGGCGCTCAATGGACATGAAGCGGTGCAGAATGCCTATTCCGCCCGCCCGCGACATGGCAATAGCCATGCGCGTCTCGGTGACGGTGTCCATGTTGGCCGAAACAATCGGCATTTGCAGGGTGATAGTTGAAGTCAGGCGAGCCGCGGTGGAAACGTCTTTGCGGCTGCGAATGTTGGATCGGCGTGGAACGAGCAGCACGTCGTCAAAGGTTAAACCGGGGTCTTTTCGGATTTTCATATAGTCTCCTATGGGCATCACTTCGCATGAAGAGCGTGACGCTATCCAATCAGAGTGATACCGTCTGAATTGATTCTAATATAAAATACCTGTATGTGCTCACCTTGTTTGCTGCAATCTTTTTTCGCTCGCCCTACGCTGGAAGTGGCCAGGGGATTGCTGGGCATGCGCCTGGTGCGTAGCCTGAACGGCGCGCGCCTTTCGGGTTGGATTGTGGAGACCGAGGCCTATATTGGCGAAACAGACCTGGCCTGCCACGCCCGCGCCGGGAAAACGCCCCGCACCGCGGTAATGTACGGCCCGCCTGGGCGCGCTTACATCTATTTCACCTACGGCATGCACTGGCTGCTGAATGCAGTCACCGAGGCTGAGGGCTTTCCGGCGGCAGTGCTGCTGCGCGCCATTCAGTCGGTGGAAGGGCTGGAGGAGATGTCTGCGCGCCGGGCGGGCGTGCCCCCGGCCCGCTGGACGGACGGCCCCGGCAAGTTGTGCCGGGCGCTGGGACTGGACGGGCAGCAAAACGGTATCAATCTATGCGACCCCTCCGGTGAGTTATATATTGAAGCAGGACCGGGCGTGCCAGACAATGAGGTACTCATTGGTCCCCGGGTGGGCATTCAAAGCACCCCTGAGCCCTGGCGCAGCACGCCGTGGAGATTTCGAACGCAAATCCGCCCCGGATGTGGTATAAACGAGGATTGAACGGGAGGGTCTATGTTCCGAAAACCACAAACTCCGTCTGCCGCAGCCGTCACGCCCACCGAGCGGGTTACCTCGGTGTTGGGGCCAGGGATTGTCTGGAAAGGCAATCTGCGCGGCAGCGGCGGGGTGCGCATTGAAGGCGCGTTCGAAGGCGATATCACCGTGCGCGGGTTGATCGTGATTGGCGAAACCGGGCGAGTGATTTGCGAAATGCTCAAAGCCAACACCGTGGTGGTTGCCGGCACGGTCAACGGCAGCATTACTGCCGAAAAGCTCGAAATCCGCGGCACGGGCCGCGTGTGGGGTGATGTGACCGTGGTATCGCTGGCTACCGAAGAAGGCGCTTTTCTGCGCGGGCAAGTGCGCATGGAAGAGCACATCGAAGTGCAGGTGGAAAGCGACATTGAACTCACCCAACCGATCCAACCTGCAGACGAAGGAACTGACGAAGAATGATTACTCAATATGCCCCTTATGTGGCCGAATGGTTGGGCGTGGTGGCGGTGGTGTGGCTGTTTTCGCTCGCCCCCAAGCTGCGCCAGCCCCGTTTGGGCTTTAAGTATCCTCGCCGCGACGGGCTGGTAGCCCTTGGGTTGTACGTACTGATCGTGGTATTTTCCTTCGCGGTGTATTCCGGACAGATCGGCGAGCGCTTCATGAGTTCGCTGAACGTCTCTGCTACTGCCGAGCCTCTTCTGCGCCCTCTGCTGCTGGCGCTGGTGTGCTTGCTACCTTTTGTGACGGCCCTTATCATCCGCGGGCAGCCGATCCGCAGCATCGGCTGGGGAACCGCCACGCTGCGCCCAGCCATGTATATCGGCATCCTGCTGGCCCTGCTGACCATCTTCCTGCGCAACCGCGTTATGGATGTGTTGGGCGGGCCGTCCACCGACCAGATCACCTACCTCCTTTTCGCTCTGCTGATCACGCTGGCCGAAGAGACCGTTTTCCGCGGCTTCATCCAACCGCGCCTTTCCTGGTGGTTGGGCGACATCCGCGGCTGGATCATCACCTCGATCATGTTCGCGGTGTGGCGGTTCCCGGCCTTGCTGGGCACCGAAGACCTGCCCACCATGCTCTTCGGGCTGGCCTTCTTGCTCATCCAGGGGCTGCTGGCAGGCTGGATCATGCGCCGGGCCAACCACGCGGCGGCGCCTGCTCTCTACCGCGCCTTCTCGATGTGGATGGACATCTTTATTTAAAATATGCGCCTCGATCGGCTATTCACCCGCACCCAGCGAGAGACACCTGCCGGACTGGACCTGCCGGGACAGCAGTTTCTTGCGCGAGCGGGGTACTTTCAACCGTTGAGCGGCGGTCGGGCGGCCTTGCTGCCGCTGGGCAAACTCGTCATAGATCGGCTGACCGGCAAGATTGCCGCCGGGCTGCAAGAACTGGGCGGCATGGAAGTGAACTTTGCCGGGGATGGACTGGGCGGATTGAGCGAAATCTGCCGCGCCCATCTGCGCTCGCACCGCCAACTGCCCACGCTGCTTTACCGCCGCGCCCTGCTGGAGGGCGAAACAGCCCGCCGGGGGAACGGTTTGCTTTCGGCACGCTCTCGCGAGGTGCTGGAAGTTTTTCACTTGAATAACGCCTCGGATGAGACAAAAAAACTGAGCGAGGATTTGTCGATGGCTCTGCTCGGGCCGCTTGCGGCGTTGGGCGCGCCCCTGCAAGGTGGCCTCGGCGACTGCGGCCCAGGCGGCGAATCTGCTCACGATTGGCTGTGGGCTCATCCGGCCGGGGATGAAAGCCTGCTGTGCTGCGCTAATTGCGGCTATGCCGCTGCCCCTGGCGCGGCTGCCTTTGGACGGACGCCAGCCGAGCCGGAAGCGGCCTTGCCGGTCGAAAAAGTGGCTACCCCCGAATGCAAAACCATTGCCGAGTTGGCGCGCTTCTTGCAAATCTCTGGATCAAGAACCGCCAAAGCGGTTTTCTTGACAGCGCTCTTTAACAACCCGGACCAACCCCCGCGCGAAGAACTGATCTTTGCCGTGGTGCGCGGCGACCGCGAGGTGAACGAGGCCGCCCTGCACCGCCTGACCGGCTGCGACCGCCTGCTACCCGCCGGCGAGGAAAGCATCCGCGCCTGCGGCGCCGTGCCCGGCTACGCCTCGCCGGTGGGGCTCAAGAACGTGAGAGTCATCGTAGACAGTGAAATTCCTGCCTCATCCAACCTGGTTTCGGGCGCCAACGCGGCGGGGTATCACCTGCTCAACGTCAACTTTGGGCGTGACTACAACGCCGATCTCATTGCCGACATCGCCCTGGCCCAGCCGGGCATGCCCTGCCCGGAGTGCGGGGCGAGCCTCTCGACACATACAGGCTTCAATCTGGTCAGCAGCCGCCGGATGAGCACAGACTTTGCCCTGGCGCGCGAGCTGAGTTACCTGGATGAGAACAGCCATCCGCTGCCGCTGCGCCTGGAAATCTACCATATGGACCTCAGCCGTCTGCTGGGCTGCCTGGCCGAGTTGAACCACGACACCTTTGGCTTGCGCCTGCCGGATGGCGCCGCGCCTTACCCGATCCACCTGGTGATTCTGCCCAGCAAAGACGGCTCTGCGCTGGCCGCCGGGCTGAGCGTGGAAACCACGCTGAAAGCCGCCGGGCTGGAAGCGCTGACCGACGAGCGTGCCGAAAGCCCCGGCGTAAAGTTCAACGACGCCGATTTGATTGGCCTGCCGCTGCGCATCACGGTGGGCGAGCGCTCGCTGAGACAGGGCGGCGTGGAACTGCGCCGCCGCGGCGAGGCGCAAGGGCGCATCGTGCCGATGGAAGAAGTTGTTATCACGGTGCAGGCTGAACTGCGCGCGTAGGGCGAGTCTGGGCCATCCCATTTGTGGAGGATCATGATGATGAAACCCAAATTGCGGTTTTGGGCGGTGCTTGTGTTGGCCCTGGTGGTTGGGCTGGGCTGTAGTCAAACTTCAACGCCCGTGTCGGCCCCCTCCGGCGGGCAAAGCTCCGACGGCCTTGGCCTGGGCAGCGGCCTGGGGGATTTGAAAAGTTATCGTTCGAACCTGCTTCTGCTCCTGGAAGGGAATAATTCAACGGGCGAAGCCACCAGCGCTGTTTTCCAACTGCTGGAAGAAAAATCCGTTGAACAAGACGCCTACCACCTGCTGACCAAGCTGGAAGAGATGCGCGTTCCGCCCGGCTCGCTGGAGTTATACAAACTCCAGGAAGCCGTCTACCTGGTGAGCACCGAGTTCAGCGGCGGGTCGGGCTGTCTGAAGTTGAGCGGCGCCAAGACCGCCGCCCAACAGATCGGCGAGATGGGTCCTACCGCCGCGTTTGAGGACATTCGCCTCAGCGAACTGCTCGGGTCAGACGAAACCATCAACGGCATCCTTACCGATCACTACAAGGTGGGCGGCGCGGGCTTCAAGTTGGGCGCGGTTGACCAGATGAACGCGGAAGTGTGGGTAGCCAAGCAAGGCCATTATATTGTGCGCTTCACTGGCAAGGCCACCGGCACCCTCGATTTGCAGGGCGGGCCGGGGCAGGGCAGCCTGACCTGGGAATATAACCTGAGCGATGTGAACGCCACGCAGGTGAGTTTACCGGCGGAGTGCGGCCAAGATGCCCTGGCAGACGTGCCCTTGCCCGAAGGCGCCAGCGACCTGAGCCAGATGGGCGCGGGGTTGACCTTCAGCGTGCCGCGCGCGCCGCAGGAAATCGCCGAGTTCTTCCGCGGGGCGCTGCCGGACAGCGGCTGGACGATTGAGCGCGAATCCAGCGACGGCAATGCTTACACGTTTGACCTGGTAAAAGGCGAACGGCGCATCGGGTTGTTTGTCACGCTCAACGATGGAAAAAGCCAGGTGTTGGTTATTGTGAAGTAGGCCATGTAGGGGGCAATTCCTGTAAGGGCAATTCATGAATTGCCCTTACAGGAATTGCCCCCTACGTGTATTACCGCTAAGTTCGGTTACAATTAACCCATCATGGACCTGCCCATCACCTTTCTCCCACCCCGGCGGCGCGGCGTGATGATTCACGGCGGGCTGGCCCTGGTGCTGGCGGGGACGGTGGGCGGCGCGCTTTATTTTGCGATCAACGGCGGGGTGGGCGGGCCGTTTGTGCTGTTGCTGCTCCTGGCAGGGATCGCCGGACTGGCCTTGGGGCTGATCCTGTACCGCCTGTACGCCCTGCTAAACGCAAGCTACACGCTGGAACGCGACGGCCTGCGCCTGCGCTGGGGACTGCGCGCCGAAACCTTACCCATCCACGGGATCGAATGGGTGCGCCCGGCCTCCGATTTGGCCGCGCGGCTGCCCCTGCCGCCGCTGAGCTTCCCTGGCGGCATCCTGGGCATAGTCAGCACTGCTGACCTGGGGCCGGTGGAGTTTCTGGGGTCTGAATTAGCGCCTATGCTGCTGGTGGCGACACCCAACCGGGTTTATGCCATCTCGCCGGCTGCGCCCAACGCCTTCCTCAAAGCTTTCCGCAACACCATCGAGATGGGCAGCCTGGAAAGCATTCCCTCTTACTCGGCGCTGCCCGCGGCCTACCTGGTGCGGGTGTGGCAAGACCGCCTGGCGCGCATCTTGTTGGGGTTGGGGCTGGCCTTCACCTTGCTGTTATTTGTGGCGGTCAGCCTGGCCGTGCCCGGCGTGGCGCAGGTCAGTTTGGGGTTTGACGCCAACGGGCAGCCCATTGCCCCGGTGCCGGGCGAGCAGTTGCTGCTTCTGCCGGTGCTGGGCGGGCTGGCCTGGGTCATCGACGTGGTTGCCGGGCTGCTGCTCTATCGCCGCTCCGAATACCGCCCCGCCGCCTACCTGTTGTGGAGCGCAGGGGCCGTCTGCTCTTTCACGCTCATCCTGGGCGCGGCTTACATCTTGAACATCCTTTAGAGACCCCCATGATCATCCAACTTCTCGCCGGATTCATCCTTGCTTGCCTCATCGCATTTGCCGCGCGCAAAGCCCGCGCGCTCAACCGCTCGGGAGCTTTTGCCGCCGCGCTGCTCGGCACCGTCATTTTCGGGCTGGGGGGGTTGGGATGGGCCATCCTGCTGCTGGCTTTTTTTATCTCCTCCAGCGGGCTTTCAAAGCTGGCCAAGCGGCGCAAGCGCAGCCTGGACGAGAAAGCCGCCAAAGGCAGCGAGCGCGACGCCGGGCAGGTGCTGGCCAACGGCGGCATCGCCGGGGTCTTTGCCCTGCTGCACGCCTTTTTCCCCGAGGCGGCCTGGCCGTGGGCGGGCTGCGCCGCCGCGCTGGCAGCTGCCAACGCAGACACCTGGGCCACCGAGCTGGGCGTGCTGGGCAAGGCCGCGCCGGTGCTCATCACCACGGGCAAGCCGGTGGAGCCGGGCACGTCGGGGGGCATCTCCTGGGCGGGCACGCTGGCGGCCCTGGCGGGAGCGGGTTTTGTGGCCTTGTTTGGCGCCCTGTTCTGGCAGGGTTCCACGGGCATCGTCCTCCCGGAAGGCGCCAGCCCCATCCTGAGCGGCTTGCTGGGCGCAGGGCTCCCCGCCCTCACCTGGCAGCAAGGGCTGCTGGTTTTCGCCGCGCTGGCGCTTTCAGGACTGGCGGGCAGCCTGGTCGATTCGCTGCTGGGGGCGACCCTGCAAGCCATTTACCACTGCCCAAGCTGCCAGAAGGAGACCGAGCGGTATCCAGTGCATCTGTGCGGCACGCCGACAACGTGGGTGCGCGGGTTGAGGTGGCTGGATAACGATTGGGTGAACACAGCTTGCACGCTGAGCGGGGCGATTCTGGCGGTGCTGCTTTTGAGTGGAATGGGGTAATGGACGGAGCTGAACAGCGCCGGCGACACTCGATCCGGCTGAAAGAATATGATTACGCTTCAGCGGGGGCCTATTTTGTGACCCTGGTAACGCATGGTCGGGAATGCTTGTTCGGTGAAATTCGCGAGGATGAAGTGGTGTTGAACCCGACTGGGAAGATGATCTGCCAGGAATGGGAGAGGCTGTCTTCACGTTTTTCAGAAGTTGAGCTGGATGAATTTGTGATTATGCCCAATCATGTGCATGGGATCATAATGATCAAGGAAAAGGACACAGAACCGACATCGCTGCAAGAGGGCGCAGCACCAGGGTTGAAAGACTCAGATCCTGGACGCACATCGCTGCGCCCCTACGGGGCGGCGGGGGCGGCGGGGGCGGCGGGGTCGTTGGGGGCGATTGTGCGGGCGTTCAAATCGGCGGCGGTATTGCGCTTTAACCGGATGCGCTTCGCAAGCGGCAAGCCGTTATGGCAGCGCAATTATTACGAGCACATTGTCCGCGACGAAAAAGATTTGCAACGCATCCGCCTATACATCCGCGACAACCCTCTCCGCTGGTCCCTCGACGAAAACAACCCAACCGCCCGTCGGGGCACGTAGGGGCGCAGCGGGAGGGGAAGACTTGTATTTTGTCCCGATTCTAGCTGCGCCCTCTGCAAGCAGCGAAAGGAAGAAGCAAGAGACGTGCCGCGCCCTTTTCTCAATGTTCCCCAATGAATCTTCAAGAGATTATCCAAACTCAAATTGCTCCGAACCTGGGATTGTCCCCCAAAGACCTGATCCTGACGCCGCGTCGGGCCCTCGAATTCCAAAGCAACAACCTCTTTGATTTGCGCACGGGCGATCTTCACTTCATTGTCAAAGAATATCTCAAGGCTTCGGAACTCGAAAGCGCTCCCTTGCACGAATACCGGGCGCTGCAACTATTGTCGCCCCTGGATGTAGCGCCCCAACCGGTGTTTTACGATCCTGCGGTGGGACCAGTAGTCGTCTACGAATATTTGCCCGGACAAATGTGGGATCGCAAACCTCCCAGCGACCTTTCAGGGATGATCGACATCTGGCTGCGTATCCAAGGCCTTCCTATCGATTGGCCTTCGCACGGCTCTGACCGTCCATTAAGCGAGGTAGAGGATGGCATTCGCCAAGAAGTGAGCGTTTATCATGATTGGGCTGTCCGCAATTATCCACCCGGCGAACGTGCCGCGGAAATCTGCCTGAAGCTGCTAGACAAGCATCATTCCGCCTTTGAGGAATGCGCCTCGCTGCCGGTGATGCCCTGTTTTTGTCGCTCCGATCCCCGCTTCGCCAACGTCATTCAGCGACCAGACGGCCGGTTGGGGCTGGTGGATTGGGAGGACAGCGGCCTGCGCGACCCTGCCCGAGAGGTGGCCGATTTGATCACCCATCCCAACCAGGAGGACCTGCTCGATTGGGAGGAATGGCAGCGGGCCATCGATCCCTACTGCCGGGCGCGCAAAACACTGGACTCCTGGTTTGAGCGCCGCTTACACCTCTACATGGCAATTTTCCCTCTGTGGTGGATGTCCATTATCATCAACCGGGGAGGGTCCCAACTTGAGAAATTGCCCGCAAGGTCTGTCAACGGACTACCTGTCAATGACCGCCTGCGCCGCTACCTTACCCGTGCCGTGGCCTGGCCCGAGATGAACTTTGCTAGTAACTTGGAGAAGCTCATCGACCTGCGATTTTTTCCTGCCTGAAATGCGAATTAATGATACTATTTCTCGATGACATAACTGCGGCCCGATCCAATGATCGGGCTGATGATCGAGGAAAACTTGATGGAACCCCAACCGCCTCCCACCCTCCCAACGACCTTTGGCTGCCTGCGCCCCTGGCGCGCCGATGACCTGCCCGCCCTGGTGAAATACGCCAACAACCGCAAGATCTGGCTCAACCTGCGGGACGGGTTCCCGCACCCTTACACCGAGGAAAACGGTCGGGCTTTTATCCAGGCCGCGGCCCAGCGCCCGGCCTTCTTCGCCATCGCCACGCCCGAAGAAGCGGTTGGCTCCATCGGCCTGAGCATCAATGAGGATGTGCACCGCCTGACCGCCGAGATGGGCTACTGGCTGGCGGAGCCTTACTGGGGCAAAGGCATCATGAGCGAGGCGGTCACGCGGATCACCGAGTACGCCTTCGAGCACCTGGGGCTGGTGCGCATCTACGCCGAGCCTTACGAGCATAACCAGGCCTCTTGCAAAGTACTGGAGAAAGCCGGTTACACCCTGGAAGGGCGCCTGCGGAAGAATGCCATCAAAGATGGGCAGATCATCGATATGTTTTTGTATGCAAAGGTGAAAGAATAAGACCCTATGAACTACCTGCAACCGTTGATGGACCTGCAAGAACGACAGCGCAGCGTGCAGGATTTGCACCCCTTGCTGGCACAGCCTTATCCGGTAGCGATCGTGGAAGCGGGGCATTTCCTGGTTTTTGATGCGCCCGGCCTGGAAGAGCCTTACCGGCAGGTGGGACGCGCCGCCGTGCACATGCCTATTCCGGAGGGAGTGCGGGCGGCCTTCCCGCTGGATTTTTACGACAACCGCCCAGCTTGCATTGTCACGCCGGAGGTCTTCGGCGAACCGGAGGGTTTCGCGGTGATGCTGCACGAGTTCGCCCACTGCTACCAGTGGCAGACCTGCGAGCCCGCCCTGCGCGCCGAGTTGGGCATTGCCCAGGCGGCCCAAGAGCGCGGCGATTTCATGTGGGAGATCAATTACCCCTTTCCTTACGCCGACCCCAACTTTGGAGAGATCTATCGCGCGCTGCTGGCAGCCCTGCCGGACACCTCCAGTGAGGAGTTTTCCGCCCTGCGCGCCGATCTGCGTGCCGCGCTGACTGAGGACGATTTTGCCTACCTGGCCTGGCAGGAGTGGAAGGAAGGCTTTGCCCGCCGGCTGGAAAACAAGATCCGCGCGGCGTGGGACCTGCCGCTTGCAGGGAGGGACACACGCGATACGCTTGACCGCACGGCTTTTTACGCCGGAGGCGCGGCTACTATCGAGCATCTCAACCGACAGACGCCGGACCTGGACAAGGATTTGGTCCAGCTTTACCGGCGCATCCTCACTGCCTGAACGGAGTTTTTTTATGTCATCCACCTTCTTCACCACCACCCCTTCCTGGCGAGCCGCTTACCCCGGCGCGAGCGCCGGAATTTTGGCCGTGCGCGGAGCAAGCAACCCCGCCGCGCATCCCGAGTTGGAATCGCGCAAGCAGGCCCTGGAAGCCGCTGTGCGCGAACGTTTCAGCGGGTTGAGCCGCGCCGAGATCGAAGCCTTGCCCGCCGTGCAGGCTTATAACGCGTATTACAAGCCTTTCAAGAAGACCTACCACGTCCAGTTGCAGCTTGAGTCAATTGCCTTCAAAGGCAAATCCATTCCCAGCGTGGCGGCGCTGGTGGAAGCCATGTTCATGGCGGAGATTAAGAATCAACTTCTTACCGCCGGGCACGACCTGGAGCGCGTGCAACTGCCGGTCACGCTGGGTGTGGCCCAGGGCACGGAACAGTACACCCTGATGCGCGGGCAAGAGCAGGTGCTCAAAGCCGGGGATATGTTCATGGCCGACGAGTTGGGCATCCTCTCCAGCATCCTCTACGGCCCCGACCAGCGATCGCAGATCACCGCTGAGACGCGCAACGCCCTGTTCACCGTCTACGCCCCGCCCGGTATCGCGCCAGAGACAGTGCAGGCGCACCTGGAAGACCTGCGCGACAATATCCTGCTGATCGCCCCGCAGGCCGAAGTGCTGGCCTTGCATGTCTTCAGCGCTTAGAACCTGGCAGGCATGAACATCAACCACCCCCTCCGCGAACGGCTGCGCACGGCCTACGACCAGCAGGCAACCGTGCGAGATGGCATGGAATCCCCACCCTGGAAAAACCGCCTGCGAGCGGGTTTTCTGGACCGGCTGCAACGCGAAAAGCAGCAGACGTTGCTGGAGATTGGCAGCGGGCCAGGCAAAGACGCGCTGTTCTTCCAGGAGCACGGCTTGCAAGTGGTGTGCACCGACCTGTCGCCGGAACTGGTGCGCATTTGCCGCAGCAAGGGCCTGGACGCGCGGGAGATGGACGCCGCCGCTCTGGACTTCCCGCCCGGCTCCTTTGACGCCCTGTACGCCTTCAACAGCCTGCTGCACATCCCTGATGCCGAGCTACCCACCGTTCTAAAACTGGCGGCGGATACGCTCCAGCCTGAGGGGTTGGCTTTTATCGGCATGTACGGCGGGCGTGATTCGGAGCGCATCTGGGAAGAAGACTGCTACACACCCAAGCGCTTCTTCGCCTTCCGCTCCGATACAAAGATGCGCGGCCTGCTGGAAGCCTGTTTTACGGTACTCACGTTTGAAAGCCTGGAAGTGGGCGACCCCGGCGGGTTCCCATTCCAGGCATTCACGTTGCAGAAAAACAAATTCTAAGACCCTAAGGGTTTCAGAAAACCCTTAGGGTCTTACTCATGATACTTTCAGCTACGGAAAGAGGAGTTACGCCGATGGACACCGTTTTCAACCTGACCCTGATGCGCCACGGGCGCTCGCGCGCCGATGATGAAGGCGTGTATGAAGGGCGCTACGATTCGCCCCTGACCGAGGTCGGGCTGGCCCAGGTGAGGGCGCGCGCCAAGGAATGGCAGGCGGCCGGGGTGCGCTTCGATCGGATTGTCGCCAGCCCGCTCCAGCGTACACTGGTCACCGCCGAGATGATCGCCGCGGCCCTCTCTGTGCCACTGGAGACCGACGCGGATTGGATGGAGATCAACACTGGCCCCATCGCAGGGCTGCCTTTTGCCGAGGCGAACCAGCGCTATCCCCGGCCCGCCTTTCGCAACCCCTATACGCCCATCGCGGGGACGGGGGAGAGCGAATGGGAGTTGTTTGCCCGCGCGGCCCGGGCCGTGGACCGCGTAATGCGCATGGGGTTGGAGAGTATCCTGGTTGTGGCGCACGGTGGGGTGTTGAACTATGCCTTGCGCACGATGATGGGCGCGGCGCCTTACGGCAACCGGCAGGGATTCAGCGTAGCGTTTAGCGACACGGGCTTTGTGCGGCTGACGTACCAGCCCGACCGGCACATCTGGACGCTGAGAGAGTTGCAAGGGCCGGCTGAGGTGGACTAAAAGACCCTAAGGGTTTTCCGTAACCGAAACCCTTAGGGTCTGGTTTATGATGCAACCGGCGGGCCCTGGCGGATTCTTTCGATAGCGGCTTCTTCGGAAACCGTGAAGAGGGTCTCAATCCACCAGGTGGCGCCTGACTCGGCCAGCGGTCCCAGCCTGGCCTGCTGCGCGGCGCGATCGGCGCCGTCTGTGTTGCCGCTGACGACGATGTCGAAGGGCGTGGTGAGGGTGCGGTTGGCTGCCACATAGGCCTGTATGGCGCGGATATCGGCAGCGGTGGCTTCCTGGCCCTGTCCCTGCTCGTTCCATACTTCGACAAAGACGCCGTCAGCTTTGAGGACGCGCTCCATCGATTTCATGCGCGGCCAGATGCCAACCACCCACAGGGGGATGCGCGGCTGCTGCACCGGTTTGGGCGGGTAGTACATCTCGTCCATGGCGGTCAGCTTTAGGTGAAAGTGCTTGCCGTCATAATCAAATTGCTTGCGCTGGTAGAGCAAGGTCAAGATGTCGATGGTCTCGTCCAGCATCTCGGCGCGGGCGTGCTTGTCGGTGATCTCGTCAGGGAAGGCATACCAGCCCATCCACACGGCCCCGGCGCCCATGCCCAAAATCATGCGCCCGCCGGAGAGGTGATCGAGGGCCAGGGTTTCACTGGCCAGCTTCCAGGGCTTGCGCAGCGGCACCGGCACGATCATGGTGCCCAGGCGCACGCGCTGAGTGGTCATGGCGGCGGCGGCCAGGCTGATCATGGGGTCTTCAGTCCAGATGGCATCGCCGAGGAAGCAGCCGTCCCAGCCGGATTCTTCGGCCAGTTGGGCCAGCCGGGCCACCGTGCGCGGGGTGGTGTAGGGAAAAGAAACACCGAATTTCATAGGGCCTCCTGATGAATCTCAAAATGAGCAATTTGATTATAGCCATAATCAAGATCTTAAGGGTCTTCTGAGACACTTAGAACCTATCCTGAAATTCAGAAAAGAAGCGATTTTGAGGTTATTGCAGGGTGCTTCGCACCCTGCAATAACCTCAAAATCGCAACCTCACCAATAATTTTAGGATAGACCCTTAGGATCTGATTGATGTCTATAAAAGAAAGACCCTAAGGGTTTCGGAAAACCCTTAGGGTCTAAGAAAAGAGCTACAGCAACCTTAGAATGGCTTTGGTGGCCAAATCGAGGAGGGGGCCGGGGAAGAAGGCCAGCAGCAGGGCGCCCGCCGCGGAGACGATCGCCAGGACGTTGACCCACGGTTCGCGGCGCGCTTCGGGGTCGCCGGGCTTCATGTACATGACCACCACCACGCGCAGGTAGTAATAGGCCGAGAGCAGCGAGGTGAGCAAGCCAATCAGGGCCAGGGTCACCGAGCCGCCTTCCAGCGCGGCGCGGAAGATGTAGAACTTGCCCCAGAAACCCAGGGTGAGCGGCACGCCGGTGAACGAGAGCATGGCAACGGTCATGGCGATGCCCAGCCAGGGGTACTTGCGGCCCAGCCCGGCGAAATCATCGATCATCTGGCCGCCGTCCTTCTTCTCCACGGCCGCTACCACGGCCCAGGCCGCGAAGCTGTTGAAGGCATAGCCCACCATGAAGAATAAGGCCCCTGCCACCGCGTCCGATACCACCTGACCGTTGGCGTAAGGCACGAAGGCCATCAGCAGGTAACCTACGTTAGCGATACTGGAGTAGGCCAGCAGGCGCTTGATGTTGTTTTGCACCACGGCCCCCAGGTTGCCGACAATCATGGTCGCGGCGGCCACGGCTCCCAGCACGGGCGAAAGATCGGCGGAGAGGGAGGGGAAAGCCATGACAAACACGCGCAGCAAGGCCGCCAGGCCCGCCACCTTGACGCCCACGGCCATCCAGCCGGTCACCGGGGTAGGCGCGCCCTGATAGACATCTGGGGCCCACATGTGGAAGGGCACCGCGGAGAGCTTGAAGGCCAGGCCGACAAAGACCATGGCCGCGCCGATGAGGAACAGGGTGGGGTTGATGGGGGCCGACTGGGCCGAGGCGATAATGCCCTGCAAGTCGGTGCGGGCGGTGCCGCCGTAGATGAGGGCGATTCCATAGAGCAAGAAGGCCGAAGAGAACGTGCCCAACAGGAAGTACTTGAGGGCCGATTCTTCCGAATCGAGGCGCGGGCGAGCCAGCCCAGCCATGACATACAAGGGGATGGAAAGCAATTCGATGGACAGGAACATGACGATCAAATCATAGGCCTGCACCAGCAACATCATGCCCGCGGTTGAGAACATCATCAGAACGTAGTACTCGCCGCGCTCCATGCCCATGCGCTTGAGGAAGTCATAGGCCAGGGCAATTCCGGCCAACGAGCAGCCGATGATGAGCGCGTTGGCAAAAGAGGCGAAACCATCCAGGACGGCCATGCCGTTGAAGGCCACGCGCCCTTCGAGAGCTACCGAGGGCTGCGAGCTGAGGGCCAGGTTGACACCCAGCGAGGCCGCCAGGCCCGCCGCAGCCAGCACCGCCGTCCAGCCTTTGCGTGCCTTGGGGATGAACAGGTCAATCACCAGCAGCACCACCGCCCAAACCACCAGAACCAGCACCGGGAGCAGGGTCACCAGATCGTTAAAGGTCAACATTTCCCTCACCTCCCGCTTAGTGAATTGCCAGCGCGGCTGTTTGAACCAGCTCGGCCAGACGCTCGACGCTTGGATTAATCAGGTTGAAGAATGGCTGAGGGTACAGGCCGATCCACAAGACGACCAGCAGCACCGGAACCACCGTCAGCAGTTCGCGCGCGGTGATGTCCTTGAGAGCACGGTTCTCATCATGCTTGAGCGGCCCCATGAACACTTTTTCAAACATCACCAACAGGTAGACCGCCGCCAAAATCACGCCGATGGTAGCCACCCCGGCAAACCAGGGGCTGTTGAGCACAGGCGAGATAAACGAGCCCAGCAGAATAGTGAACTCGCCCACGAAGCCGTTCAAGCCGGGCAGACCCGCCGAAGAAAGCGCCGTGATGAGCATCAACCCGCCCATGACCGGCACCACCTTCCAGATGCCGCCAAAATCGGCCATCGCGCGGGTGTGGCGGCGCTCATAGAGCATGCCGACGATCAAGAACAAAGCCCCAGTGCTGAGGCCGTGATTGACCATCTGCAAGACGCTGCCCGCCAGGGCCTGGGGGGTGAGGGCAGCAATGCCCAGCATGACAAAGCCCAGGTGGCTGACCGAAGAATAAGCCACCAGCTTCTTCACGTCCGGCTGGCGGAAGGCCACAAACGCACCGTAGATGATGCCAATGACCGCCAGGATGGCCAGGTAGGGGGCCGTTTGCACCGCGGCCTCGGGGAAGAGGGGCAGGTTGAAGCGCAGGAAGCCGTAAGTACCCATCTTCAGCAGGACGCCGGCCAGGATGACCGAGCCAGCCGTGGGCGCCTCGACGTGGGCGTCGGGCAGCCAGGAATGCAAGGGCCACAGGGGCACTTTGATGGCGAAGGCCGCGGCAAAGGCCAGGTACAGCCACAACTGCGCCCCAGCAAACAGCGCGCGCTGCTCGGCCAACTGCGGCAGGTTAAAGGTGCCCGCGGCAAGCCCCAGGTAGAGGATAGCCAGCAGCATGAGCACCGAGCCAAACATGGTGAAGAGGAAGAACTTGACCGCCGCATAAATCCGACGCGCCCCGCCCCAAATTCCGATGAGGAAGTACATGGGGATGAGGGTGAACTCCCAGAAGATGTAGAAGAGGACCAGGTCTTGGGCCAGGAACACGCCCAACATGCCCACTTCGAGGAGCAGGAAGAAGATGTTGAAGCCCCTGACCTTGTCGGTGATCGCTTCCCAGGTAGAAAGCAGAGCCAGCGGCGTGAGGAAGGTGGTCAGCAGCACCATCATCAGGCTAATGCCATCTACCCCCAGGCTGAGGGAGATATCGGCGCCGCCCACCTGCAACCAGGGGATGCGCAGCGCATACTGCAAGTCGGGGTTTTGCGCGTCAAAACCGGGCAGCAAGGCCAGCGACAACCCAAAGGTCGCCAGAGAGGTAAGCAAGGCCGTCCAGCGAATGGCGCTCTTGTGATCCTCTTTCAAGAAGAGGATCACCAGGAACCCAACCAGAGGAGAAGCGGTCAGCAAAAGGAGAATATAGTTCATATCGATCACCGCCAGACCAGGTAAGTGAGGATGAGCACCACGCCCAGCAGCACCGCCAGCGCATAAGAGCGAACGAAGCCGGTTTGCCAGCGGCCCAGGAGCAGGCCCATCGAGCGCATGAGCCACGCCAGGCCGCCCGAGATATTATCGACGACGCCCAGGTCCACCGGATTGGCTAAGAAGTGCGCCAGGGCTTTGTAGGGGCGGACGATCACGGCGTCATAGAGTTCGTCGATTTTCCATTTGGCTTCCATCCAGCCCCACAGCCCGCCGAGCCGGGCGCCGAGCGGGTCGACCGTTTGCGCCTTCACAGCCGGCTTGCGCCCATAGATCAGGTAAGCCAGGAAGATGCCCACCAGCGCTACCGCCAGCGATAGGCCCGCTGTGACAAAGCTGAACTCGGAGGCGTGCACCTCAACCAGAGAGTGCTCCAGCCAGTGTTCCAGCGTCCACACGCCGGGGAAGTTGAGCAAACCGCCCAAAGCCGCCAGGATGGCCAGGATGACCAGTGGGGTGGTGACGACCGGCTTGCTTTCCACAGCCGCGCCCGCGGCTCGCGTGCGGCCCGGGCCAAAAAAGACCATCAAAATCTGCCGGCCCATGTAAAAGGCGGTGAAGAAGGCCGCCACAACCAGCATGATGAACACCGGCAGGTTGTCTTTTTGGGCAGCGTGCAGGATTTCATCCTTCGAGAAGAAACCCGCCAGCGGGGCAATACCCGCCAGGGCCAGCGCGCCGATCAGGTACACGGCGAAGGTGAGGGGCATGCGGCTGCGCAAGCCGCCCATGTTGCGCATATCTTGCGGGTCAAAGTGGTGATGGTCTCCGCCGTGCCCGTAAGCGTGCTCCTGGCCGTGCTCAATGCCCAGAATGACCGAACCGGCCGCCAGGAAGAGGAGCCCTTTG
>JAFGLU010000138.1 GCA_016927865.1 Anaerolineaceae bacterium
AAGTGGTGCTACATCCGCATGGAAGGCACCACCTTTGGCGAGGTGCCCCTCAACCTGGAAGCCAAGCTCGAAGTGTGGGATTCCCCCAATTCCGCCGGTGTCATCATCGACGCGGTGCGCTGTGTCAAGCTGGCCCTCGACCGCGGCATCAGCGGCCCCTTGTATGCGCCCGCCTCCTACTTCATGAAGACCCCGCCCAAGCAGTTCAAGGACGACATCGCCCGCGAAATGACCGAAGCCTTCATCCGCGGCGATAAAGAGTAGTCGCCCCTTAACTTCCAAAAACAAGAAACCGGCGCGCTTCATGCGCCCGGTTTTTTGTTTTTGGACTCGACCTGCTTTCTTTGGTAGAATAACCTCATGCTTTACCGTTATATTGCAATACCTTTACTGCTGGTCATGCTCCTTTCCGCCTGCGCGCCGCAGCCGGCTGCCTCTCCCACCCCCTACCTGACCCTGACCGCCTTCTTCGACCAGGCCTTGCTGGATGCAACCCGCTCCGTTCCCACGGTTACCCCCACGCCCGTGCCGCCCACCGCCACGGTCACCCCCACCCTCACGCCCACCCCCGTGCGCACGCCCCCCGCCCTGCCCCTGGCATTCCAATCCGACCGGCTCAATAAGCTGGATGTGCCCCAGCCGTATGTTGAGGACACCTGCCAGTACCTGCGCGCCAAATGGGACCCTAACAACAGCGCCCCCGGCACGGTGGTCATGCCCATCATGTTCCACCGCATCACCGACGAGGTCAACCAGGTTTACCAGATCAGCGAAGCCTACCTGGACCTGCTTCTGCGCGACCTGCACAAGATGGGCTTTGAAACCATCTCCATGCAGCAAATGGCAGGCTTCTTGCAACGAAACGAGAAAATCCCAGCGCGCTCCGTGCTGCTCATCGTCGACGACCTGCACACCGAAGCCTACTACCGCACCTTCTTCGAACCTTACTTCAAAGAATTTGGCTGGACCAGCGTCACCAACGCCTGGATTAGCGAGCCCGAAGCTAGCAAGCGGGTGCTGGAAGGCAATCGCCTGCTGCAAGACGAGGGCTGGGTCGATCACCAGGCCCACGGAGTCATTCACAACGTGAATATCTACGAAGCCAAGCCCGGTACAACTATCACCACCCCGCTGTACGGCACCGTATCCGCCGATGAATATGCCTACAACGAACTAAACGGTGCTTACGAGGCCATTAGCGAAGCCTTCGGGAAAGCGCCCATCGCCTACATCTGGCCTGGCGGAAGTTTCTCCAAGCGCGGAGTAGAAATCGCCCGCGAAGTAGGCTACCAGCTTGGTTTCACGGTCAATCCCCGCGGTCCCATCATGTACAACTGGGTTCCCCAGGCCGCTGCCGATGACCCCGCCCGACCCTCTTTCGCCTCCGAGGGATACATCAATGACCCGCTCATGCTCTTGCCCCGCTACTGGGACGCCGACGCCCAGATCCACCTGGATACGGTGCGCCTGATTGGAAAAGAAGCCGCCGACTATGCTGAAGCCAACCGCCAGACAGAATTAGATTACTACGAGATCGTATGCAGCCCAAACCTCGGCCCCTTACCTACCCCCTTACCCTGATCGTCCTCTTGCCTCTGGCATTGGCGATCGCATGCGTTCGATCGTCTCCTGCCAGCCAGGGTTACATCCCGATCTTAACCACCCCCGCACCGGCTTCAACCCAACCGGCTCCCGCAGCTACTCGCAACCCTTACCAGCTCTCCACCCGCGCGCCGGGCGCTCCCATCCTCACCCCCACCCCCGACGCGCCTCGCCTCATGCCAACGGCGCGCACCGAAAGCGAGTCTTATACCGTCCGATACGGCGATTCATTAGGGAAAATTGCCCAACGTTACGGCGTCACCCTGCAAACCCTGATCGAGGCCAATAACATCGCCAATCCCAACCTGCTCGAGGTGGGCGTTATCCTAACGATCCCCGCACCCAATCCGCTGCCGCCCGGCCCCAATTTCAAGATCATCCCCGACTCCGAACTGGTCTACGGCCCCACCACCATCCAATTTTCTACCGCCGACTTTATCCAAAAGCAGGGCGGCTACCTGGCCCGCCATTACGAGGAAGTCGAGGACGTCTACCATTCCGGGGCCGATGTGGTCATCCGCGTGGCGCGCGAATACTCGGTCAACCCGCGCTTGCTCCTGGCGCTGCTCGAATACCAGAGCGGCTGGGTCACCCAATCCAATCCATCCGAGACCGCCCAAAATTATCCCATGGGTTACATCAACCCCTATTACGACAGCCTGTACATGCAGCTGGCTTGGGGCGCCAACAACCTCAACCGTGGCTATTACCTGTGGAAAGCCAACGGCATCACAGGTTGGATTCTAGCTGATGGTCAGCTCGTTCCGCCCGCCCCCACCCTCAATCCCGGCACTGCCGGTGTGCAACATTTTTTCAGTCTGCTCTATGGCCAATCCGACTGGGAGAGAGCTGTGTCGGGCGAAGGTTTGTTCGCTGTATACCAGAGTTTCTACGGCTACCCCTTCGACCTGGCCTTCGAACCGCTCATTCCAGACGGCTTGCAGCAACCAGAAATGCAGCTGCCCTTTGAACCCGGCAAGATCTGGTCCTTCACGGGCGGTCCGCACGGCGGTTGGGGCAACGGCTCGGCCTGGGCCGGCCTGGATTTTGCCCCGCCCGGCGACGCTCTGGGCTGCGTGTCCAGCAACGAGTGGGTAGTGGCATTGGCCGATGGACTCATCCTCCGCGCTGAAAACGGCGCGGTGGTGCAGGATCTGGACGGCGACGGCTTTGAGCAGACCGGCTGGACCATCCTCTACATGCATATCGAGACCCGCGATCGAATCGCCGCGGGTCTCCCCGTTAAAGCCGGTGATCGCATCGGCCACCCCTCCTGCGAGGGCGGCATCTCCAACGGCACCCACGTTCACATCGCCCGCCGCTACAACGGCGAATGGATCGCCGCCGACGCCAGTCTGCCCTTCGAGTTGGACGGCTGGGTCTCCTCCGGGGATGGCATCGAGTATAATGGGTTCTTAACGCGCAACGGAGCTTCCATAGAAGCCTGGGATGCGCGGAAGGACGAGAATCAAATTGGGCGCTAAGCGTTTCCTTTCCTGCCTGCTCTTAGTGGTTTTGTTTTCAACGATGACCGGTTGCCAGGGTGGGGTCTTCCCCGGCCTGGAAGGCATCGCTCCGATCTACCCTGTTACCCCCGAGCCAACCAAACCGCCCTTCGGTCAAGCTCCAACCTCCGCTGGCCCTACGGCCACATTCGCCCCCAGCCCCACCCCGCAGCCTTCTGCCACCCCCACGCCAGAAGTCAGCCCCACTCCCGCCCCACCCATCCTCTACTACACGCAGGCAGGTGATACGCTCCGCGCCCTGGGCATCCGCTTCGGGGTCGACCCAGCTGAAATCACCTCACCCGACTTCATTCCCACGGATAGTTTGTTCAACCCTGGACAGCTCCTGGTTATTCCCAGCCGCCTGGGCCAGGTCAGTTCACCAGAGTTACTCATCCCCGACAGCGAAATTGTCTATTCTCCTTCAGCGCTAGATTTTGACATCAAAACCTTTGTGAGTGATTCCGGCGGATACCTCAAAGAATACCAAAAATGGTTCCTGGATGGCTGGAATGACGGCGCAAAGGTCATTAAGCGCGTGACCCTGGAAAACTCAGTCAACCCGCGGCTGCTATTGGCCATCCTGGAATACCAGGCCCATTGGGTCTATGGGCAGCCCGAAGATCAGTCCCTTATCGACTACCCCATCGGTTACGAAAATCTCGAGAGCAAAGAACTGTACGAACAGCTCAGTTGGGCTGTTTCACAACTCAACCTGGGCTATTACGGCTGGCGCGAGGGGTTGGTCACCGACTTAACCTTCCGCGACGGCGAAGTTCTTCGACTGGCTCCCGAGCTTAATGCCGGGACCGTGGCTGTTCTGTATCTATTCGCCCAGCTATACGACCGGGCCGGTTGGGAAGAAGTCATTTACGGCGAAAACAGCCTGCCCCAGTTATACCAAACCATGTTTGGCGATCCCTGGCAGCGCGCCCAATCGGTTGAACCTCTCTTCCCTGCCACCCTCACCCAACCCTTCATGGAGCTGCCCTTCCGCGCTGGCAGAACATGGAGCCACACGGGCGGCCCTCACTCTGCTTGGGGCCCTGGCGGCGCCCGCGCAGCCCTCGACTTCGCCCCCAGCGCTGCCGAGCGCGGTTGCATACCCAGTAGTGATTGGGTTACGGCAGTAGCCGATGGCCTGGTAGTGCGCTCCGAAACCGGCTTGATCGTCGTCGATCTGGACGGAGATGGTTATGAGCAAACCGGCTGGGCCATCCTTTATCTGCACATTGCGACGGTGAACAAAGTTCCCCTGGGCACCTGGGTGATGCAAAACGAAAACATTGGCCACCCCTCCTGCGAGGGAGGCCGGGCCACCGGCACCCACGTCCACATTGCCCGTAAGTACAACGGCGAGTGGATCCTGGCAGATGGGCCGCTGGCGTTTGAACTCAGCGGCTGGCGTTCCTACGCTGGCGAGAAAGATTACCAGGGCGGGATGATCCGCGGCGATGAGGTTGTGATCGCTTCAGTTTACAGCGAGTACACCGCCGCCATTCACCGCTAACGCCCCGTTCCAAGAAACTCGCAGAACAAACCACCGAAATCGGCCATGCCTGCCTCCAGCGCCTCATAGGTCGTCTGCGGCTGCCCCTCCGGCATCTGGTAGGCAAACACCTCGGCAATGTACCACTTTCTGTCACGGGCAATAATCGCCACATCCCCCACAATCAGAAGATCATCGGTCAGAGTACCCCGCTTATTGAAGAACCGCTCACCCTTCAACTGGCATCCGCGCGCCACCCCCAGGCGCAAATCATCGTTCGGCGTATATTCCGCCATCAAGTCCAGGAGGATATTCCGTGCCTGGGCAGAAAGCCACCTACCCGCCCAAATTCCTTCCAGCAACATCGCCAACTCCGTAAGGGTTGACCGGCGCGGGGTCAACCGGGTATGTTCCAGCCCCCAACTTTTCAACACATCCTCAGGATTCACGCGCTCTTCCACCCACTTTTGCAGCGAATCAGCCGCGGGCTCCTCGGACTTCACCAGCATGGCCCGTAGAAGCTGCTCATAGCTGCGCCCATCCGTGCCGCGCTCTCGCAAGGCCTTGGGCAAATCCTCGATCATCCCTTCCTGCTCCAGCGTCGCAAAGAACAAAGCCGCAATCGCCACCTTGATCGACGAAGCCGGATGGACCACCTCATCTTCCCCACTGGCCAGAATCGTCTCGCCGCCTACCTCGCGGAGCAGATAATGCCACCGCCCCCCGCTACGCTCCGCAACTTCTTCTGCCGCCACCTGCCATTCAGCCCACCAGTCCGGCGTTGGAGAAGGACCAACCGTCCATGTAGGGGCAAGCTCCGTGGCCGCGCTGGGCAATGGTGTAGGAAGAAGTTCCGTTGGTGCAGTTGTGGGAGCCGCCATAGTGGGTGCCTGCCCCTGTGGCGCAACCGTCGGGGCTAGCAGGGCTGGTAACGGGGTGCACCCAAATAAGCCACCTATCAAAGAAATTACAAGAAATGCAAGGATGAACCGGGATGTCTTCATGGTGATTGTAGGATCGATTATAATCACTCTCGAGTAAGACCTGTGAAAGAATTAACTGTGCGACATCCCCAACGGATTTACCATTTGATCTTTACCTGCCTGTGCCTGGCAGTTTTCCTGTTGACGGGCTGCCTGCCCACCGACCTGGCTTCTGGTGAAGCCCCTGCGCCCTTCACCGCCCAGCCTACCCCCACCGCGGGCCCCACGCCCACCATCGAGCCCACTCGCCCCGTCTATAGTCCAGGAGAGTTGGTCGATTATATCGCCCAAACTGGTGACACCCTGCCCGTTCTGGCGGAACACTTCAACACCACCGTGCGTGAAATTCGCCAAGCCAACACCTTCATCCCCCTCGACGCCACCACCATGCCGCCCGGCATGCCCATGAAAATCCCCATCTACTACCAGCCACTGTGGGGCAGCGCATACCAGATCATCCACGACAGCCTGTACATCAACGGACCGGCGCAGCGCGGCTTTGACTCTACCACTTTCGTCAATCAGCAGCCAGGTTGGCTCAAAAACTTTAGCGAATACGCTTCCGGGCAAGACCGTACCGGCGCCCAAATCGTAGACCTTATTGCCCTCAACCACTCCGTCAGCCCGCGCCTGTTACTGGCCCTTCTGGAATATGAACTAGGCGCGCTCACCGACCCCGCCATGCCCGCCGGCCTGGATGGTTTTCCGTTAGGCGAAGTAGACCTTTCCACCAACGGACTGTACAGGCAGTTGAACTGGGCTGCCAACGCCCTCAACAACGGTTATTACGGCTGGCGCAGCGGCGGGTTGACTGCCCTGAACTTGCCCGGCGATCTTTTGGAACGCCCCGACCCCTGGCAGAACGCCGCCACGGTGGCCTTGCAACATTACTTCACCCTTCATCACGCCGAGGAAGAGTATCGCCGCGCCATTGGGCCCGAAGGGTTTGCCGCCACATATGCCGCCTTGTTCGGCGATCCCTGGGCCGTCGAAGCGCACATCCCAGGCAGCTTGCGCCAGCCTGACCTGCGCCTGCCGTTCCTGCCAGGCCTGCCCTGGGCCTATACCGGCGGCCCCCACTCCGCCTGGGGCACGGGCGAGCCGTTTGCAGCCATCGACTTTGCCCCGCCAAGCGAGGAAAGCGGCTGCGTCCTCACCGAAGAATACACCACTGCCGTGGCAGATGGCATCGTTGCTCGCACCGGCCCTGGCATCCTGGTGCTCGACCTGGACGGAGATTCAGACGAGCACACCGGCTGGACCATCTTCTACCTGCACATTGCCGGCGAGGACCGCGCCCCCAAAGGCCGCAAGGTGCAAGCCGGCGACCTGCTAGGCCACCCTTCCTGTGAAGGCGGCCTTGCCACCGGCACCCACATTCACATCGCCCGCAAGTACAATGGCGAATGGGTCCTGGCTGATAGCACGCTGGCCTTCAACATGGAAGGCTGGGTGGTCAGAAACGGCCCCGTTGCCTATCAAGGCTTCCTGGTGCGTAATGGCCGCCAGATTATTGCCAACACCTCCTCCGAACAATCTAGCCAAATTCAGGCAGAAGCCCGTTAAAAGGCCCAATAAACAGATCGGCGAGGCATGATCATGCCTCGCCGATCTGTTTATTGGCGAATTTCCAAACTTTTTCTGCTACGCTTCCACAAGCGTAATCTTATGCTCGATCTCCACAGCCTTGCTCAACATGGCCTGGGCTGAGCAGTACTTCGTCTCCGAAAGCTCCACAGCTCGCTCCACCGCCGCGCGGTCAATATTCTTGCCTGTCACCACAAACTCCAGCACCACGTGGGTGAACACTTTGGGGTGATCGGTGGCCCGGTCGGCGTGCGCGCGCACTTCAAACCCGGTCACTTCCTGGCGCTTCTTCTGTAGGATCGAAATCACGTCCATCGCTGTACAGCCCGCCAGCCCTACCAGCACCAGCTCCATCGGGCGCATTCCGTCATCCGCCCCCCCAAACTCAGCCGATGCCCCCATTCGGATGGTAAACCCTGAGTCCGCGGTGCCGTCAAACGACATCCCTTGTTTCCAAATCGCTTTCGCATCCATTCTTAATTCTCCAATGCCTTCTTAATCTCTGCCACCAGCATATCTTCCGGCGCAGCCCCCACCACGTGGTTGGCGCCCAGATTGATCGCCGTATGCGGCACGCCCGAAACACCGTACTTATCAGACAGTTCGCCGAATTCCATTGCGTCCACGCCTTCCGCCTCCACCAGCGGGCTTTCCATTGCCATGCGGTACGCGAGCAGCACGGCTCGCGGGCAATAAGGTCAGGTAGGGGTGGCAAACACTTCCAGTTTAACCGGCTTCTTTAGCTCTCCCAGGAACTGACGCGTCTTATCTGAAAGCCCCGAATCCCGCTTGGATACAATCACCAGCGCGTTCACCAGAGTAGAGAACTCGTGTCCCGCTGGGATGCCCTTAAAGCGTACAGCGTAATCCGTCACACTATCGCCATCACGCCCCGCCAGCACAAACGTCGGGGCAGCGTCCACCTTATACTGACTTGCCACCGCGCCGTCCTTTTCCAGGTCATACTGTTTCAAGCTGAGCTTATCTGAAAGCGAGGTGACCTCCTCAAGTAGTTGGCCGGTTTCCTTGCAGTACTGGCAGCTTGCCTCATCCTCTGTTCCAAAAAAGAGCACTTCCACCGGCTGGTCGATTTCTGCGAACATTTCGCGCACCTGCTTGCGAATATCTTCATTGAGCATGTTTTCCATAAGCTGTTCCTCCAAGATAATCTTATCCGAAAATGGCAAAACGAATTTCAAAATTCCGCCGGTGTCTATATCCGGCTTCTAATCAGATGTGAGAACACCCGAAAAGTTACACCAATTCTTTGTAGGTTGGGTTAAGCGGATCCACCTAAGACGTAATGATCCAGACTGTTAAGTGAAGCCCAACATTCGAACTCGAAACAAAAACGCGGAAAAATCTCCGCGTTTTTGTCTGATTATCCAGATTTCAGGTAATCTTCCAAATCCAATTTTGAAAACAACCGCTCACGCACCGTGGGCGGCAGAGCTTCTTTCTCCGCCTCCATGTGATACAACTCCACCGTCTTGCGCAGCGTATCCACCACTACTCGACAGTTGGAACAGCCCCGTAGATGCTCTTCCAACTCAGCGCACAGCAATTCGCCCAACGTTCCATCCACATAATCCGAAAGGGAGCCCAGCAAATCCCGGCAATGTCCGTGCTCGTGTGTGTGTTCGTCCATCTTACTCACCTTCCACCTTCTGCGCCGCCACCCGCTCGCTCCAATAAGCCGAAAGCTCATCGCGCAGTTTGAGCCTGGCCCGCAGCAGACGCGTCTTCACCACTTGCTCGCTCACGCCCAGCGCATCCGCGGTTTCCCGTACCGACAGGTCTTCCACATCCCGCAGCAAGAACACCGCTCGCAGCGGGGGCGACAGAGTTTGCACGGCCCGGTTCAACTGCTGTTTGCCCTCGCCGCTCATCAGTTCGCTCTCTGGCAAGCAGCAAAAATCAGCCAATTCTACCGGCGCAGGCACATCTTCAGAATCGTCTCCATTATCCTCACCCAACGCCACCTGCGGTTTGCGCTTACGGATCTGCATCAAAGCCTCGTTGACCGCGATGCGATATAGCCACGTAGAAAGGCTAGAACGCTCCTCAAAGTTCGGCAGCGAACGCAGCGCTTTAAGATACGCATCTTGCAGTGCATCCTCAGCGTCGGCCTCGTCTCCCAGCATCTTGAGCAGCAAACGGTAGATCTTCGGTGAGGTTTCCTCCACCAACCGTGCAAACTCGCTCCGGTCGCCGGCTTTCAACGCGGCAATGTCAAAGTTCAGCCTGTCATTCATTTAGATGCACTCGCTTGCGAAAAGTTTCACCGCAGGGGCTCTTTCACGATGGATTATGTCACGCTTTACGAAAGCGGCCAGGTGGGCAGCACGTCCAGGTCCAGCGGGTCGGTGTGCCCCAGGGCGTAGCGGTAGTATCCCGCCGCGGCGATCATAGCGGCGTTGTCGGTGCAGTAGGCAAAGGCCGGGATGTGCACCGGGAACTGCTGCTGTTCCAGAAAAGCCGTGCGCAGCGCTTTGTTGGCAGAAACACCCCCCGCCAGTAATATTTCCTTGACCCCAAAGACTTGTGCAGCTCGGAGGGTCTTGCTTATAAGTACATCTACCACTGCCGCCTGGAAGCTGGCCGCCAGGTCTGCCACTGGCAACTCCTTGCCTTCCTCCTCCAACTTGCGCACCACACGCAGTACCGCCGTCTTCAAGCCGCTAAACGAGAAATTCCAGGTGCCGTCCAGGCGCGAGCGCGGAAAAGCAAATGCTTCCGGGTTCCCCGTTTCTGCCGCCTTCTGGATGGAAGGCCCGCCCGGATAAGGCAGCCCCAGCAAGCGGGCCACTTTGTCAAAAGCCTCGCCCGCTGCATCGTCCAACGTGCTGCCCAGGCGTTTGTAAACCAGATGGTCGGTGATCAGGTTGAGCTCCGAGTGCCCACCCGAAACCAGCAGCGCCAAGAGCGGAAACTGCGGCTCTGGCGGCGCAATCGTCCCCGCCGGGTACACCCAGGCCGAGTAGATGTGACCTTCCAGGTGGTTGACGCCCACCAGCGGGATGCCCGCCGCCAGGGCCATGCCCTTGGCCGCGTTCACCCCCACCACCAGCGAGCCCGCCAACCCCGGCCCGCGTGTCACAGCAATCGCATCCACGTCGCTGATGCTAATATGCGCCTGCTGCAGAGCCTGCTCTACCACCGCGTAGATAGTACGCACGTGCTGCCGCGAGGCCACCTCGGGGAACACTCCGCCGTATTGTTTATGCAAATCTATCTGCGATGCCACCACGCTGGATTGCAGCACGCGGCCATTTTCCAGAACAGCCGCTGCTGTCTCATCACAGGATGTTTCAATTCCTAATATCCGCCCAGGCGGAAAAGTTCGTTCGAATTCGTCGATCTCGTTCACGATCTCTTTCTATCCTTTTACCGGAAGCACAAAATCCAGAGGGTAAGGCGCCAGCACTTCCATGACACCGTCCGGGCGCACCCACACGGTATCTTCCAGTCGCACGCCCATGCCTCGCTCTGGGTAGTACAACCCCGGCTCGATGGTCATGACCGTACCTGGAATAAGCAGGTCATCCTGTGCGCCCACCATACGGCTGAAGGGACGTTCGTGAATATGCAGTCCCAGCCCGTGACCCACGCTGTGCACGTAGCCTTCCTCAGTTTCCGGCGTGTTCAGCACAGACTTGTGGCCTTGGGCTTCAAACAGCTCGCAGGTCCGCCGCTGATACACCGAGAAATCCTCGCCCATCTTCAACTCGCCCATCAAGGTGGTGAATACCTCTTTCACCTGCTCGTACAACTTCAACGCCTCGTCGGGAGCATAACCAAGACACCAGGAACGGGTGAAATCATAGAAATACCCGCCGCCCTCTTCGCAGGGGAAAATATCAAACACAATCGTCTGACCCAGCCGCAGCAAATCGCCCGCGTTGCCGCTGGAATGCGGCACGCCCGCATCCCGCCCAATGGCAAAGATGGTACCCTCGGGGTTTTCCGCGCCGCGCTCGGCTAGCCAGCGGTTGATCAGCCCTTTCACCTCGCCAATGGTCACCGGTTCGCCATCGGCCTTCACCAGCACACCGTCTTTGGCGCGCTGGCTGCTCAGATAATCAGCTACCTGCCCCACCACGCCCGTCGTCACCTTACCCATATTGCGGATGCGCTCGATCTCGGCGGGTTCCTTCGTGGACATGGATTTTTTGATGATCTTGCCATCCAGGTCGCCGGTGAACACCAGCCCCGGCAGCAGTTCTTGCAGACCTGTAATCATTGGAAAAACATTCGCCATTTCGGCCACGCCGTAAAGAGCCACCCGACCTTTGCTCAAACCTGCGTCCGCGAACATATGCTTGTAACGCAGCAGAGCAGCCAGCATACGGTCTCCGTTGGCCTCTTTCAGCAGCTCTGTCAGCGGATAATTCGAATAACTGCGCGTCTCCAGGCCCGATTTGGCCGCCTCATCGCGCTCCATCGGCCCGTGGAACAACAATCCCTTCCCATCGCGCGTGAAGATCAGGTCCGCGCCGGTCAGGTGTGCCCCGCCCGTCAGATAAACCATCGCCGGGTTATGCTGTCCCGGTCCAACCACCAGTAAACCATCCAGATCGTTCTCTTGCATCAATGCGGTCAGGTCGCTTTTCATGAAGTTTGCCTCGGTTATATTTTTCCAAGAATGTTCTTCACCGCCACCAGCAGTGCGCCCTCTTCTTCCGGCAGCACCGTGCGCGGGTCAAAGACCACCAATTCATTTTCCACGCGGGCAATCACCGGCGGGTTGGCCGCGCGCAGTCGGGCCAGAAACTTGTTCGGTTGCGGCACGTTCAGCGCCAACACAAACGTGCGCAGGGTCTCTTCGGGCAGGCTGCCCCCGCCTACCGCAGAGTGGGCCTCGATCACTTCGCCCAGGTCCAACACCGCGCGCCAGCGCTGTGCTCGCGCTTCAATCTGCTCAGGCGTTGTGCCAATCATTCGCCAGATGGGAATTTCGCGTTCCGCCTCATTCTTGAGGTAATGCGTCAAGGTCACTGCCAGCACACCCAGAGCCAGCTTGTCGGCACGCACTGCCCGCGCCAGAGGGTGCTTTTTCACCTTCGCCACCAGGTCCGCTTTGCCAATAATAATTCCCGCCTGCGGCCCGCCCAGAAGCTTATCGCCCGAAAAGCAGATGAGATCGGCCCCGGCCTTCATTGATTCCTGCACCGTCGGCTCGTGAGCCAGCCCGTATTGTTCGGTGTTCAGCAGTGCACCCGATCCCAAATCATCCAGCACAATCACACCGCGAGCATGCGCCACCTCCACCAATTCTTCCAGCGAAGGCTCTGTGGTAAAACCCAATATCCGGAAGTTGGAATGGTGAGCACGCAGCACCAGCGCGGCGGGCTCGTTCAGGGCCTCCTCAAAATCACGGCGGTGCACCCGGTTGGTGGTGCCCACCTCCACCAGTTTAGCCCCCGATTGGTTCATCACATCCGGGACGCGGAAACCGCCGCCAATTTCAACCAGTTGACTGCGCGCAATGACCACGCGCTGGCGGCGCGCCAGAGCACTCAAACACAGCAGCAGCGCCGCAGCGTTGTTGTTCACCACCAAGGCCGCCTCGGCGCCGGTCAGGTGCTTGAGCAGCTCCTCAGCATGCACCGAGCGTGAGCCGCGCACCCCTTTGGCCAGGTCGTATTCCAGGGTGCAGTAACCCGTCGTCAGGCTCTGCGCCGCGTTCATAGCAGCCCGGCTCAACGGCGCTCGCCCCAGGTTGGTGTGCAGCACCACCCCCGTCGCATTGATCACCGGGACGAGCGTGGTGCGCAGCCAGCTTTCCAGGCGGTCAGAAGCCGCATCCAGAATCTGTCCCCGCTCTGGGATGGTCAGCTCGCCATTTTCCTTTAAACGCCGGCGCAAATCGGTCAGTTCGGCACGAATGGCTTCTAGAGTTAACGGGCGTCCGTATTCAGCCACCAGATTAGCCGCCTGTTGGGTTTGCAGCAGCGCTTCGACCGCAGGCAGTGCGCGCAGATCAGCGCTCATCTGGGGGCGACTCCTCGCGTGGAACCCACAGGCTCAATTCGCGAACACGGATCAGGGCTTCGATCAGCATGAAGCCCAGGGCCAACACCAGCGCCAACGCCGCGGTCAGCACCCGCCCGCGTTGCAACCAGGCCAACAGGCTTCCAAAAATACCAAACCAAATCGCCTGGCGGCCAATCACCGCGCCATCCGCCGGCGGATCAGACATAAAGCGCAGGTTCATGAAATACGTAACCGGCATCGCCAGCCCGCTCAGACCAAGCACCAGCAAGAAGTAGAACAGCCAGCGCGGTCCCAACGTTGGTTTCGTGAGCACCACAAGGACAGCCAGGCCGCCCCAACCCAACAAGGACAGCAGAATGCTCGCCCACATAAAATTCTTAAACGGAGGAAATTTCACTGGCTGAGAGGTTGGTACCATAAGTTGATTATATCCTTTGCAGATGGTTAATCAAATGTTTTCTCTGCAAGTTTCACGCCAAATCTTTGCCGAACAAATTATATCAGACCCATAACACAGTCAGTTTCACGGTAATCGAGGTTCTCTGGGAGTTGCCGTGGCAATTTTCAGAGAACCAATATTATTTCCCCTGCAAAATTCATCCACTTATGGTATGATTTGCCCACAATTCAATGGGTGCATCCTCTTGCGCCCACTCATCCAGAGAGGTGGAGGGACCGGCCCTGTGAACCCTCGGCAACCAGGCCAACCGCCCGGTGCCAATTCCGGCAGAAGCCGCACGAGCGGCGTTCTGGAAGATGAGAGTTGCGCTGAGCAAATCGGCCTCTCCACTCCAGAGAGGATTTTTGTTTAAATCAACCCTTATTGGAGGGACTATGACACGAAAATACACCAACCGAAAATATCTCGACCTGCTTGCCCAAAAAGTCCTGGTTTTTGACGGGGCGATGGGCACCAGCCTGCAAAAGCTAAACCTCACCGCTGCCGACTTTGGCGGCGAGCGCACCAACGGCTGCAACGATTACCTGGTCATCACCGCCCCTCAGGCGGTCGAAACCGTGCACCGTTCCTTCTTGGACGCGGGCGTGGATGTAATTGAAACCGACACCTTCCGCGCAAACCGCCTCACCCTGACCGAATACGGTTTGCAAGATCAGGTCGACGCCATCAACGGCGCCGCCGCGCAGCTGGCCCGCCGCCTGGCCGACGAATACACACAACAAACCGGGCAGCAACGCCTGGTAGCTGGATCACTTGGTCCCACCGGCAAACTGCCCTCCATGAGCGATCCCGAGCTATCCAATGTTGCCTTCGCCGAACTGGCCGACATCTTCCGCGAACAGGCCGCCGCTTTGATCTCTGGCGGCGTGGACCTGCTCCTGATCGAAACCTCTCAGGATATTCTGGAAGTCAAAGCTGTCATCGTAGGCATTCAAGCCGCTTTTGAGCAAACTGGCATCTACCTGCCCATCCAGGCCCAGGTCACCCTCGATACCACCGGGCGCATGCTGCTTGGCACCGACAGTTCCGCCGTCACCGCCATCCTGGAAGACTTCCCCATCGACGCCATCGGCCTCAACTGCTCCACCGGCCCCGACTACATGCGCGAGCCGCTGCGCTATCTCACCGAAACCGCCCACCTGCCCGTGTCCTGCATACCCAACGCTGGACTGCCCCTGAACGTGGATGGCCAGGCAGTTTATCCACTGCAACCCGAGCCCTTTGCTGACACCCTGGCCTCCTACGTCGAAAAATTCGGCGTGCGCATTGTCGGCGGCTGCTGCGGCACCACCCCCGAGCACATGCGTCTGCTGGTGGACCGCCTGAGCGGAATAACCGCCCAGCCCAGCCCAGCCCCGCGCCAGCCGCGCCTGTCTTCGGCCACCGCCGCCCAGCCCATGATTCAAGAGCCCCCGCCCTTCCTCATCGGCGAGCGCATCAACACCCAGGGCAGCGCTAAGTTTAAAAAGATGATCCTGGCTGAAGACTTCGAAGGAGCCCTGGAAATCGCCCGCACTCAGGTTGAATCCGGCGCCCACGGTTTGGACCTGTGCACCGCCCTCACCGAACGCCCTGACGAAGGCGAACTGATGCGCCGCCTGATCAAAGCGCTCGCTCCTTCTGTGCGCGTGCCCTTTATCATCGACAGCACTGAGCCCGAGGTGGTGGAAATCGCCCTGCAAACCGCCCCCGGCCGCTGCCTGATCAACTCCACCAATCTTGAAGCCGGGCGCGCCAAAGCAGACAAAATTTTCTCCCTGGCCCGCAAGTACAACGCCGCTGTCATCGCCCTCACCATCGACGAGCAAGGCATGGCCAAAACTGCCCAGCGCAAGCTGGAGGTCGCCCGCCGCATCCACGACATTGCCGTCGGGGAATATGGCTTCCAGCCCCACGACCTGGTCTTTGACGACCTGACCTTCACGCTGGCCACCGGCGATCCCGAGTTTGCCCAATCAGCCCTGGAGACCATCGAGGGCATCCGCGTCATCAAGGCGGCTATGCCCGGCGTGCTCACCTCGCTGGGCGTGTCCAATGTCTCCTTCGGCCTCACCCCGCCCGCCCGCGCCGCCATCAACAGTGTCATGCTTTACCACTGCGTGCAAGCCGGCCTGGATATGGCCATCGTCAACCCGGCCACCATCACCCCCTACGCCGACATTCCTGCCGAAGAGCGCGAACTGGCCGAGGATCTGATCTTCGCCCGCCGCGCCGATGCCCTCCAGCGCTTGATCGAGCACTTTGAGCACGCCGGCCCGGCTAAGGCCTCCAAAGCCGACAACCTCCAGGCTGCCCTGCTCAGCATGACTGCCGAGGAGCGCCTGGGTTATCGTATTTTGCACCGTCTGCCCAATGGCATTGAGATCGACATCGACGAGCTTATCCACCGCCCCACGCCCCTCACCCGCCACGAAGCCGCCATCGAGGTACTCAACGGCATCCTCCTTCCCGCCATGAAAGAGGTCGGTGACAAGTTCGGCGCGGGCGAGCTCATCCTGCCCTTCGTGCTCCAATCCGCCGAGGTGATGAAGAAAGCCGTCTCGCACCTGGAAAACTACCTGGAAAAGAAAGAAGGCGTGGCCAAGGGTATCCTGGTGCTGGCTACGGTCTACGGTGACGTTCACGACATCGGCAAGAACCTCGTCAAAACCATCCTCTCCAACAACGGCTACCAGGTCATCGACATCGGCAAGCAAGTACCCGCCGACACCATCATCTCCCGCGCCGTAGAAGCCAACGCCGACGCCATCGGCCTCAGTGCGCTGCTGGTCAGCACCAGCAAGCAAATGAGCCTCATCGTCAACGAACTGCAGCGCCGCGGGCTGTCCTTCCCGGTGCTCATCGGCGGGGCGGCCATCAACCGCCGCTTCGGACGCCGCATTCTGCAAACTGAATCCGGTGATTCTTATGCGCCGGGGGTATTCTACTGCAAGGATGCCTTCGAGGGTCTCAGCACCATGGATGCCCTCATGAACCCCGCCTCGCACAGTGACCTGCTTGAACGCATCCACCGTGAATCGGAGATAGAGTTGGGCCGGGTACCATCCGGTAACGGAAGCAGCGTAACCCCGGCAGCCCGCTCCGATGTACCCACCCTCGAGAAATTGCCCGTGCCGCCCACCTGGGGTCCTCGCGTGGTGCGCGAAATGCCCCTGGAGGCCGTCTTCCAACACCTCTCCATTAACGAACTCTTCCGTTTGTCTTGGGGCGCCAAGAACACCCACGGCGACGCCTGGATCAAGCTGGAGGCCGAATACCAGCAGCGCCTGGATGAGATGCGCCGCCAGGCCATTGCGGACGGCTGGCTGCGCCCGCAAGCCGTGTACGGCTACTGGCCTGTCCAGGCCCAGGGCAACGACCTCGTTGTTTACGACCCCGCCAGCCTGGCCGCCAAGGAACCCAGTGAGCTGTTGCGCCTGAACTTCCCGCGCCAGCCCGAAGGCGACCATCTTTGCCTGGCGGATTATTTCGCTCCGCAAGACTCGGGTAAGATGGACGTGGTCTCCCTCCAGGTGGTCACGGTTGGGCAGAATGCCACGGCATTGTTCGACAAAATGCAGGAGCAGGGCCAGTACAGCGAGGCTTACTTCATCCACGGGCTGGCCGTTCAAACCGCCGAAGCCACCGCCGATTACCTTCACGAGCACATCCGCCGCGAGTTAGGCTTGCCTGCCGGGCAGGGTAAGCGCTACTCCTGGGGCTACCCGGCCATTCCTGAGCTTTCCGACCACCAGAAGGTGTTCCAGTTGCTGCCCGTCGAATCCGAATTGGGCATGACTCTGACCTCGGCCTTCCAACTGGTTCCCGAACAGTCCACCGCCGCCATCATCGTCCACCACCCCGCTGCCAAGTATTTCAACGTGGGCGAGAACCGCGTGGAACAACTGATGAGGTAAGTATGACACCCGCGAATCGCTTTCTCACTGCCCTGCAATCCCCTCGCCCGCTGCTCTCCGATGGCGCCATGGGAACCATGCTGCACCAGCGCGGTATCACTTTTGAGGATTGCTTCGACCGCCTTAACCTGACCCAACCCGCCGTGGTCGCCGAAGTGCACCGCGAATACATTGAAGCCGGCTCTAACATCATCCAGACCAACACCTTCGGCGCCAATCGCTTCAAGCTGGCCCGCCACGGTCTCGAAGACAAAGTTGCCGAGATCAACCGTGCCGGGGTCGAGTTGGCCCGCCGCGTGGCATTGGCCTCCTTCAAAGACGTGCTCATTGCCGGCGACGTTGGCCCGCTGGGTGTGCGGCTGGCTCCTTTTGGGCGTGTTCAGCCCGAAGAAGCCCGCGCGGCTTTCGCCGAGCAAATTGCCGTCCTGGCCGAAAGCGGTGTAGACCTGCTCATCATCGAGACCATGACCGACCTGTACGAGGTCGTGGAAGCCATCCAGGCCGCCCGCGAAACCGCTCCCCAACTACCCGTAGTCGCCTCCATGACCTTCACGCGCGACGACCGCACGCTGCTGGGCGACAGTCCCGCCAAAGTGGCCCGTGGTATCCATGCGGCCGGGGCCGACCTGATCGGCGTTAACTGCTCTGGCGGCCCGCATCAAATTTTGCGTATTCTCAAGCAGATGCGCCAGGCCGTGCCCGAAGCCACCTTCTCGGTCATGCCCAACGCCGGGTGGCCCGAACAGGTTGGCGGGCGCATCATGTATGCCGCCGCGCCCGAGTATTTTGGCGAGTATGCCCTGGCTTTCTGGGAAGCCGGCGCGCGCCTGATCGGCGGCTGCTGCGGCACCACTCCCCAGCACATCCAGTTCATGGCTCAGGCTATACAATCCGCCGACCCCGCCGGCATCCAGCCTCAAGAGCCTGCCGTTGTAGCCCACAAAGAAGAAACTGCCCCCGCGGAGCAGCCTACTCAGTTGGCCCAAAAACTGGCCGCCGGGCGCTTTGTGGTCGCCGTGGAAATGGACCCACCCCGCGGGCTTTCCACCCACAAGCTGGTGGCCGGGGCCTCGCTGCTGGCTGAAGCCGGGGCCGACGTGATCAATGTGGCCGACTCGCCCATGGCGCGCATGCGCATGAGCCCCTGGGCCGTTTGCTCGCTGCTCCAACGCCGCGTCAACGTCGAGACCGTATTGCACTTCCCCACCCGCGGACGCAACCTCCTGCGCGTGCAAGGTGACTTGCTCGCTGCCCACGCCCTGGATGTGCGCAATGTCTTCGTGGTCATGGGCGACCCCACCGCCATCGGCGATTATCCAAACGCCAATGATAATTACGACCTTGTGCCTTCCGGTCTGATCAAGCTCATCAAGCAGGGTTTCAACGCCGGGCTCGACCATTCCGGCGCCGACATCGGCCAGCCCACCAGCTTCTTCGTCGGCTGCGCCTTGAACCTGGCCCCCGCCGACCCCGAATCCGAGATCAAGAACCTGCGCCGCAAGCTCAAAGCCGGGGCCGATTTCGTCCTCACTCAACCCACCTACAACCCCGCTGAAGCCCGCTCTTTCCTGCAAAAGGTGGAAGCCGACCTGGGCCAGCCCCTGCCCATCCCCCTCTTGGCAGGCATTTTGCCCCTCGCCAGCAATCGCCACGCCAACTTCCTGCACCAGGAAGTACCCGGCATCATCATTCCCGATGAGATTCGCGCGCGCATGGACAAAGCTGGAGACAAAGGCGCGCGCCAGGGCATCCAAATTGCCATCGAACTCATCAAAGAACTGCGCGACTTTGCCCAAGGCGTGTATATCATGCCCGCCTTCAACCATTTCGATTACGCCGCCGAAATCATCGAAGCCATCCGGTCCGTCGAGTAACGCCTCGGTGTAGGGGCCGGGTTTGGAAACCCGTGGCGCTATCCACGAATAAAGACACGAATGGCGAAATTCGTTTATTCGTGTCCTTTTCGTGGACGGTTTTTCTTCGTAGCGCGGGTTTCTTACCCGCGATCTTCACCCCATCCACCCTCAAGCCCCGCCGCTATAATCCAAACAATCGACCTTCTCCTTTCACAAATGATAACCCTTCTCTCTCGGCAAGACCGGTTCTCGTGCTATACTATCGATGATGTTACGTGCCTTGATTCCTTTCGCGCTTCTGATGGTCGTGCTGGCAGCGGCTGCCAGTTGTGAAACCACGCCTCCGCAGCCGGTGGTATGGACTCCTGGCGCCAGCGACGTGACTGCAGAAGTTCCCCAAACAGGCCTGAACCTCGAGCCTGCCCCCGCCGATGACCAGCCCGCCCCCACTCCCACCGAACCCATGGAGCTGGCATTGCTCCCCGTGCTACCCGATAACGTCAACCCGCTCACCGGGCTGGTCGTCGCTAATCCCGACCTGCTCAACCGCCGCCCTGTGATGGTGAAGGTCTCCAACTATCCCCGAACCGGGCGGCCTCACGCCGGTCTCACTTATGCCGACATCGTTTTTGAATACTACATCGGCTACGGGTTCAACCGCTTCATGGCGGTTTATCTCGGGCAAGATGCCGACCGGGTCGGCCCGGTGCGCTCCGGGCGCCTCGTCGATGCCCAACTGACCGAAATGTACCAGGGCTTGCTCTTTTACGGCAACGCCGATGATAAGGTGGATGAGGTCTTACTCGCCGAGCTGGGTTCTCGGGCGTTGGCCGAAAAGTTCATCCCCTCCCCGCCCAAATACCGCATTGACGGCGAGATCATGGAAACCACCCTGTTCGTCAACACCGCCGAGCTAACCGATTACGTCAACCGCCTCAACCAGGTCAGCAACAGCCGCCGCGACCTGCGCGGGATGATCTTCAGCGATGAAATTCACCCCATCAACGAACCGGCTTCCTTCTTAGCAGTGCAGTTCAGCCGCCAGGCGCGCGGTGAATGGCTCTACAATGACGACACCCGCCTCTATGAGCGCTGGATCGAATCCGGCGCCAACGAACAAACCATCGACATGATCCCACTGGTCGACCGGCTCAACAACCAGCAGGTCACCGCCGCCAACGTGGTCATCCTCTACGCCACCTACACCGAATTTGCCCCCACCCTTCACGACATTGCCATCTTCGACCAAAATGTGGGCAAACGCGCCATCTTCTTCCGTGACGGCGTGCGCATGGAAGGCACCTGGAAAGCAGTTAGCAACGGTCGCCCCATCATGCTCTTCAACAGCTATGACCTGCCTTATCATTTGAAGCCGGGCAATACCTGGTTTATTCTCGTCGGCGATCTATCCACCTTTCGGGCTACAGCGCCCGGCCAGTGGGAGCTGCGTTTCGATATTCCTTAATTCTTTAAACTAGCGGTGGGGATTAATTATTATATGAAAATATTGGTTATTTCCGACATCCATGCCAATTTACCCGCGCTCGAATCAGTACTAGAAAATTCCGGACCGGTAGACTCGATCTGGTGCCTGGGAGATGTCATCGGCTATGGCCCATATCCAAACGAATGTATCGAGACGCTGCGCGAACTGCCCAACCTGGTGTGCCTGTTGGGTAATCATGATGCCGCGGCCCTCAACCGCATTCCCAGCGAAACCTTCAACGATGAAGCTCGCCAGTCCCTGCTTTGGACGCGCGCCGTGCTCAAGCCCGCCAACCGTGCCTGGCTTGAGGAGCGCACCGAAACCGCCGTCATCGACGACACAACCCTGGCGCACGGCAGCCCGCGCAATCCCGTCTGGGAATATGTTCTCGATCAAAACACTGCTCGACAGAACTTCCGCTCCTTCAAAACCAACTATTGTATGGTCGGCCATACCCACATTCCCCTCGCCTTCCACATGGTGCCCCGTGGGCGGCTGTTGCACTTCGCCTTCCCGCCCCCCGGCGAGCCGTTCATGGCCCCGGTGCGCTCCATTCTCAATCCCGGGTCGGTTGGCCAGCCCCGCGACCACGACCCCCGCGCGGCATACGCCATTTTTGAAATCGAAACGGGCATCTGGACGCCCATGCGTGCTTCCTATGACATTCGCTCTGTTCAAAGACGCATCCGCGAGGTCGAGCTTCCCGAACGCCACGCCGCCCGCCTGGCGGACGGCTGGTAATCTGCCGGGAACATACTGAAAATGGGAGCGTCTTATCCGCAATAAAGGCTGATCAAGGGTAATTACCTACGCAAAAGGGCAAAGCCCCACTTTCCCCAACTTCAGCGAATACATACGATCAAGGAGAAGAAATCATGTTTAAACGCCCCATCCTCATTGTTGTTTTGCTGGCTTTGGCCCTGGTAAGCATTGGCTGCGCTCCGGCAATGGCTACCCAATCGCCCTCCATGGATTACTACGGCGGCGAAGCTCCTGCCGCCGAACCTGCTTTCTACGCAGTGGACAAAGCAGCCGAATCCAGCGGCGCCCGAAACGCCACCGGGCAAGCCAGCGTCGAACGGCTGGTCATCCGCAACGCCGACCTGTCCATTGCCACCGCCGACCCTGGCGTCTCGCTGGATGCTATCGCCAAAATGGCCGAAGATATGACCGGTTTCGTTGTTTCTTCTCGGCTGTATAAGACCTACACTGAGGACGGCGTGGAAGTTCCCGCCGCCAACATCACCGTGCGCGTGCCTGCCGAGCGCTTAAACGAAGCTCTTGATACCATCAAAGCCCTGGTCGCCGACCCCGCTAAAGACATCCTATATGAGAATGTCACCGGCGACGACGTCACCGATCAATATACCGATCTGCGCTCTCGCCTCACCAACCTGGAAAACACCGAAAAGCAGCTCCAGGAGATCATGGACGAGGCCAACAAGACCGAAGACGTGCTCAACGTTTACAACCAACTCGTCTCCATCCGCGAGCAGATCGAGGTCACCAAGGGCCAGATCAAGTACTATGAAGAGTCCGCGGCCCTCTCCGCCATCAGCGTGATGATCCAGTCGCTGGATGCAGTCTCGCCTCTGACCATTGGTAAGTGGCAGCCCGTGGGCGTGGCCCGCGACGCCATCCAGGCACTCATCAACACGCTCAAGTTCCTGGCCAATGCCGCCATCTGGATCATTCTCTTCTTCTTGCCGGTAGGCCTGGTCATCTACTTCCCCTTGCGCTTCCTGTGGAAGGGCCTCAAGCGCCTGTTCAAGGGCAAACCCAAGAACAAGCCCGCCGCCAACCTGCCCGCCGTGCCTCCCTCCGAGCCGCCCGCGGCCTAAACAACCCCCGCAACCCCCTAAAATCAAACCCTAAGGGTCTCCAAGACCCTTAGGGTTTTCTGTTTACTTCATGCCCGCCTCTATCTTCCTTCACTTAATCAAAACAACCGCCGCCGCCACAAACGTGATCACTCCGCTGGCGATCAAATACAAAACGACAAACCGCTTTTCAAGGATTTCAGCCAGGGACTGCTCCGACACACCTTCCCCGCCAATCCTGGCCGAACGCGCAAACGTAGCCATCTGACCGCCAGGCACCCCTGCCGGTGAGCCGATCATAACCATTAAACCAATGCCTAACTCAAACACGCCAATCAAAAACAATATGTCACTGAAGAACTTTCCCCAACTCAATTGATAGTGCAAATACCAGGCCAGCACAAAGACAACCGCCTGCCACACCACAAATCCCAGCCCTGTACGCAACAATGCCGAACTAAGATGCCTTCTTGTATCCATGCCAACCTCCAGCAGCCGCTTCATGTAATAACAATATCACGGAGTCCACTGGATGTGCATCAAGAATTGATCAAAACCCACCCGCCTGGCATCCCTCTCGTTACTGACCGAACGTGCGCGTGGCCAGATCGAAATACCAGATCGATTCATCCGTCGCTTGCAGCTGGATTCGCCCGCCTTCGTCCGCCAGGATGCGCAGCGCTCCCGCTTGAGCCGCGTGGGGATAATGGACATACTCCACCATCTCGCGCGCGCCGTTCAGCGACGCCACAATGATCAGCCCCTCCTGCTCATTTTGGGCAGAGCTTCCCGCGAACACCAGCAGCGAGGAACCATCCTCACCGTTGCGCTGCATGTAATTCAGAATGCGCCCTTCCTCAGGCCGCACCATGCCGTCGCTGCCCTCAAAAATCCCCGCGGGCAGGTCTCCTGCGCCTGCTCCCTGCGGAGCAGCCATGTCTGGAGCCTGCGCCTGGGAGGGGTCTTTGGAGGCGGGCGCAGCCAGTCCGCTCTGCCGCATGGCTTCAGCCGTTTTGTACATTTTGATCTTTTCCGCCAAGCTTTCTCGCCCCTGCGCGTCGATCGCCGGGTCAAACAGCTTCTCTTCCAGGCCCTGCAAATACTCGGGCACGGGCGTTGTGTCCGCCGTCACCGCAATCACTGCCGTTTTCGGCAAGCGCGGGCTGGTAGATACTACGATGCTCACCACCACAACCAGCACCAGGATTACCGCTGCCGGGATGATCCAATTTTTCATATCAACCTCGCTTCTCTCACCAGCGGATGTCGGTCAAGTACCTGATGTAATGGCGCGTCTTGGCGTTGCCATTCACCAGGTCGCTCAACTGCTGCCAGCCTTGCTCGGGCGTATTGTCCAAATATTCGCAACTCGGATCGTCCACCTGCTGGCAGGCTCCGTATTGGGTCATCACCCCGCGGAATTCCACAGCCTGCCCGTGATGATCATAGGCATATACGCTCATCAAATACCACTGCTCGGCATTCACCCCACTGTTGGCATAAATCTCCGGCACCGGGTACACCGGAGGCGAGCCCCAAATGGCAAACCAGACCTGCTCATAGCTCCAAATATAGGGGTAAGACCCGCAGGTCGCCCCTGGCGCAGAAAAACGTGGGCAGCCGGGCAGCGCGCCGAAATTCAACAGTTCAAAATTGTTAGCCGAGTCGTACCCATTCATCCAGGCAATGGTATCGGTAGGATAATTCCAACTCAGTTCAATGTCGCTGGCCCCCACCGCGCTCACCTGCCCGGAATACCGCGAATTGACCAACCAGGTGTTCACCCCGTTGACCATCTGTGCCCAGGCCCGCCCATGATCATAAGTTACCGCGCAGTTATCGCAGTCCTCGTAGGCGTAATTGCTCGTTCCAATGCCAATGGTAACGTGCGAAAGCAAATCGGCCCCCGTGCAAAAGTAGTAACCCTTGCCAAACGCTTGCACCGCTTCTGCAATTTGCTGCATGGTCACCAGCCCGCCGCCGTAAATCTTAGTCCCCAGAATGCCGTTTTCAATTCGCGGGCGGCCAAAGTACAAGAAAACCAACGAATCCTGCGTCCCAGCGGCTTGTAAATCCTTCGTTCCGTAAGTGCAGCCCAGGTTATACAGCGTGGTCGTGTTCACCGTGCTCAAATAACGGCTGATCGAGGCAGTCGGCGGCTCGCCAGGCACCGGCGTGATGGTGACCTTGGACGGCGGTTGATTGAGGATCAGCGGGAGATATTGCTGCGGCGGAGGCGTTGGCGTTTGTTGCAGCGGCGCCGCCTGGACCAGTTGTGTCACGCACAACCCGGCCGCCAGGAGCAGGAATCCCAACCAGGCTTGCTTCCTGCGCGGTTGAGTCGATTGTTTCATACCAAAGACCTCCAGGCCATGATAAAGCCAAATATGATGACTTTAATCGTAGACGGTTCTGGTCAGTCTGTCAACCTTTATGGTATGTTCCACATTTCAAGGAATGAGGGCGGCTTTGCCGCCCTCATTCCTTGAAATGTGAGATCACTCGCGCCAATTTCTAATAAACCAACCTCTATCCGTGCAAGTCGGTCTTGCCCATCAGGTAGCGGTCCACCTCGCGAGCCGCGCCCCGCCCCTCGTGAATGGCCCACACCACCAGGCTCTGCCCCCGGCGCATATCCCCCGCCGAGAAGACCCCCGGAACGCTGGTGGCGAACTGCCCAAATTCCGCCTTGACGTTGCTGCGCGGGTCGCGCTCCACACCCAACTGCCCCAGGAGCTGATCTTCAGGCCCCAAGAAGCCCATCGCCAGCAGCACCAACTGCGCCGGCCACACCTTCTCGCTGCCCGGCACCTCCCGTGGAATCATACGACCATTCTCGCGCACCCATTCCACCTGCACGGTATGAATCTCTTTCACCTGCCCGTTCTCGTCGCCCACCAAGCGCTTGGTCTGGATCAGGAACGTGCGTGGATCATCGCCAAACACCGCGATGGCCTCTTCCTGCCCATAATCGGTTTTGAGCACCTTCGGCCACTCCGGCCACGGGTTATCCGGCTGGCGCGATGTGGGCGGGCGATCGAGGATTTCAAACTGGTTCAGGCTGCGGCAGCCGTGGCGCAGCGAGGTACCCACGCAGTCGGTGCCCGTGTCGCCGCCGCCAATAACGATAACGTCCTTGCCCCGCGCCGAAATCGTCGCCGCCTCGGCATCCAGCAGCGAGCTGCCCAGCAGGTTGCGCGTATTGGCCGTCAGGAACTCCATCGCAAAATGGATGCCCTTCAGCTCGCGCCCCTCCGCAGGCAGGTCGCGCGGTTTGGTGGCTCCGCCGCACAGCACCACTGCGTCAAAATCGCGCAGCAGCTTTTCTGCGGGCAGGTCCTTGCCCACCTCGGTCTTGGTCACAAAATTCACCCCCTCGGCGGCCATCAAATCGATGCGCCGCTGCACCACCTGCTTGTCCAGTTTCATATTAGGAATGCCGTAGATCAGCAGGCCGCCAATCCGGTCAGCCCGCTCAAACACCGTCACGCTGTGCCCGGCCCGGTTGAGCAGATCGGCGCAAGCCAGCCCAGAAGGCCCCGACCCCACGATGGCCACCGTTTTACCGGTGCGCACCGCGGGCGGCTCGGGCGTGATCCAGCCCTCCGCGAAACCCTTCTCAATGATAGCCAGCTCGATGTTCTTGATCGTCACCGGCTCGTTGTTCAACCCCTCGGTGCAAGAGCCTTCGCAGGGTGCCGGGCATACTCGCCCGGTGAACTCGGGGAAGTTGTTGGTTTTCAGCAACCGCTCCAGCGCGGGCTGCCACATGCCCCGGTAGACCAGATCGTTCCACTCGGGGATCAGGTTGTGAATGGGGCAGCCCGCCGCCATGCCGTTGAGCAGCTTGCCCGTGTGGCAGAAGGGGATGCCGCAATCCATGCAGCGCGCGCCTTGCGTGCGCAGTTTCTCCTCGGCAAAAGGTTTGTGAAATTCCTTCCAATGTAAAATCCGCTCTTGCGGCGGCAGGTCCGCCGGAAGCTCGCGCTCAAATTCCATGAAGCCGGTTGGTTTTGCCATGATGCACCTCTAATTAATTTCCGCTCACGCGCACGAGATCGCGGCTGTTCAACTGGAATGCCGCCATCACCGCCTCTTCGCCGCTCAAGCCCTCCGCCTCCACGCTGCGGAAGGCCTCCAACATACGTTTGTAATCCTTGGGCAGCACCTTCACCAGCCGCGCCGACGTGTCCTGCCAGTCGGCCAGAATGCGGTAAGCGAACAGGCTGCCGGTCACCTCGGCGTGAGTCTGGATCATCCCGCGCACCTCGGCCAGTTCTTCCGCCTCGCTCACGCTTTCCAGTTCCACCATCTCCTGGTTGCAGCGCCGCGCAAAATCGCCATCCCAATTGAACACGTAAGCGGTCCCTCCCGACATGCCTGCCGCGAAGTTGCGCCCGGTGTCGCCCAGCACCACCACCTTCCCGCCGGTCATGTACTCGCAGCCGTGATCGCCCACCCCCTCCACCACCGCTTTCATGCCGCTGTTGCGCACGCAGAAGCGCTCGCCCGCCATCCCGCGGATATATGCCTCGCCGCTGGTGGCTCCATAGAAGGCCACGTTGCCGATAATGATGTTTTCCTCCGCCGCGAACTGCGAGCCTTCGGGCGGGTAGACAATGACCTTGCCGCCCGATAGCCCCTTACCGATATAGTCATTCGAGTCGCCTTCCAGTTCCAGGGTCATCCCCCGCGGGATGAAAGCCCCAAAGCTCTGCCCCGCCGAACCCTTGAAGTGGAAGTGGATGGTATCGTCTGGCAATCCTTGCGGCCCGTAGCGCCGGGTCAGCTCGCTGCCCACCTGCGTCCCCACCACGCGGTGCACATTGCGGATGGGCAGCTCGGCCCGCACCGCTTCGCCGCGCTCCAGGGCCGGTTTTGCCAGATCCAGCAGCATTTGCCGGTCCAGGGTCTCGTCCAGGCCGTGATCTTGCCCAATCAGGCAGCGCCGCCCCACTTCCGGTCCCGCCTCGGGCACGTGCAGCAGCGGCGCCAGGTCCACGCCCTGCGCCTTCCAATGCTCCACCGCTTTCCTGGCTTCCAGCTTATCCGTCCGCCCAATCATTTCATCCACCGTGCGGAAGCCCAGCTTCGCCATCCACTCGCGCATCTCCGTGGCGATGAAGTGCATGAAGTTCACCACATGGGCCGGGTCGCCGCGGAAGTTCTTGCGCAGTTCGGGGTTTTGCGTGGCAATGCCGGTCGGGCAGGTGTCCAAATGGCACACGCGCATCATCACGCAGCCCAGCACCACCAGCGGGGCCGTGGCAAAGCCAAACTCCTCGGCCCCCAGCAGCGCCGCCACCACCACGTCCCGCCCGGTCTTGAGCTGCCCGTCCGTCTCCACCACAATCCGGCTGCGCAGATTGTTCAACACCAAAGTCTGGTGCGTCTCGGCCAATCCCAGTTCCCAGGGCAGCCCGGCATGCTTGATGCTGGTCTGCGGCGAGGCCCCTGTGCCGCCGTCGTGACCGCTGATCAGCACCACGTCGGCGTGCGCTTTGGCCACGCCCGCCGCCACCGTGCCCACGCCCACTTCGGACACCAGCTTGACGTTGATTCGGGCCTGGGGGTTGGCATTCTTCAAATCATGGATCAGTTGGGCCAGGTCCTCGATCGAGTAGATGTCGTGATGCGGGGGCGGGCTGATCAGTCCCACCCCAGGCGTCGAGTGGCGCGTCTTTGCAATCCAGGGGTACACCTTGCGCCCCGGAAGCTGCCCGCCCTCGCCGGGCTTGGCCCCCTGCGCCATCTTGATCTGCAATTCGCGCGCGTTCACCAGGTAATTGCTGGTCACGCCGAAGCGTGCCGAAGCCACCTGTTTGATGGCGCTGTTCTTCGAGTCGCCGTTCGCTTCCAGCGTGTAGCGGGCCGGGTCCTCGCCGCCCTCGCCGGTGTTGCTCTTGCCGCCAATGCGGTTCATGGCAATCGCCAGGGATTCGTGCGCCTCCTGGCTGATCGAGCCGTAGGACATGGCCCCGGTCTTGAAGCGCTTCACGATCGACTCCACCGATTCCACTTCCTCCAGCGGGATGGGGTTCTCGGCGAACTTGAACTCCAGCAGCCCGCGCAGCGTACCCAGCCGTTTGGACTGGTCGTTGAGCAGCGCGGCGTACTCTTGAAAAGTCTTGTAATCGTTATTGCGGCAGGCCTGTTGCAGCTTGTACACCGTCTCGGGGTTGAACAGATGATGTTCCCCTTCCGCCCGCCACTGGTACTGCCCCCCCACTCCCAGCGTGCGCCCGTTCACCGGGCGCTCGGGGAAGGCCGCCGCGTGGCGCATCTCCGCCTCGCGCGAAACCTCTCCCAGCCCAATCCCGCCGATGCGCGAGGGCGTGCCGGTAAAGTAGCGCTCGATGAAATCCGGGCGCAGTCCCACCGCCTCAAAGATCTGCGAACCGCAGTAGCTTTGAATGGTCGAGATACCCATCTTCGACAGCACCTTGACCACGCCCTTGACCAGCGCTTTGGTGTATTTGTGCTTGGCCTCGTGGTAATCCTGCCCCGGCAGCAGCCCCTGGCGGATCATCTCCTCGATGGAGGCATAGGCCAGGTAAGGGTTGATCGCCACCGCGCCGTAACCCAACAGCAGGGCAAAGTGATGCACCTCGCGCGGCTCGCCCGACTCGACCACAAAGCCAATGTGCGTGCGCGTGCCTTTCTTGATCAGGTGATGGTGCAGGCCGCCCACCGCCAGCAGCACCGGGATGGGGGCATGCTCTTTGTCAATACCGCGGTCCGAAAGGATGATGATATTGGCCTCATCGTTGGCGATGATCGTATCCACCTGCGCGCAGATGTCTTCCAGCGCGCGCTGCATGCCCGCGCCGTCCTCCGCCGGGTTGAACAGAATCGGCACGGTCACCGTGCGGAAGTACAGCCGGTTCAAATGGCGCAGCTTCTCCAGCTCTTCGTTGGTCAGGATGGGCGTCTTAAGCTTGATCTGGCGGCAGTTCTCGCCGCGCGGCTCGAGCAGGTTCTGCTCCGAGCCGATCATCACCTCCGTCCCCGTCACCAACTCCTCGCGGATGGCGTCGATGGGCGGGTTGGTCACCTGGGCAAACAACTGCTTGAAGTAGTTGAACAGCAGTTGAGGCTTGTCAGAAAGCACCGCCAGAGGCGTGTCGTTGCCCATCGAGCCGATCGGTTCGATGGCATTGGTCGCCATCGGCCCCAGCACCACGCGCAAATCCTCGTAGCTATAGCCGAAGGCATGCTGGTACTGCAAAATCTTCTTGTCTTTGTCCTTGCCTTCCAAATCCTGCCCAATCCCGCCCAGCGGCGGCAGCACCGGGTCGGGCAAATCCGCCAGGTTGACCATGTACTCATCTAACCATTGCCGGTAAGGCCGCGCCGAGGCAATCGTGTGCTTGATCTCCTCGTCGCTCACGATGCGCCCCTCTTCCGTGTCGATCCACAACATGCGCCCCGGCTCCAGGCGGCCCTTCTTGACCACCTTCTCCGCCGGAATGTCCAGCACGCCCACCTCCGAGGCCAGAATCACCCGGTCGTCGTCGGTGACGTAATAGCGCGAAGGGCGCAGGCCGTTGCGGTCCAGCGTGGCCCCAATCCCCACCCCATCGGTGAAGATCATCGAGGCAGGTCCGTCCCACGGCTCCATCAAGGTGCTGTGGAACTCGTAGAAGGCGCGCTTCTCCTCGCTCATGGTCTCGTGGTGCGACCACGGCTCGGGGATCATCATCATGATGGCGTGCGGCAGCGAGCGCCCCGCCAGCACCAGCAGTTCAAACACGTTGTCGAACATAGCCGAGTCGGAGCCGTCCGGGTTGATAATCGGCAAAATCTTGGGCAAATCGTTGCCGAACAAGGCCGTCTGGAAGCGGGTCTGATAAGCGTGCAGCCAGTTCACGTTGCCGCGCAGGGTGTTGATCTCGCCGTTATGCGCCAGATAGCGGTAAGGATGCGCCCGATCCCAGGAGGGAAAGGTGTTGGTGCTGAAGCGTGAGTGCACCATCGCCAGGGCCGTCTCTAGCTCGGGGTCCGAAAGCTCGGGGTAAAAGCCGCGCACCTGCGTAGAAATCAGCATACCTTTATAGACGATGGTCTTGAAAGACAGGCTGCAAATGTAGAACTGCTCCCCGCCCGGCAGGCCCCCGTAGCGGATGGCCTGTTCGGCCCGCTTGCGGATCACGTACAGCTTGCGCTCGAAGGACATGCGGTCCTTGATGGTCGCGTTGCGCTCGATGAACACCTGCCGCACCACCGGCATGGCCGAGCGGGCCGTCTCGCCGATCATACTGCCGTCGGTGGGCACGGTGCGCCAGCCCAGCACGCGCTGGCCTTCCGCCGCGCAAATTTCCTCGAAGCGCCGCTCAAAATCGGCCCGCAAAGTCTCGTCGGCGGGCAGGAACAGCATCCCCACCCCGTAATAGCGCGGCCCGGGCAGGAAAAAGCCCAGTTTCGAGCATTCGCGGGCCAGAAAGCGGTGCGGCGTCTGCACCAAAATGCCCGCGCCGTCGCCCGTGTTGGCCTCGCAGCCGCAAGCCCCGCGGTGGGCCAGGTTGTCCAAAATGGTCAGGGCCTGCTCGACGATATCGTGCGAAGCCACGCCCTTGATGTTGGCCACAAAGCCCGTACCGCAAGCCTCGTGCTCGAAAGCCGGGTCGTATAAACCTTGTTTGGGGGGAAGTCCATTAATTGTGTTTTGCATAAGTAAATACGCTCCTCAGCGTGGAATGTCACATTGGGGGGATCAGTCTTGCGCCCTGGGAACGTCTGCCGGCCTGCCGAGAGAGTTCCTGGATACGCTATCGGGCATGTGCTTTTAAGAATAATTGGGGGATTATATCACGTTTTTTTGGATTGCAAGGGTAAATTCGGAAGAATTTTACAAGAATATATCCGAAACCGGAAGAATAGAGCGCTCCCACCCCCGTTTATGTTCAAACACACCTCCCCGTGGCGGCACGGGGATTAGCCGACGGCCTGACGTAGGTCGGGTTGAGCGAATCGCCCCTGCCCCACGCCTACCCACCTCGCAGCGAAACCCGACATCTTTTCACAGATGCCGGGTTTCGAGCGCTGCCCACCTCTCTTCGTAGCGGCACGGGAAGGTGCTCAAAATGATTAGTGCAAGCGGAACCCGAACAGCCATTCCGCACACCTACTCGCTGGTTTGTATATAATCATTTAGGGGCTGGACCTAATCTTTCTCGCTCTAAGGATCGCAAAATGAGAACCTGCCACAGGAAAAACAGACTCACCGCTTCTCTCGCCGCGCTATGCCTGTGCAGCCTGCTCTTATCCGCCTGCGCCGCCCCCCAAACGCCCACTAGCACGCCGCCGCCCACCGCCGCCTCCACCTTCACCCCCTTGCCCCAACCCACCGCCACCAGCACCCCTGCCCTTTCGCCATCTAAAACGCGCACCCCGCGGCCTACCCAAACCAGCACCCCCACCCTTCCCCCCACTCAAACCCTCGTCCCCTCCCTCACGCCCCCGCCCAATGCATTCACCCTTTCGGTGAGCAACATTCGCAGCATCACCCAACTCGGCAAATGGGGGAAAGGCACGCCCACCACCACCGCCTGGTCCCACGACGGGCGCGCGCTGGCTGTCGCAACCCACCTGGGGGTCTACCTGTTTGACGCAAACACCCTGACCCAATTGCGCTTCATCAACACCGGCGAAGCAGTACACCGCATCGCCTTCAGCCCCGATGGCCTCACCCTGGCCGCCGCCGGCCAACAGGTCAGACTCTGGGACGTGGCCACCGGACGCCTAATTCAAACCCTCGCCGGAGAAATCTACGGCTGGTTTCCCTGGGTGGCCTTCAGCCCAGGCGGAACTATGCTCGCCGCGCTCGGCATCGACGGCTCCCCCGGCGACCCGCCCTGCAATCTATACATCTGGAATGCCCAGACCGGAGACACGGAGTATCTCGACGCCAACGGTTTCTGCGGAAATTACGACAGCCTGTCTTTCAGCCCCGATGGCAAATACATCGTTCGCACAGATTACGAAAACCGCATTCTTCTCTTTCTGAACACCGCCACAGGCGAGCGCATCGAAGCCTCTCGAGAATTGCTGGGTGTCTTTGCCCCCACACCCACCTCCGATGGAAAGCTGCTCATCGCCGGCCCCTACATTCTGGATGCCACGGCCCTCGAGCTGCACACCCGCGACTACTACAACAAGCCTTCCATCATCACCTCGGACGGAAAAACGTGGATTCGCGAAGGCGACTGGAATCAAGCAGCCCAGACCTATGAAACCCTCTTCTGGAACCTGGAAACCGATCAGGCGCGCTTTACGCTTTCCGAAGCAGGCGACTTTGGCGCGAATTCTCTAAGCCCCGATGGCTCCGAACTGGTCACTTTCACTCAGAGCGGCATCCGCTTTTGGAACGCCGAAACCGGCGCCCCCACCCGCCAGATACCCTGGGACAGCCGTGTCACCGCCATCACCTTTGGGCCGCTGTCCATCCCGACGACAACCGTTCAATTCGCCCTGTTCGCCGCCAACTACCAGGGCCAAGTGCGCATCATCGACCCACAAAGCGGGCAGATTGTCACCGAGTACGCCATCACCAGCGCTCCAATCATCAATATCGCCATCCATCCCAACGGAAAGCTACTCGGCTTCACCGTGGCCGAAGACAAAGCGGTGCGCCTCTCGATGTACAACCTGGAAGAAGAAGCAAAAGAAGATGTCGAAATCGTCATTCCCATCTTCCCCCCCGATCCCATTCACACATGGGGCCTGGCCTTCAGCCAGGACGGAGAGGCCGTCGCCGTAAACCCCATCCAGTTTGCCACCATACAGGCCTGGAACATCCACACCGGAGAAAGCCTGCCCAACCCGGGCGCAAAAACCTGGTTCTACGGCGCAGACCTGGCGGCCTTCCCCAACAACCACCGCGTAGAGATGAAAGCCAACCAGACGCGAATCGTTGATGCCTTCACCGGCGACATTCTCTCCTCCATTGACGACTCCGCCTCCTTCGAGTGCTGCGACCGGGTAAACTACGCCGTCAGCGCCGATTACCGCTACCTGGCGGTTGGCTGCGGCCGCTTAGATTTGCCCATCTGGAACATCCCCGAAAACCGGCTGGAGTTCGTCCTGGAAGATCACGTCATGCCCGGAGGGGATGGGTGCTGTGGCAACATCGCCGATATCGCCTTCAGCCCGCACGGTCACCTGCTGGCCTCCGCAGGCTACGATGAAACCCTTCGCTTCTGGGACGCCGCTAAAGGCCAATTGCTGCTCACCATCCTGGAGCACAACGCCCCCATCACCGATATCGTCTTCTCCGCCGACGGCCGCTACCTGGCTTCCACCAGCCACGACGGCACCCTCCGCCTGTGGGGCCTCGCGCAATAAACGTCTCCCCCAAATCGCCCGCAAAAGACCACCATCTTCCCTCTTCAAAAATCGTCGACCTTTGGTATAATAACCAGCACACGCGGGTGTGGCCAAGTGGTAAGGCAATAGCTTCCCAAGCTATTATTCGTGGGTTCGAATCCCATCACCCGCTCAAATATAAAGCGCTCCAGATTGGAGCGCTTTTCGCAATTTAAAATTGTTACCCTCCGCGCACTCTGCGCCTCAGCGGTTCCTCCCCTCCCCGTAGGCCGGGAATCCCTTCCCGGCATCTTCTCCCCCAACCCCCGCGGGAATGGATTCCCGCGCTACGAAGAAAAACCCTCCTCGAATTCTGCCATTCGTTCATTCGTGTCCTATTCGTGGACGGTCCTGTACGGGCAATTCATGAATTGCCCCCCACGGCATTGCGCCCCCCTTCCTCCCCGCCGCGTTTATAATAGACTCATCCAGGATCGCCCTTTCACCCCTTCCTGCCGGAGCTGTGGATGCCCCCCTTGCGCATTGCCGCCTCTTGCGCCTTTGGCCCCAATTCCTCCCAGGTGCTCAAGCGCCGCATCGAAGCGGTCCTGCGCAAACACCACCTCACCGCCGAAGTCTTCGTCGCCGACCACATCCTCGATGACGACGATTATGACCTCGTCATCACCTCCCAGGAACTGGCCGGAGCCTATATGATGAAGGACAAGCCCGTGGTGGTCATCAGCAACTTCTTCGCCACGCACGAAATCGAACGCAAAGGCATCCCCATCCTCCTGGAACTGCTGCAACGAAACTAACTTCAAAGGAACCCTCATGCTCCCACCCCTCGAACGATTGAAACAAACCCGTTGCTTCCTCCTCGACATGGACGGCACCTTCTACCTCGGCGGCAAGCTCCTCCCCGGCGCCCTCGATTTTATCGCCCTCCTCGACCAGCGCCACATCCCCTACGTCTTCCTCACCAACAACTCCTCGCGCACCCGCCGCGAGTACGCCGAAAAAATCCGCGGCATGGGCCTGGACGTGCCCGAAGAGCGCATCTTCACCTCCGGCGAGGCCACCGCCCTCTACCTGCAAGCCCGCAGCCCCGCTGCCCGCCTCTACGTGGTCGGCACCCCCGCCCTCGAGCGCGAGTTCACCGATCACGGCTTCACCCTCACCCCCCACCAGCCCGATTACGCCGTGCTCGGCTTCGACACCACCCTCACCTACGAAAAACTGCGCATCCTCTGCGAACTGCTGGCCGCCGGCGTGCCCTACATCGCCACCCACCCCGACATCAACTGCCCCACCGAAACCGGCTACATGCCCGACACCGGCGCCATGATCGAACTGGTGGCCGCCTCCACCGGCCGCCGCCCTGATGTCATCATCGGCAAGCCCCACCCACCCATCGTCGCCGCCATCGCCGCCCGCGCAGGGCTGCCCATCGATCAAATGTGCATGGTCGGCGACCGCCTCTACACCGACATCGCCCTGGGCCGCACTGGCATCCTCACCGTGCTGGTGCTCAGTGGCGAAACCTCTCCCGCCGACCTGCCCGGTTCGCCTCACCAGCCCGATTTCATCATGGAAAATCTGGGCCACCTGGCCCAAACATTGCAAAGAATTTAATTCGCTGCAAAATTGCCTTTCGCAATTCGCTAAGTACCTATCCGAAAATTCGGAAGGAAAGCGATTTTGAGGTTGTTGCGCGTGCGAAGCACGCGCAACAACCTCAAAATCGCAAACCTCACCAATA
>JAFGLU010000139.1 GCA_016927865.1 Anaerolineaceae bacterium
ATAATGATGGTCGTGGAAAACCAAGTTTATCTTCTTCGAGGCTCTTCCTTTTCCCAGATTGTCCGAACTTTTGTCCGGACTTCAGAATTCGGTCTTGACAATCCTCTTCAAATCCGCTAAGATCAACCTGCTGATAGATAAAACAAAGGAAGGAGGTGTCACATGTCAGCCAAAAAACAATATATTTGCTTGGTTACTGTCCTTTCCGGCACAGTTGGTTTGGCATGGAAGCGCCTCCTGCATGGTTAATCACTTTCTTTCTGCGAAGTGACACCGCGGGTGCTCAATGCCCCGCGGTTTTTCTTTAACCTGCGCTCACAACCGTGCCTACCGAGCCAAAGCCTTTTTAGTGACACCAGGATTGTGAGTTCAATACAACTATGTCTCGTTTAGACTTGAATGAATACCTCGACGACGCCTATGACCCCCAGGGGCCGCGCGTCCCACGTTTCCGGCCGCGCAAACGCAGCCAACATGCCGTCCTCGATGAAATCGCACAGCACAACCCCTTGCAGGTGCTCGGCGCCGATGAAGCCTTCAATCCCACCCTGGGCGCCTCGCGCCACGAGCGGGAATGGATCTTCACCTTCCTCGGCCCCTTCTACGAGGGCGCTTATATCAAAGATGTTGTCCGGCGCATCAAAGGCGGCAAAGAAGCCAACGTATACGTCTGCCAGCCCCACCCTTCCCTGGACTTGGACCTGCTGGTGGCCAAACTCTACCGTCCCCGCGCCGTGCGCAACCTGCGCAACGATGCCCGCTACCGCGCTGGTCGCACCGTTTTGGATGCAAACGGCAAGGCCGTAACCAACGATAAAGACCTCCACGCCGTGCGCAAGGGTTCTTCTTACGGCAAGGAGCTTTCGCACACCTCCTGGCTGGCCTACGAATACCGGGCCCTGGTCGCGCTCGCTGACGCCGGCCTGCCGGTTCCCCAGCCCGTCACCATTGGCTCCAACGCCATCCTGATGGAATACATCGGCGAACTGGATATGCCTGCCCCGGCTCTCAACGAAACCAGCCTCAACCGCGCGCTGGCCCGCCGCGTCTTCGATGAATTGGTCGACGCCATCGAACGAATGCTCGGTCTCGGCGTGATCCATGCTGACCTTTCAGCCTACAACGTGCTCTTCTGGGACGACCGCCCTGTCATCATCGACTTCCCCCAGGCGGTCAACCCCTGGCAAAATAAGGAAGCCTGGGATATCTTCGCTCGCGACGTGACCCGCATCTGCCAGCACTTCACGAAGTACGGCATTCATACCAACCCCATCCAGATGGCCCGGTCGATGTGGGACCGCCAAAGCCCCACCCCGCCCATGGATGCGCTGGCAATTGAACGGGAGGAAGCTGGTGAACAGCTCTAGCCGTCGCGCCGCGCTCATCTACTACATCATCGAAGGCGCGACCGCCCTGGCGTACGCGACCATGTTCACAACCATGACCGTCTACCTCGTGCAAACGGTCATGCTAGATCCCCTCCAGCTCGTCCTCATCGGTACCGTGCTGGAGGGGTCCATCCTGCTCTTCGAAGTCCCTACCGGGGTCGTGGCCGACACATTCAGCCGTCGCATCTCGGTCATCATTGGCACGCTCATCAGCGGCGTGGGCTTCATCGTCATGGGAGCGGTGCCTGTCTTTTGGGCCATCCTCCTCGGTAATCTCCTGTGGGGCTTTGGCTATACCTTCACCAGCGGCGCCACTGAGGCCTGGCTGGCGGGCGAAGTCGGTGAGGAGAACGTCAGTAAGGTGTACGTCCGCTCCGGGCAAATCGGACGCATATTTGGACTGATCGGCATGCCCCTCAGTGCCATCCTGGCGTCGATCTGGCTGCCCCTGCCCATCTTGATCGGCGGCGCAGTCATCTTTTGCATCGGCCTGTTTCTGTTGTTTGCCATGCCCGAAACGGCCTTCACGCCCCGCCCGCGCGAAAACTCCTTCCGCGGCAGTTTGAAGGATATGGGGACCACCCTCCAGGCTGGGCTGGCGGTCATCCGTCGGCGCCCCATCCTGGCGGCCCTGCTGGTGGTCGAGCTGTTCATCGGCGCAGCCTCCGAGGGCTTCGACCGTCTGGGCGACGCTCACCTCCTGCAGAATTTCACTTTCCCACTCTTGGGCAACCTGGAGCCCGTGGCCTGGTTCAGCATCCTGGGTGTAACGGGCACCCTGTTGGGCATCGGCATCACCGCCCTGGCCCACAAGCGTCTGGTCGAAGCCGGAAAAGACCCCAGCCGCTCGGCCCGTTATCTACTGGTCTTAACGGCCCTCTCCACGGTCTGCGTGGCAATCTTTGCCTTTGCCCCTGGCTTTGGCGTGGCTGTGACGGTGCTCCTCATCCGCGGCACGCTCGGCAGCCTCATCGGCCCGCTGTATAACTCCTGGCTGGTGCAATCCACCGAGCCCGCCACCCGCGCCACGGTCATTTCCCTGGTCGGGCAATCCAATGCTCTCGGACAGGTCGCCGGCGGTCCGGGTGTTGGCGCCATTGGCAAGCACTTTTCTATGCGCGCCGCCCTCGCGGCCTCGGCTTTGCTCTCGCTGCCCATCCTGTACTTCTACAACCGCGTCGCCAAACACGGCAGCCTCAACACCGCTCCTACTCCCGCCATCGAGCCCGCCCCGGTGGATTAGTACCTGTCCGAAAATTCGGAAGGAAAGCGATTTTGAGGTTGTTGCGCGTGCGAAGCACGCGCAACAACCTCAAAATCGCAAACCTCACCAATA
>JAFGLU010000140.1 GCA_016927865.1 Anaerolineaceae bacterium
AGTGGATGGACCTGTTCCGCAAGGTGGACGAGGCGCTTTACCGGGCCAAGCGCAGCGGGCGCAACCGGGTTTGTTTGCCTGTGAGCGCGCAGATGGTGATGAAGACCAGCTATTTCACGCAGGTGCAACTGGAAAAACTGTCGGATCTGGCCCGCAAGACCGGTAAGAGCGAAGCGTATTACCTGCGCGAGGCGCTGGATGAACTGCTCAAGCGCTACGAGTAAAATCCTGGGCTATGATAGAATACTCCTGTGGATTAATGAAACCACAGGAGTAACTATTCAGCCAGAGGCAGAAAAAATCCCAATTTGAGGTGTGTGGGGTGCGAAGCACCCCACACACCTCAAATTGGGGAGTTTCCTTTCGACCTCTGAGCAGTTATCCGCAGGAGTGCAACGATGACGGATCAACGCATTGAAAAAATGGCGCGGGTACTGGTAAATTATTCGGTCGCCATTCAGCCGGGCGAACGGGTTTTGATTGAATCCACCACCGAGGCGGAAGCTTTGGTGCGCGCCTGCTACCGGCGCGTGCTGGAGGCAGGCGGACACCCGCACATTTTACTCAGCCTGGCGGATCAAGATGAAATTTTGTTTGCAACCGGCAAGGATGAGCAGTTGGACTTTGTGCCGTCCTTCCACAAGCTGGCCGCCGATACGTTCGACGCCCGCATTCGCATTTACGCCGAGGCCAACACCCGTGCCCTGACGCGGGTGGAGCCTGCCCGGGCAGCGCGAAGGCAAAAAGCCCTGGCAGCCGTGCAATCGGTAGTGTTCAAGCGAGCCGCCGAGGGGCAGCTAAAATGGATCAGTACACAATTCCCTACGCAGGCCTATGCGATGGAAGCGGAAATGGGCTGGCAAGAGTACCAGGATTTTCTGTTTGGCGCGAATCATTGCGACGACCAGACCGCGGACCCGGTGGCTTACTGGCAGGAATTTGGCCGCTGGCAGCAGCGGGTTGTGGATCGGGTGACAGGGCATGACCGGGTCACCATCCAGGGGCCAAACGCCGACCTGAGCCTTTCGGTGCGTGGGCGGACGTTCATGAACTCCTGCGGGATTCACAACTTGCCGGATGGCGAGATCTACACCGGACCGGTGGAGGATTCGGTCAATGGTTGGGTGGCTTTCACCTATCCGGGCATGTTTGCCGGGCGCGAAGTGGAGGGCATCCGCCTGACTTTCAAAGACGGGCAGGTGGTGGAGGCGAGAGCGGACAAGAACGAAGAGCTGCTGAAAGCAATGCTGGCTACCGACGCTGGAGCGCGCTACCTGGGCGAATTTGCCGTTGGGACGAACTTCGGTATCCAGCGTTTCACCCGCAACATTCTGTTCGATGAGAAGATCGGCGGCACGTTCCACCTGGCCTTGGGGCAGAGCTACGCCGAGACCGGCGGGCAAAACAAGAGCGGCATCCATTGGGATTTGATCTGCGATCTGCGCGAGGGAGAAATCCGCGTGGATGGAGAGCTGCTGTTGAAGGGTGGAAAGTTAGTGGAGTTATAGCAATGATGGAAGATCGACCTGTGACGGCTTGCCCGGAATGCGCGGCGGAAATCGACCTGACGTACTGCGACATTGGCGGCACGATTACCTGCACGGTGTGCGGAGCGGAGCTGGTGGTGTTAGCGTTGGATCCACCGGAAGTAGACCTGGCGGATTAAAAAATCGTAACTCCTCATCCGGAGGCAAAAAGACCCGAATTTAAGCTGTTTGTGGGTGCTTTGCACCCACAAACAGCTTGTGTTTCGAGAACTTTCATCAATCTCGATGAGTGATTAAAAAATCGCCCCCTCCGAGACGGTTTGGACATCATCGAGGGGGCGCAGCGAAGTGAGCCAGTCTGCCGGTGGGCTAATCGAACAAGCTGGCAAAACTCTCGACGACCTGAGGGTCAAAGTGTGTTCCGGCACAGCGGAACAGCTCTTCGAGGGCCTCAGCGTGGGAGCGGGGCGGGCAATAGACTCGGCCATCGGTCATGGCACTGTAGGCGTCGGCGACTGCCAGAATGCGCGCACCTAAGGGGATGCGCTGCTGCTTCAGGCCGTAAGGATAACCGTTGCCATCGTAGCGTTCGTGGTGCGCCAGGATGAGAACGGCGATATGTTCAAGGTTAGAGACGAGCAATACAATTTCGGCGCCCTTTTGAGGGTGCTTGTGAACCAAATCCCATTCTTTTTCGGTCAGCGGGCCGGGTTTGCGCAAGATATCATCGGGGATGCCGATTTTGCCGATATCGTGCAGCAGGGCGGCCCAGCGGATGGATTGAATTTCGGCGGGGGGACAGTGCATGCGTTGGGCCAGTCTTTCGGCCAGCTCGGTCATGCGATCGCCGTGCTCGCTTGTATACAGATCGCGCGCTTCGAGGGTTTTTGCCAGAGCCAGAATGGTTTCGAACTGGTTTTCTTTGAGCTGGTTCGAGAGGCGCACCCGGTAAATTGCGCTGGCAGCCTGATCGGCAATGAGCGTCGCCATGCGAATGCGCTCTAGCTCGTGCGGCTCGCCTTCCAATTTCAGGCTGTCGCCGAGGATTAATAAGCCGACAGGCTCTTCATCGACGCGCATGGGCATCAAGCACAGTGACTCAAATAAGTGCAGGCCCAGGTCCTGGCGTTGCCAGTAGTTGAGGCCGGAACTGTCTTTGCGCAGCAAGATGGTGTTTTTACCCATGGCTACCCGTTTGAGGTAGGATTGGGAGAGTGGCAAGTCGCGCAGGCGTTCCTGCCACTTAATGGGCATCGCCGGGCCGAAATATACTGCCTGGCTGACCAGTGAGCCGTCGCTTTCGAGGGTTACGATGCGACAGTATTGGCCCCCGATGATCTCGGCGGTATAGCGGGCGATGGTTTCCAGTAAGATATCGAGCCGGTTGGTGGCAACCAGTTGGCGGCTCAAGTTAAATAAATCGTGCATCTTGTCCTGAGAGTTTGAATTCATCCCAGGATAGAGAGAGTTAATTTTCGGCAAGGCCTGTAAGTTTCCTGTGGTCATAATATTCCCCCTGGCAAGCGGAGGCATTTTGGCGACATTAAGACGGGCAGTAAAGATGTGCGGTGAAGCTGCTTAATCCCCAATGCCTAATGAAGGAGACAGGTAACTAGAATCCAAGGCGTGCACCTGGGAGGCGAAATCAGCCAGCGAGGTTGCGCGGATGGAAGCCAGGCGGGTCTTCTCTTCACGAGGAAGGTGGAAGGACTCACCGCCAAACCCGGCGGCAATGGCCTTATCCGGATTATTGAGCAGCATCTGGCGGAACTGGGCGCTGATAACTGCGGCGGTAAGAATGCGGCTGACTTCCTGGCTGGGGCGGGTAACCGCCGGGCCGGTCAATTTGCTTTCTTGGAAACGAGTAACCATGATACCTCTCCTTCGCGTTCGGGGGCTTTCCCCGGCGCATATAACAACCAGCAAGCTCCAAGTGCGATCAGTACATCCCCCAGGCTGAAAGCGGCCTGGTAATTCAGGATCGGTGGAGTGAGAAAACGATCTGACAAAAACCACAGGCGGGTTTCTTCAACGGCGAGGACGATATCTTTTCCGGTTCCAAGCCGGCTGCCAATCTGCCATTCGCTTGCCAGTGCAGTGGGGTAAAGCCGGTGGACGGTCTCGGGGCTGATGGGCATTAGCCCGCCGTTGAGGACGATGACACAGAAGTTAAAGAGCAGGCCCAGTCCCAGCAACCAGAATGCTGGATGAGAGCGGTTGAACCAGACAAAAACCAGAAGAAGGATCTGCGATGCGATCAGCGCTGCCGAGGCCCAAGGGGTGGAGATATGTTCTCGTGTTGCTTGCAGGCCAAAAGCCAACCACTGCGGTAAGAATGCCAGAAAAACGAGCCAGGGATGGCGCAGCGTGACGGTGAGGTAAGGACGATGCTGGTAACGGGCACGAAGCCAACCGGCCGCAAGACCAACCAGCGCAGCGGCTAAGAGAAGAAGCATTCTTAGCGGATGAAACCGCCAGCATCTTCTGGGGCGCCCGCGCCGAGGATGAACAGACCCAGGGTAACGAGCATGATGACGAGGCGGACTTTGCTGGAGCCGAGTTTGCCAGAAGCGATGGTCATTTCACGAACGATGGTTTTCATTATCAAATCCTCCCGAAGATTGAATTTGCAATTGTTCGTTCGGGTGGGCCAGGGGAGCCACTGGATCGAACAATATTGCTTTTTGATTTCTTTTATCGTACCAAAGGGTAGGCTTCATAACAGGCTTCATAGAAGCCCGTTTTCATGCCTTTTTAGGCAAAAACGGCTCATTTAAGATTAAAATTAGATTAGAAAATCTTTAATGGGGAAAGGAAAAACAAATATTAGCGCACAAATGATCGCTGCGCGAAGGCTTCACTATTATATACAGTAACTAATATTACAGCGCAAAGTCGAAAAGCTTGATAGGTTAAAAGAAGAAGGCATGGTATCTTTCACCCATCACGACCAAGTGAGAAGG
>JAFGLU010000141.1 GCA_016927865.1 Anaerolineaceae bacterium
CCTGGCCTGCCCGGCTGCCCTGGCACTGGGCCAAATCGGCGATTCGCGCGCACTCCAGCCGCTAACCGCTCTACTCGGTTCTGAAAACGCCGCCATCCGCCAGGCCGCAGCCATCGCGCTCGGAAACATTGGCGATCCCCAATCCATCAATCAAATGATCGAGCTGCTGCGCGCCGGAGATCGCAGTACAAGGCAAAATGTCGCCCAAGGGCTCATCCAAATGTATCGCTCCGGAAAACTTGACATGGAACAAAAACGGATGATCCTGGCTCAATCTGAGATTATCTCCGAAAAGCATGTCGATCATCAAAGCCACGTTGACAGTGCCCATTCAGCCGAAAGCCATCGTGATGAGGCTTACCACCTGGATACCGGTATCGGCCTGGAGCCGCCAACGCAGTAAATCCTATTTTACCGAGAGTACCGTGAAACCATTCAAACTTACCTTCCTTTTTGCGCGTCGTTATATCAAAGTCCTGTCGATAACCGTCTTGAGCATGCTCCTCCTCGTCGGGGTCCAGCTCTTCATCCCTTGGGCAATCCGACAGCTCATCACCATCGTCACCGACCCCAATACGACCCCTAAGTCTTATCAATTAATTACCGCACTCACCTTCGCTGTTCTGGGCGTCTACCTGATCCGGGCTGTGCTCCAGTTCCTGCGCAGTTACATGGCCCACGTGGCCGGATGGGGCGTGGTTGCCGACCTGCGCAAGTACGTCTACGACCATGTTCAACGCCTGTCGCTGCGTTTTTACGAGGATAAACAAACCGGGCAGCTCATGTCGCGCATCATCAATGACACCGACCTGTTCGAGGCCCTCATCGCCCACGCGGTGCCCGACGTGTTGGTCAACTTCCTCACCCTCTTTGCCATCAGCGCGGTGCTCTTCTCCATCAACTGGCTGTTAGCCCTGCTCAGCCTTGTGCCCATCCCCCTGGTAATCATCGCCCTGCGCATATATGCCCGCCGCGTCCGTCCGGCTTTCACCGAACGCCAGCGCGTTCTCGGCAACCTCAACGCCATGCTCAACGATAACCTCACCGGCATCCGTGAAATCAAGGCCTTCACCCGCGAAGAGGAAGAGGTTAGCCGCGTTGGCAACGGCATCGAGCATTTCAAGCGCACCAATCTGAGCGCGCTCAAGCTCATGGCCATCTTCCAACCCTTCATCGACCTGACCTCTTCGCTGGGCTTGCTGGTGGTCATCTACTTTGGCGGCCGCCTGGCGCTGCAAGGCACACTGCCCATCGCCGATCTGGTCGCCTTCTTCCTCTACCTGGAAATGTTCTACCAGCCCGTGCGCGGCCTTAGTGGGGCCTGGGAGCAAGTGCAAAATGCCCTGGCGGGCAGCGACCGCGTGGCCGACTTGCTGTCAGAAGAACCCGAATTGGAGAAACGAGCCGACGCCATTGCCATTCAAGGCAAAGCCGAAGGTCGACTCCGCCTCCAAAACGTGGATTTTGCCTACTCCACCGGTGATCCGGTACTGGAAGACATCAACCTCGACATTGAACCTCGCCAGATGATTGCCCTGGTCGGCCCCACCGGCGTGGGCAAATCTACCCTCGCCAGCCTCATCCCCCGTTTCTATGACGTGGTAGATGGCTCCATCACCCTCGACGGGCACGACGTACGCGACCTGACCCTGGAAAGCCTACGCCGCCAGATCTCTATCGTCTTACAGGATGTCTTCCTCTTCCACGGCACCGTCCGTGAAAACATCCTCTTTGGGCGCCCCGATGCCAGTGATGAGGAAATCCTCAACGCCGCAACAATCGCCAACGCCCACACCTTCATCGAGAAACTGCCCAATGGCTACGACACCCTCATTGGCGAGCGCGGGGTCAAGCTCTCGGGGGGCCAAAAACAGCGCCTCTCCATCGCCCGTGCCGTCCTCAAAGACGCGCCCATCCTTATCTTAGACGAGGCCACCTCCTCGGTCGACACTGAGACAGAACTGCTCATCCAACAAGCGCTCGAGCGCCTGATGGTCGGAAAAACCACCCTGGTCATCGCCCATCGCCTGTCCACCATCCGCAAAGCCGACAAGATTGTCGTCCTCGAGGGCCGCCGCATCGTTGAAATGGGCAACCATGTAGAACTGATGGAGAGCAAGGGCTTATACTACCGCCTGCACACCATTCAGCAGCACCTCGAGCCAATCTCGATGAATTAGTTTTCCCAATCTGTAGATGTCTAAAAACGGATCCATTCGGCGCGAACGCGCTGAATGGATCCGTTTTTAGACAGTATCTTTCGACATCAACACTAGGGTCAGCCGCTCTTCCCAGCCCTGGCTGCGCCAGAACTCTATCCCCGATTGGTTGCTGCGAAAAACAAACAAATGGCATTTCTCAATACCCTGCGATCGCAGTCCTTCCAGACAGCGCTCCACCAGGGCCGCCCCAATGCCTTGCCTGCGGCTGTCACTCCGCACCGCCAAATGGTGCAGCAAGCCGCGCCTGCCATCATGCCCGCACAGCACCGCCCCCACCACTTCTCCCCCGGCGCGAGCCACAAAGCTCATGCCGGGGTTGCGCTCCAGGTAAGCCGCAATCTGCTCCGGCTCGTCCGCGCTGCTCAAACCCACCCCCTCTGTTTCGCGCCACAGCCCGTAAACAGCCTCATAATCCCGCATAGTGAATGCTTCAATAGAATAGTCCAACATCACTTACTCGCCCTACTCCTCAACCTCGCGAATGGCTTCTTCTGGCCCGATTCCACCATACACCACCCGCATCAGCCCGGGCAAGTAGCGATCAGTGGTCAGCACGTTGGCGTATACCAGGTTCTTCACCATCGCCTCAGTAAACTCAATGCCCTCGGCGTCCATGCTGGTCTTAAAACTAACCTCGCCATCGGCGTAGTCCATCTCAAAGTTCCCAATGACCAGGCCATAGTTAGCCCTGGTCAAGTATTCTGCCACAGCCGCGCGCAGGTTTTCCGGCGTTCGAAACGGCACCACTGAGTAAAAAATGAACTGTTCCTTTTCCGCTTGCTCCTGCGCAAAACAAGTGAACGTGCTACTTTCACCCTCAAACCCGCACCTCAATGCGGAGCCGTTTTCCAGGGGTTCAAACGACCAGTCATCCTCCTCAAAAAACCGCCAGGCTGTATCCAGCAACCTACCCATCGCCGCCTACTCCGCGTCCGTATTCGTGCTTTGCGTCTCGGGTGCCACGGCAGCCTCTAGCTCCGGCCCGCTCGATTCAGCACGCTTCAACTGCCCCTCGCGGTACACCTGTCCAAACACTACACCCGCGACAACCGAAAGGTAAGGGTACGCCACAAAATAAAACACCGGCGTCAGCACGCAGCAAACCAGCGTCCAGGCCAGCATATACCCCAATGTCATCAGAATGTAGGAGACGGAATAGAGAATAACCAGGGCCAGCACATACCCGCCCAGGTTAGCCCACAACACTTTCCACCATTCGCCCACTTCAAAAACCGCCGAGAATTTCCGTTTCACCGCCACGTGGGTTATCGCCACCGGGCTGACCACACCCATAACCATCGTAATCAGCATTCCCAAGAACATCGACAGCATCATGATCGTCATGCCCACAAACATCAGCGGTAGTATTAGGCTCTCATCTCCCTCATTGAGCATCAACGGAAAAGTGCTCGCAAAGTACATCCCAAAACCAACCAGGAAAACAATCATTGCCGGCAGGCTCAGCACAAATCCGATGACACCCAGCCGCAGCCCGTCCACAATCAATCGGCTCCAATCATCCCACTCCGGCAATTCCGGCTCGCCGCCTTCCAAAGCCTGCCGCCGCATAATCTCGGCCACATACCCATAGACAAATAGCCACGGAATGACGGGGATGATGAATCCCGCCGCGAACAATAGCCCCAGCACCAGCATCTTGCTTTGCCAGTTCGGCTGCCTGAATGGAAAACTGAATAATGCTTTGAGACTTGCTGTATTGAACGTTGTCATTTCTATCCTCCTCAAGATTGACCTATTTCGGCAGTGCCTAAGGTCTCAAAATCATTTAAACCCAAAATCCGGCTGAATACCACTTTTCGCGCATTGAACAGGAATCTTGGGAACATCATCTGCGGCGCATATTCCAATTGCACCGGATTGATTAAATCCAGCGCCGAGCAAGTAAAGGGCCGATCGTGCGGGTAATGCAGATCCAGGCCGCTCTCACGCAAAGCCTCGTCCAGACCTTCGATAAACTGCGTCCAGCCGTCTGTCTCCTGCACTTTCCAGCGCAGCACGTGCGTTTGCCAGAACTCCGCCAGCAGTTGGGTCAGTCCGTCCGAGTAGATGGGGAAGGAAGGCAGCTTTGCAATTCGCGCTGTAATATCCGGCAGCATGCCCTGGATATTTTCAATCCCTTCCGGGTTGAAGCGCTGACAGGTAATGTGCACTTCAGGCACAATCCAACCGTCAAATGCCTGCGCCAGCGTCTCCTGCACCCGTCGCAAGCCGATCAACTCAGCCTTCTCCGGCATCAGCAGAACGCAAATATCTCCCGCTTTGGCAGCCCGTACAATACTCATGGCATCACCCTCTCCAGAACCCCGCCGCTAATCGCTTACAGCCCCCATTCAAGCAATTACTAAATTAATTCTAACACCATTCCTAAAAACCGCTCTACCTCCCCAGCACCACCGCCCGCTCATCTTCATACAGAATCATCCATCCCGCGCTCTCCAGCGCCCTCACCAGCGGATACCCCGGCGGCAACAGCGCCAGGTCCACGTCCCACGCCTCCAGGCTCGCTTCCCAGCCATCGTCTGCATTCACAATTTTAAGCCACTCGCCAATAATTTCGTCCCCAAACAAATCCGTCCGCCCGTCCACAAACACCGGGTATTCCGGCAGCCGCCAGGTTAAATACCCGCCCCATTCGTACGCGTTGAACATTCGGCCTTGCGGCTGCTCTGCTTTCAACCACTCCACCGCCCTCGCCGGAAAATTCTGCCGCTCATACATGCTCACCAGCGCGGGCTGAGTCACGGCGTATACTTTGATCGCAGCAGCCAGGGCCAGCACCGCCACAATGGTCAGATTAAACACCTTCTGCACGCCCAGGGGCAAATCCCGCCTGGGTGCCGACTTACTCCCCTTGCCGCGCAGCCCATCCGCTGCCCGTGCCAGCACCGCCCACCCAACCTGCGAAAACAGCGGCAGCGCCAGCAGCGCAAATGGCCCAAAATTCCGTCGCGCGCTCAGCCCCAACGCCGCGAAAAACATCACCTTCAGCAGTTCTCCCGCCCGAACGCGCTGCCCCGCCAGAGCCAAAGCCCCCAACAGCCCTGCCAGCATCAACAAGAACGGCATCTGCACCGCCTGATGAAAATCCGGGGACGCCCACTCAGGGATCGCTTGCTGTAAGACTTGCACCCCAACCGTCTGGAAGGGGATGCGCCACATATCCAGCCCATTGGGGTTCACCAGCACCGCCACACCCGCAGCCAGCGTCCAACCGCCCAGGCGCAGCAGAGCCCGCCCGGTTGGCGCGCCCGGCTGCTTCATCCACCGCTCAAACAGCCCGCCCGCCAGCTCGCAGCCCAACAGCATCAGCCCCAGCACGTAGCCTCCGTGCAAATTCGACCACAACACAAACAACGGAACCAGCCAGAACAGCTTTCCCCGCCCGCGGTGGACATTCAACACAATCTGGTTGACCGCCACCAGGCACACCAGAGATAGGATTTGCGGCCTGGCCGACCACACCGGAGCGACCACCAGCGCAGCAAGAATCACCAAAAAGGCCCGCCACAGTGGCGGCCCGCTCATCTGTCTGTAGACCCACCCCAAACTGAACGCAGCCAACCCGGCCACCGCCAGCCCCAGACCCAAAAAGCCCGCCCAGCGGAACAGCAGCGCCATGCCTACCTGGGCCAGCCAGGAATGGTTGACCCAATCCACTCCCGCCCGCGTATAGGACAGCGTGTCGCTCAGCAGCGGCTGACCCAGGCGCAAAGTCTCTTCCCCGGCGCGCAAATGCCACCACAAATCACTATCCAGCGGTGTTCGTGCAGCCATCAAAAAAACCAGCAGCCCACACACCATCCCAATGAACAAGCCGTTCCGATCGCCGGCTGGATGTTCTGAAGGTGCGGAGGGCGCTGGTTTCATTGCGTTTCAGCAGTCAGCTATTCTTTCAAACGCACGTAGACGTTAAATGTCCCGTCTCCCTTTTTTCCCATCTCCAGCGCAAACAGCTTAGGGTACGCTTGCAACAGCATCGACAGTTGCTTGTACCCATAAGTGCGCGGGTCAAAACTGGGATCCAATTGGCGCAGATGCGTGCCCATCACGCCCAAGAAAGCCCAACCGTCATCTTGCACGGCCAAATCGAAGGCCTGTTTAATCAAGGGCAGCGGCTCGGCGGGGCCTTCCGGCTCCTCCACCCGTGTCTCAATCTTCTCAATCTTCTCGGTTTTATCACTCTTTTGGCTGCGCCTGCGCGGAGCAATGGGCTGTTTAGCCGGTGGGGCCTGTACCAGTTCTTTCTGCTGCAAGTTCTCAGTGAACACAAACACGTCACAGGCATTCACAAACGCGCGCGGGGTGGTCTTTCTCCCAATCCCCATCACAAACACGCCCTTCTCGCGAATACGCGTCGCCAGGCGGGTGTAATCACTGTCGCTCGATACCAGGCAAAATCCCTCCACCCGATCTTCATAAAGAATATCCATCGCGTCGATAATCATCGCGCTGTCGGTGGCATTCTTGCCAATCGTGTAGCGGAACTGCTGGATCGGCTGGATCGCGTGCGTTTGCAGCGTATCCTTCCAGCCGTTCATGTTCGCTGTGGTCCAATCGCCATAAATCCGGCGAATGATCGCCAGCCCATATTTGCTGGTTTCTGCCAGCATGTTGCGAATCAGCGAAGGCTGCGCATTATCTCCATCAATTAACATAGCTATCCGCCTGTTGCGGACAGCCCCCTGGTCTTGGTCCATAGAAATACCCATGCTCCTGTTCAAGTTTCGTCTCTCATTCGATACTGGACAAACAACCCTATCAATCCAATCATCAGCCACACGAGGCCCACCAAAACGCTGCGGTTTTCAACTCCAGAAAACATCCGCAGAAGCGTCGTGTTCATTCCACTAACCACAGCCGTCGCGCCCAAAAAGGCAGTCGATGCTGTGATCATGAATTTTTGGAAGCCGATGGCGAAGACTCCCGTGATTAGGGCCAGTATCGCCACAATCATAAATTTGCCCGGCGTATCTACTGCCGGCGGAAAGGTCAACTGGGCCAAAGCGGTCAACGCCTGAAAGGAAACCGTTCCCCCCGAGAGATCAATATACGCTCCTACAATTGTTCCCACCAGTGCGCCCAGCGTTGCGCCGGTGACAAAAACAATCACATAATACAGTGGAGTGGCAATCAACGCCCCAATCACACCCGCCACAAAGAAGGTAATGATTTGCGCAATCAGCAGTTGCGAACCCTTCAGGTCCACAAACATCGGCAGAAAAGTCAACGCCACAATGCCAATGATGATGAAGCCCCACAACGGCAGCATGGACCGGAACAGACTGTACCCCATAAAACAGATGATAATGCCGAAGAAGACCAGGGCAGCGCCCTGGAGTGACAGTGCTTGAAGCGTGCCTTCCATTAGCTCCTCCTCTTATATTACTATTTTACTCTATAAAGAGGTTCTTTAGGAATTAGGGTTCATTGGGAATTGTCATGGTGAAAAAAGCCCCCCCACCCGGCTTCTCCCAAATTTCGAAAAGCCCGGAATTTAGGGGAGGGGCAGCATCCAGGTGTCACGCACAGGTCGTTCTTGATGTGATTCTGGCTCCTTCCCCCAAATCCGTTCTTGGTTTGGGGGAAGGCAGGGGAAGGGGGTTGAATTGGCTGAAAACATTTGCTTGCACACGCCGCCAATTCGACGTTTCCCGAAGGCTTAATAAGGATGTATAATCTCTAAATTGATCCGCAGGGTATTCCTGCCATCCAAATATCTTTTAAATAGTGAGGTTATTCCATGAAAACTTTTGTCGATCCTGATCTCTGCCTGGGCTGCGGCATTTGCGAAACAGTTGCCCCCGAAGTGTTCCAACTCGGCCCCGATGCCATTGCGCATGTCCTCCTCGATGAAATCCCCGCCAACTTGCAGGCTGCCACCCGCGAAGCGATGGATCAGTGCCCCGAGCAAGCTATCAGCATCGAAGAATAGGTCAATCGGCTAAAAATTCTTTCAGCAGCCGGTTGAACACCTCGGGCTGCTCTCGCATCGGCCAGTGCCCCGCATTGGCAATCACCTCAAGCCGCGCGTTCGCAATTTCGCGCGCGGCTTTTTGCGAATCCGCCAGCGGCACCAGCGAGTCTTTTTCCCCGTGAATGATCAACGTTGGCGATTGAATCTCGCCCACCCGATCAGCAAAGCAGGTTTTCAATTCCTTCCAACCCAATTCGGCGCGCTGAAACTCGGCAAAAGCCCGCCCCGCTGAAGGCTCCTTGATGGCCTCATAGACCTCGTCCGCCAGTTCATCGGTGATGTTGCGCTTATCGGCAAAGATCGATTGCAAGCTCCAGCGTGCCCGTTCCTTGCTCTTGCGCGCCCAGGCCCACGACCAATCCATCAACCACGGCATCCGTACCATCAGATAGGACAGCTTGTGACTGGGCGCCCACCGGGCCAGACCATAGCTGTCTACCAACACCAAGCGCTCCACCTGTTGCGGATTTGCCAGCGTATACGCCAGCGCGCCGCCGCCGCCCATCGAAATGCCTACCAGGGATACCCGCTCCAGGCCCCAATACGCCAAAAGTTGCTCCAGCCAGGTCGTCATCGATTCAAACGAATAGCCACCCTCAGGAAAGGACTGGCTTTGCCCATAACCGGGCCAATTCGGCGCATATACGCGGTGGGCTTCAGCCAGCACGGGCAATGCCTTACGCCACGAAAGCATGGCCGAATCCGTTCCACCGCCGTGCAGCAGCACCACCGCTGAGCCCTGCGTTCCAGCCGTGTAATAATGAACTTGCAGTCCGTTGAGAGTGATGGCTTGTTCGTTAATCACTGTCACCGTGCAGTTCATCTTCAAAACCGTTAGCGCTGCCAAAGGCAGGAATAACCTCGACCCGCGCCCACTCTTCTGCCCCGGCTGCCAGAGGTTTCACCTCGCCGCTCTCCGGCGAGTAATATCCAATCTGGCTCTCCCCCGGAATCTCAGCCACGTCCAGCACCTGCGGCATGATTGTCGCACCGCTACCCGACATGGAAGATGGGATACCCTCATAGCACAACCCCGATGGCGTCTGCAACACCCTCACCACTTGCAGTTCCTCGTGCGAGCGAAGCAGCAGCCCCTTGCTCCCCGGCAGGATCACCCGCTCCACACCTTCCGGCGTGGCTTCCTCTCCCCTCAGCGTAAGGCACTGTCCAGCCGACAACCAGGCCGTACGGGCCATCTCCATCAGCACGGCGGCTCCAGGGGCATTCTCGGCCAATCGGGCTGCCTTTGCCAGCACCTTCGCCAGCACATCCGGCTCCAACAAGCGCGCCGAAAGCCGCAAGCTGCCGTAGGTCTGGTCAAAAATCACCAAAAAGGGTTGCTTTTCAGCAAAAGCCGGTGGCCGCCCCTGCCGGAACGTATCCGCAGCCCAGCCAATATCACCGCGCTCAAAGGGTACATTCAGCAAAAAGGCCTCGAACACGGCCTCGGCCAGCGTCTCCGCCGCCACCCCCTCCGCTGCCAGATCAGGGTGCGTCAGCATCACCCCGGTGGTAAAGTAATTCCGGTTAAAGAAAGCCTGGTCCTGGAAGAAACCCAGTTCGCGCGGCAGCGGGTACAGGTACGTCACTTCGCTACCACCCCGATTTTCAATCACCCCATTGATTGACTCGCGCACCAGCAAATTTCCTTCCACTACCATCAGCCCGTCGTACTGTCGCGCCTGGTGTATGCCTGTCGCCGACAACTGCGGGAACACCCGGTCGGGCAAGCGATTTGGGCGGGTAGTATAGCGCTTTTCGCGGCGCACCTGCACCTGGTGAGACTTCACCGTCACCCGCGTCACCCGGTAAGGCAGCGTGGCGTAATAGTAAATCGCTCCGGGGTAAGCCTCGCGCATCAACTGCGCATGGCTCAACGAGCCCAACGAACTGGTGGTCGGCCCTTGAACTCGCTCCACCCGGAACTGGCTCTCCACCTCGCGCAGCGGGAAGGTGTAGTTCGGCCGCTCTTTAGCCTCGTTTTTCATCGACAGCAAATCTCGCGGCGCTTGTCCGGCCCGCTCGCTGCGGCATAAGTCTATGAAGTTCGCCGGCCAGGCCACCGCGCTTCCAAACTCTTTGCTCATCTTGCGCAAGGCTTGCAACGCCTGGTCGTGCTCCCCGCCTTGCCTCGCCAGGCACAGCGCGTGAATATACTGGATAAAACGGTTTTCAAGGTACAACGCATTTTCAGCCAACGGCCTGGTGAAGAAGCTCGGCGGATCGGCAAACACGGTCCGGTCGGTCACATCCCCCCCGTTAATTACGATGACGCGCCCCGCCGTGTGCCGCCCAATTCGACCAATACGCTGCTGCAGGCTGGTCGCCGATGACGGCACCCCCACCAGTACGCAAGTATCCAGGTGCGGAATGTCCAGGCCCAATTCCAGCGCGCTGGTACTGATCACGCCGTTGAGCGTGCCTTCGGCCAGCTTCTCCTGAATGAATTTGCGGTCGTTTTCCTCATAGCCCGCCCGGTACGGCAGGATATTCAACCCCTCCAGCACATGCTTCCACTGCCGGGTTACCTCGCCGCCATCCGCTTCGGCTTCTTCTTCAGCGGCTTTCTCGTCAGCTTCCCGCTGCGCCCGCGCCAGGATGGATGAAATCAGCTCCACCTGCTTGCGGCTATCCACAAAAGTAATAAAGCGCGATTTTTGTCGGTTTGCCAGGTTGTCCAGCAAGTGCACCACCGCATCCAATGCACCCTGCCCCGCCGGCGGGTCAACCAGCACCACCTCCAACGGGTGGCGCGGTGAGGTGTCCATCTCCGATCCAATCAACTCAAAGGGCAAGCCAAACAGGCTACTCAGATGATCTGCCGGCTGCGCCACCGTCGCCGAAGCGCCGATCCACACCGGCCGCGAGCCCAGCAGCCCCAGAACGTGCTGCAACCGCCGGAACAAGAAGGCCGAATTGGAGCCAAACACGCCGTTATAGGCGTGCACTTCATCTACTACCACCAGCGAGGTGTTCGCCAGGAACTGCTGTACAGCCGGCGCGTTCAGGTTAGAAAACAACCAGGCATGGATGATGTCCGGGGTGAACACCACCACCCGCGAGCGCTCCAGCACATTCAGGCGAATGCCCGGCGGCACGTTCCCATCGATCCGCCCCACGGTCGCATCCACGCCCACCGCTTCCACCGCTTTTTCCCACCGGTCGCGCTGTTCGTTGCTCAAGGCCTTCATCGGGTAAATTGCCATTACCCTCGCCTTGGGGTTGCGCGCCAGCAAATCCAGCGCCGTCAACTGGAATACCAGGCTCTTCCCAGAGGCCGTCCCGGTCGAAAGACACACCGGCTTTCCAGACAGCGCCAGTTGCAAAGCAGCCTTCTGGTGCCGGTAGATCCCCTCCGGATGCCGGGCGCGTAAATACTTCTGCACCACCGGCGCAAGGGTCAGGTCGTCCGTCCCCTCCAACGCTGCCGGGCGCGCATCGGTGTGGAGCACGTCCACAACCTGCCAGCCTTGTTCTTCAAAAAACGAGAGATTGCTCATTGGAATAATACCATTTTACGCTATTTCCCTTCCCAGCACCACTAAAGTGACGTCATCTTCTTGTGTTCCGCCCGAGAACTCGCGCAGCGCTTCCGTCAATTGCATCCGCACCTCATATGGCGGTAGCCCGCGCAGAGCTTCGGCCTTCTGTTGCAGCCGTTCCATACCAAAGACTTCTCCCTCGCTGTTGGATGCATCCGTCAACCCGTCGCTGTAAATCACCACAAAGTCGCCCGGATCCATCATCACGCTCGCCTGCTCATATTTGGCCTCTTCCACCGCCCCCACCGCCATCCCGGTGCGAGTCAGGAACTGCGAAGGCTGCTGGGGGTTGGCCCGCACCACCAGCGGCGGCGGATGCCCGCCATTGCCATACAACAGGCCTGTGCCGTTCGGCTCCACCAGCGCGTAAACAACCGTCACAAACAAATCCGAACTGGTGTCTTCCAATATCCGCTGATTGAGCGATTGCAGCGCGGAGGCCGGTTCGGGATGATCACCCAGCACATGGCTGCGCAGGTAGGCCCGGCTTAACGCCATGTACAATGCCGCGCCCACGCCTTTATCCGCCACGTCCGCCACCACGATCCCCACCCGCCCATCCGGCAGGGCGATGAAATCAAAGAAGTCTCCCGAAGTGTCGCGTGCCGAGATCAACATAGCTGAAAGCCCCCAACCGGCCACCTGTGGGAAATGATCGGGCAAAAAGCTTCCCTGAATCTCCCCTGCCAGGCGCAGCTCCTGCTCCAGCCTTTGGTGCGCGCTGGTCTGCTGGTAAATCTTCGCCCGCCGCAGCGCCAGCGCCACCTGATCCGACAGCGTCTGCAAAATCGGCAGATAGATCTGGAACAAACGCCGGTCGATATATCCACGGGTAGAAATCGACAGGTAAATACCCCCAATTAGCTCGCGGGTGTCCTCATCCACAATCATCGCCAGCGCCGGCAGCGCTCGGCTGCCCGTCCGCCCCACGGCAAAGGCGTTCCTTCCGGAAAATTATAGTTACCCGGGTTTTCTTGCAACCAATTCCACACCGCCCCGGGCACCGCTTCAAACTGCGCCGGCTCGTGCACCACCACCCGGTCGGGGAACAGCCTGATTTCAAGTCGCCCTGGAATGTACAGAGAGTGATCGGCAATCCGCGCCTGGATGATCGCCAGTTGTGCTTCCTCTTCAGGCACAGCCGTCAACAGCCCCCGGCTAAGCGTCTCCAACCCCTCCAAGAGGCGGGCCTGCTGCTGGCTGCGCAAGGCCATTTGACTCAGGCGGTGCGCCAGAAAACTCACCACCAGCAGCCCGGTCATCAAAAACAGGAACATCCATATATCGTGGTCGCCGAACAGTCCCGCCGCCAGCACGGCAAACGGCTGCCCCGAAGCCATCAGCGCCGTGGTCACCGATTGGAAGCGCAGGAAGTGCAGCGGCTTGATGCGCGGGTCGATCCAACGCAGCAGGTACAGCATGAGCAGTAAAAACGGCAGCGTCAACAACTGCCCCAGCAAGAAGCGCCCCAGCGTCGCAAACAACCCTGCCCAAATGACCTTCGGCAGGTATAGCCCAGGGAACGGAACCCAGCCCCCCAGCGACCGGTACATCCACAACCCTGCCAGGCAGGCGATGGTCGTTTCCACCAGCGAAAGCGCCTCGTTTCGCGCTAACGTCCAGCGCCCCGAGGACATTTGTTCGCGCCGCCACCCCGAAACCAGCCGCGCCGCGCCCGAAATCACCCCCAGCCACAAGCCCACCGGCCCCAGCAGTAGCGCCGCCGTCCAAATCAACACCGCTTCCAGCGAACTGGCCACATCCGAAATCGCACCCGGGCGCAGTTCTGCCACCACAAAAAAGGACAGGCGATTAAATGGGTACAGCAACAACAGCAGTGCTAACGTAAGCGGCCACTGCTCCAGCAACACCTCCCAGCGGCTCACCGTAGCCAACCAGATCAACCCTGCCACAGCCAGGGGAACAGCATAGAGCGCACCTAGAATGTCGCCAACAGCAATCGCCCGGCGCTGCTGAGGCAAGGCTTCAAATTCCGGCCAAATCCGCCGGCAGAATGCCTCCAGGCGTTGGTACATCACTCCTACTGGGATTTCCCCGCCCAATGGTCCATCAGGCGGATATAAAACTGCACCATTTTCGCCAGCCCTTCCACGGAAATGCGTTCATTCGTCCCGTGAACGGTCCGTAAATCTTCCTCTGTCATCAAATACGGCGAAAAGCGGTATACATGTTCGCACACCGAGGTGTAATAGCGCGAGTCGGTCGCCCCCACCACCAGGTAAGGCGCCGGGGCCGCATCGGGAAACACCTCGCCGATCGCCTGTACCAGAGTCTGATACGGCTCGGCTTCTGTAGACGAAACCGGCGAAGCCTCCCAACGCCCCGACTCCGGAATGTGCAATTGAATGCCATCGTTATCGATCACCTTTCGCGTATGCGCAACCACATCCGCAATCCGGTCGCCCGGCATCAGGCGAAAGTTGACGGTCGCCTTGACCTGCGAGGGCAGGATGTTGTCCTTCACCCCGCCATTGATCATGGTCACCGCCGAGGTGGTGCGCATCATGGCATTGGTACTGGCTTTTGCCGCCATCTTCTTCTGGATGGTTTTTCCCAGCAGCCAGGTATTGGCAAAAGCCATGCGCAGCCCAAACGACATATACCCGCCCAAATCTCGGAACATCCCGTACACCATCTCTGGGTGAATCGGCATCGGCTGGCTCTCCAGGCGGTTGATCGCCTGAGACATCACCCCAATAGCGGTGTGCGCAGGCGGCATGGACGAATGCCCGCCCTTGGCTTCCACCTGCATCTCCACCGACAGATAGCCCTTCTCGGTCACCCCGATCAACGCCACGGGCAGATTCACGCCCGGCACCATCCCGCGCTCCACAATCGAGCCGCCTTCATCCATCACCGCCGCCAGCTTCACCCCCTGCGACTGCAATCGTCCGGCCATCTGCGCAGCCCCTTGCGCCCCGCCGATCTCTTCATCGTGCCCAAAGGCCAGGTAAATCGTCCGCTCCGGTTGGTAACCCTTGCGCAGTAAATGCTCTACGGCTTCCAGCGGGGTGATGACCATGCACTTCACATCCAACGCGCCTCGCCCCCAAACATACCCGCCGCCGATGAACCCGCTGAAGGGAGCTTGCTTCCACTCATCCTTCGTTACCGGGTCCACGGGCACCACGTCCATGTGCGCCGCAAATAACACCGGCTCCAACTGCGGGTCGCGTCCTTTCCAGGTATAGAGCAAGCTGTGCCGGTTGACAACTTCCACCTGCAAAGTGCTGTGCACGCGCGGGTACATGCGCTTCAATTCGTGGTGCAGATCCTGGAAGGGCTTGGGGTCAACCTTCGTCCGGTCCAAATCCGACACCGTCGGGAAGCGAATTGCCGCCGCCAGATGCTCGGCGATGATGTTTTCGTCCACTTCGTCCAACTCCACCGGCTGAATCGGAGTGGGGGCCTTGCCATACACAATCGTGCGGGCCAAAACAAATGCCAATACGAAAAGCAGCACCACCACCACCACGATCAGGATACTTGCCAGAATATTTTCCATAGAATCCTCCAGCCCGAAAACTTAATCGACTGCCAACTCGTAGATTTGCTCGAATTCCGCCTGGAACGCGCGCGC
>JAFGLU010000142.1 GCA_016927865.1 Anaerolineaceae bacterium
AGAACAGCGGCAGTGGGGTCACAGTTGGGACGGTAACCGCGAGTGACCCGGATGCGGGGAGCACTTTCACGTTTGCGAAGGTTGCCGGTGGAACGGGCACGGTGTTGTTCAATGTAAGCAGCGCAGGTGTGGTGACCGTGGCGGATGGGGCTGTTTTGAACTTTGAAGGCACCTCGTCCTACACTTTGGAAGTCCAGGTGACCGACAATGGCACGCCCGGTCTGACCGGCAGCGGTACGGTGACGATCAATCTGACCAATGTGAACGAAGCACCAGTTCTGGGGGATGCATCCCTCAATGTGAATGAGAACAGCGCCAACGGGACAGCGGTGGGGACGGTGACAGCGACCGATGTGGACGCAGGCAGCGTTTTGTCCTACAGCATCACGGCAATCAGTCCGGCGACCGATCCGGCGGCGTTTGCAATCAATGCCAGCACGGGGGCGATCACGGTGGCCAACAGCGCAGTTATCAATCATGAGGCTAACCCGGCCTTCACCTTGACCGTACAGGCCACCGATAATGGCAGTCCTGCTTTGAGTGACACCGCGACAGTGACGGTCAACGTGAACGACATTAACGACGTGCCGGTGGTTAGCGGGGCAACCTTCTCGGTGGCCGAAAACAGCCCGGCGACGACGGTGGTCGGGGTGGTGACGGCAGCGGATGAAGATTTGCCTGTGCAGACGCTGAGTTGGTTGATCACGGCGGGGAATACAGGTGGTGCTTTCACGATCAACTCGGCCACTAGAGAGATAATAGTTGTAAATAGCGCTGCGTTGGATTTTGAAACAAACCCGACCTTCACGTTGACGGTAACGGCAACCGACAACGGCTCGCCGAATATGACCGGCAGCGCCACGGTGACGATCAACCTGACAGGTGTCAACGAAGCGCCAGTGGTGAGCGATGCCACCTTCACGCTGGCAGAAAACAGCCCGGTGACAACCGTGGTGGGCACGGTGACGGCGACCGATCCGGAGAATCCGGCTCTGACCTGGTCAATCACCGGCGGGAATGGCCTGGGAGCCTTTGCGATCAATGCGACCAGTGGGCAGATCACAGTGGCCAGCTCGACGCCGCTGGATCTTGAAACTAATCCGACCTTCTCCCTGACCGTGCAAGCAGCCGACCCGGGTGGATTGACCGGCAGCGGCACCGTAACGATCAACCTGACCAATGCCAATGAGCCCCCGGTGGTGGTCGACAATGCCTTTGACCTGCCCGAGAACAGCCCGGCAACGACCCCGGTGGGCACGGTGACGGCGACTGATCCCGATCACACGTCTTTCACCTGGACGATCACGGGTGGGAACACGGGGAATGCCTTCACGATCAACAACAGCGGGCAGATCACGGTTGCCGATGCTGCGCCGGTGGACTTTGAGACCAACCCTACCTTCACGCTCACGGTGAAGGCAGCGGATGCCGGCGGCTTGTTTGACGAAGGCACGGTGATTATCACCTTGACCGATGTCAACGACGCGCCAGTGGTGACGGATTCAACCTTCTCCATTCTGGAAACCGTCGCCAACGGTTCGGTGGTTGGAACGGTAGTTGCCTCTGATCAAGATGCGGGGCAGACATTGACCTACAGCATTACGGCAGGGAACACGGGGAATGCGTTTGCCATTGACCCGACGAATGGGCAGATCACCGTGGCGGATAACACGGGCTTTGATTATTCCACCACGCCGCCCTTCAGCCTGACCATCCAGGTCGTGGATAATGGCGCACCCAATCTCAGCGACTCTGGAACGGTGACCGTTAATATCCAGCCTGCCGCAGATCTGGAATTGACCGCCCTGGTGGGGCCGACCAACGCATTGAGCGGCAGCACGGGATTGTTCACGGTGCAGGTGGGCAACATTGGTCCTGGCGTAGCGGACGCTTACAACGTGGAAGTAACCTTGCCCGCCCCACTGACGATGGCGGCGACGGGATCGACGGCCGGTTGTACGTTTGTCGCGCCGGTTATCACCTGCCCGGCAGCGGCTTTGGCCAGCGGCGCAACGGCTGAGATTGCCGTGGCCGTGTACTTCCCCTCGTCGGCGGAGGGAGCCTTGGAATTGCAGGCCGAGATCGTTCCTGGCGGCGGAGACCTGGACGCAAACAATCACAGCGCCAGTATGACGGTAACGGTAATACCCAACACCGTTGTGGTGGATGATGATTTTGAAGACGGGGCTGATGAGGGTTGGTCTACCGATCAACGCAGCACCACACCCGAAGATGGGCGAAACTTCTTGGGTGAGTTCGACAACCAGCGCATCACCTTTGAAGCTCACAATTTACCCGCGCACAGTCGGGCCACCATTTCGTTTGACCTGTTCATCATCCGTTCCTGGGATGGGAACAACCTCATGGACGGTCCGGATCGCTGGCTGATGGATTTGGACGGCGTGACGTTGGTAAACACTACCTTTTCTAATTGGAACGATGTTTTACGCCAGCAGGCTTACCCTGGGAGCTATCCTGGGGACAGCAATCCGGCTCAAACGGGCGCCGAAGAGGTAAACACCTTGGGGTACCTGTACGGCAGCGATTGGCTGCAAATGGACGCGGTCTATCACATCGAAATGACGGTGGATCACAGCGCGGCGGATTTGATCGTTGCGCTGGAAGGAACGGGATTATCTGGTCGCTCTGAAGAAAGCTGGGGCGTGGATAATTTCAAGATTGTTCTGTCTGGTCAGCAAGAGCACAAGGTGTACTTGCCGCTGATGCTGAGATAGGAGCCATTCATGCCCCGCCACGTTCAGTAGAGGCCTCTTTGTTGGACGTGGCGGGGCCTTTTAAAATTCTGCCAAAGGCAGTCCAATTCTCATCTATCTTTAATTCTAATATGAGAAAATAGATTGGTTATACTTATATTTAACGTTCAACGGATTGTCCCCAGCAAGTTTTCGGGTAAAATTTCGGCCCAACTAAATTGAGACGAATTGCGGAGGCACTTCTTCATGGATACTGCTGATCATGCTGCTTTAGAGGTACAAAAACCAGCACGCGCGCCCCTGGCTGGGCGGTGGAAGTTTATCCTTGGCGGGATATTAATCGCCGCCGCGGTGGTGTACCTGATCGTCACCTCGGCGACCGCCAATGCACAATACTTCATGACCGTTGATGAACTGGTTGCAGATACCGGGAGCCTGGCTGGTCGACAGTTGCGCGTATCTGGCGCGGTGATTGGGGATTCGATCGAATACGATGCACAAAACCTCAATCTGGTGTTCACGGTTGCGCACATTCCCGGCGATAATGATGAAATCGAGGCGCAAGGCGGTCTTGCCAACGTGCTTCATCTGGCAGTTTCCGATCCTACGCGGAGCACGATTGCTGTGCAGTATGACGGCGTGATGCCCGATCTGCTGCGCAACGAGGCCCAGGCCATTATGACCGGCAAGTTGGGCGAAGACGGCGTGTTCTATGCGGAGGAGCTGCTGCTCAAGTGCCCGACGAAATATGAAGAGGCTGTTCCCGAGCAAGTTCAGGGCAGTAACTAGGCATATGGGTTAGTGAAATAGAATTTAAAGGCAGGTTTGGCGGCATTCATTTGCTGCATCCCTGCCTTTTTTAATGCCCAATTACGGGAGACCGATATGATTACTTATTTTGGATTAGGCGCACTGGTAATCTCTTTCCTGGTATCGTTATACGGCATTGGCGCATCGGTTTACGGGCTGCGCACGAAGCGCGCAGAATGGGTGGAGAGCGCCCGACGCGCCATGCTGTTGACCTTCCCCTTGATCACAATTGTGTCATTGGTGCTGGTTTACCTGCTGGTAACCGGGCATTACGAACTCAGTTTCGTCTATTCGGTGACCAATGATTCCATGCCCCTCTACCTGCGCGTCACCGCGCTGTGGGGCGGGCAGGCGGGATCGCTGCTGTTCTGGTCGTGGCTTTTGGCGGCGTTTACCTCAGCGGTGACCCTACGCAAGTGGGATCGCGACCGCGAGTTTTTGCCCTGGGTGGTCATCGTTTCATTGGTCACGCTGGCCTTCTTCCTGATGCTGGTGCTGTTCTTCGAGAACCCCTTCAGCCGCTTCTGGGCAACTGCCACCGGAGAAATGGAGGCATTGTTCCGTCCGGCCGGCGCTGTGCCAATTTTCCCCAGTAACGGGCAGGGGTTGAGCCCATTGCTGCGCCACCCCGGCATGATCATTCACCCGCCCATGCTTTATCTAGGCTTCGTCTCGTTCGTCATCCCCTTTGCCTTCGCCATTGCCGCGCTGGTCACCGGGCGCACCGACGATCGTTGGATTCGTCTAACGCGCCGCTGGACATTGGTGGCATGGTTGTTCCTCTCGTTGGGGCTGGTTCTGGGAGCTCGCTGGGCCTACGATGTGCTCGGTTGGGGCGGATATTGGGGCTGGGATCCGGTGGAAATCGCCGCTTTCATGCCCTGGCTATCCGGCACGGCTTTCCTGCACTCGGTGATGATCCAGGAGAAGAAGGGGCTGTTCAAGCGTTGGAATATGATCCTGATCATTCTGACCTATTCGCTGGTCATTTTTGGCACGTTCCTGACTCGCTCGGGGGTGCTATCTTCGGTGCATGCCTTTGCCCAAAGCGCAATTGGCCCGTTGTTTCTGGGGTTCATCGGCGTCACCTTTGTCATTGCGCTGGGATTGCTGTTGTGGCGGTGGAACGATTTGCGCGGTGAGGGGCAAATGCACTCGCTGCTGTCACGCGAATCGTTGTTCTTGTTCAACAACCTGTTGTTCATGGGCATTCTGGCGGTGTGCTTCTGGGGTGTCATTTTCCCGCTCATCTCCGAATTGCTCACCGGGCAGAAAGTGACCGTGGGCCCACCGTTTTATGAGCGCGCTACCGGTCCGCAGTTTGCCGCCCTGCTGTTCTTGATGGGCATTGCGCCGTTATCGGCCTGGGGCCATTCTACGTTCAAGACACTGGGAAGAGCGCTGTGGAAACCGGCCATCGTCTCAGTGATCGTGCTGGCGGTGGTGCTGGCACTGGGTGTGCGCTCGATCCCAGCCCTGGTCGGGTTCTGGCTGGTGGCTTTCACCAGCGCCATTACTCTGTATGAGTACGGTCGGGCGGTGTGGGCGCGCGCCAGGGCGACCGGCGAGGGCTTAATAAAGGCTTTCTGGCGGCTGCCGGGCCGAAACCGCCGACGTTATGGCGGGTATGTGATCCACGTGGGCGTAGTGTTAATGGCCTTGGGCGTAATCGGCATTGAACTGTTCCAGACCGAAACGCAGGGCACGCTCAAACCGGGCCAAACGCTTTCGCTCAGCGGCTACACGGTTACATACGTCAAGCTGGATGAATTCGACGTGGAAGATGGGCGCAACGTGGCCCGCGCCATTGTCAATGTGGAGCGCAACGGCAAGCAGATTGGCCAACTGTTCCCGCGCCGCGACTATTACTATACTGAACGGCAGCAGATGACCATTCCGGGCGTGCGCAGCACGATGGAAGATGATCTGTATGTGCTGCTGGTTGACTGGCAGCCGATTTCCAGCCAGAGCGCGACCTTCAAGGTGTACCATAACCCGCTGGTCAACTGGCTGTGGTTGGGTTCCCTGGTGTTCATCCTGGGCACGTTTGTGGCTGCCTGGCCCGATCAGGACCCGGAACCGGCGCGAGCCCGCGCCAAAGCCAGCCGGGCTGCCGCAGAGCAGATTTCGTAGGCTTATCCGGGGCAGGGCGATAGCGTTTCTGCCCACAAAATCGCACCTTAACAACTGCATCCTTTGTTGGCTTCATAGCACTACTTTTACACTGTCACTTTAGATTTTCGAGCTTGTGGCCCCACCCCCACCTGCTGCGCGACCCGCTGGCAACGCACCTCGGAAAATTCAGTCCTTGGGCGGGGAGGGGAGAAGATTTCGCAAAAGAGAGGGGCTGAAAGCCCCTCTCTTTTGCAGAATTCTTTTCCTCCCCCGGCAAAGTACTTGAATGATTAAGTGTCTTGGTTGCCGGGTCGCGCAGCAGGCAGGGTGGGGGCAACGCCCGAGCTTAAAGGTTAGGGTGTTTTTAATGTGACATTGTCAAACTACTCGGCGGGTGAAGAAAGATCCCAAAACTCGCGAGTCTTGAGTAGTTGCGTTATTCCAATTGTCTGGAACTTGTGGGTAGGGCGGGGGAGGTGGAAATTACCACGCAGTCCGCTGGCAAGGACGCGCACACGCCGCCTTCTGAGTTCTCCCAGGCTTCCAGGCGATAGGCATAGTGGTGGCCGGGCAGGGTTTTCAGATCGGTCCAGGTTTGGATGCCCGTGACGGCGAGGGATTCCCAGGGACCGCCGCAGCCGTTTTGCGAACGCAGCAAACGCACCTGCTCAACTCCCTCCGGCAGAGTCCAGGACAGCTTGGGCGTACTGGAGCGTTGTTCAACCCGCAGCGCTGGGGATTGGTCAAAGCAGGCTTCTACTGGCCCGGCTAACCCGGCTGCTGCTGCCAGCGAGACTTTCGCAATGGCAAAGCCCGAGGCAAGGTTCAAGGTACTCAAGGTGTCACCGGTAGTATGATAGGCGGGATTGGTATCTTTGAGACCTTTGCAGCCGTTTTCAGCGCCGTTGTACATGTGGTTTTCCAGCACCAGCACCGCGCCGATGCCCTCATCCCAAAAGACTGAATGGTCGGAGAAACTCATGTTGAGCGTTGTGATCCGATCCATTTGCAAATCCGGCTGATAGGCCTGGATGGCGTCCTCAAAGCAGCTCACCAGAGGCCGGGAGGCGAGCGAAGTGCCCGCGTGGAGTTCGAAGCAGCGGTCGTTGTCGGCGTCATAGCCGAACATATCCAGGTTGATGACGGCCTGCACGTCGCTGAGATCATGGTCGCGTGCATAGGCTTTGCTGCCGATCAGACCTTGTTCTTCACCGGTGAACCAGATCAGGCGCACGGTGCGCTGGAAGCGAAAGCTGCGCCACAGGCGAGCTGCTTCCAGTAAGGCGGCTGAGCCGCTGGCATTATCTTCAGCGCCGGGCGCCAGCCGGTGTGCTTCGGGTGAGGTGCTATCCAGGTGCGCCGTGAGCAGGATAATCTCTTCGGGCTTTTCAGCGCCGGGCAGGGTGATGATCAGGTTCTTCCAGGTTCTGCCGTCGAAGGTGAACTCGTGCTCGTCAATCTGGTTCTTTGGGTACCACATCTGTGCCTGAGACAGAATGAAATCGTAGGCGCGTCCGTTGGCCTGGCCGTTGAACAGGGCATAACTGTAACGAGTGGTGATGGTGTAGGACGATCCGTCCAGAATCACCGGGCGAGCGCCGGAAAGCTGAGCCACCCATCCAGCCCAATCTGCCTGAGAGGTGTACGAAAGCATCTGGGCGGTCACGGGTGAATAGCCACAAGCTGGGGGCGGATCGTTGGTTGGAAGCGCGGGCTGAATGCCCGCTAGAGCCAGGATTAGAGCCGAGGCTGTGGCGAGGAGGAGGCGAGAAAACAAAGGATGCAGAAGCATGGTATGGCAAGTGTACCAGAAACCGCAATCCATTTCCTGTGGCGTGGCGGGAGGGTTAATCTCAGTCTCATCACTTTCTGGTAAGATGAGTGAAGGAATTCTGAATTGGCGAGGACGGGTATGAAACGCAATCATCTCATTTGGATCACCGCTGTAGCCTTATTTGCCGCGCTGCTTGCTCAGGCCGGGCCGGTCTCGGCGCAGCAGCCTACTCCCTCGGATAACGACGTGAATCGGGTGGCGAAGCAGTTGTACTGCCCGGTGTGCGAGAACACCCCCTTGGACGTGTGCCCGACCCAGGCTTGCGAGGAGTGGCGCGAGTTGATCCGCCTGAAGCTTTCGGAAGGCTGGTCGGACGAGCAGATCAAGGATTACTTTGCTTTGCAATACGGCGACCGCGTGCTGGCTGAACCGCCCCGCCGAGGTTTGAACTGGCTGGTGTATATTCTGCCGATTGTCTTTTTTGCCGGAGGCGTTGTGATCCTTGTGTCGGTGCTGCGGCGGATGCGCGCACCGGCGAAGCAGGTGACGCCTTCGACTCCGGCCCTGGATGCTGAAACCCTGAAGCGTGTGGAAGAAGAACTGAAGAAACACGATATTGCTTAGCCTTTTGGAGAGAAGAAGTGATGCAAAAGCCTGATGAAATTTCACCGGCCGCCGAGCCGAAAAAACTGCCCACCGGCATTATCCTGCTAGCCTTCGCTGTATTGCTTGGCTTTTTGGCATTAATTGCCTGGGGATTGAATCGCTCGATGAGCGGGCCGATTCAGGTGGGACAAAAGGTGCCGGAAATCGAGATGCTGACTTTCGACGACGAGATGATCAACACCTCCGACTACGCCGGAAAAGTGATTGTGCTCAACTTCTGGGCCTCCTGGTGCAAACCCTGCGAGCAGGAAGCAGCAGAATTGGAGATGGCTTATCAATACTTCAAGCCCACCGACCAGGTAGTGTTCTTGGGACTGGCATATGTGGACACCGAGCCAAAATCGCTGGCTTACCTTGAGAAATTTGGCATTACCTATCCCAACGGACCCGATTTGCGCACCAGCGTTTCGCAAATGTTCAAGATTCGGGGGGTGCCGGAAACCTATATTATTGATAAAGAGGGCCGGCTGGCTTATGCGAAAATCGGCCCGTTCATTTCTCTGGAAGAAATTATCGCGGTGATTGAACCGCTGGCCCAATAAGCTTTCATCTACGGAGTCGCACAGCATGGACATTGGCGCAATTTTCCTGATCTTAACCCTGGCCTTGCTGGTCGGGTTGTACGTTGGCCGGCCGATATTCCAATCAACATCCAAGGCAGTGAAGGCGTTGGAACCGGATCTTGAACTGCAGGATCACCGCCGCTCCACACTGCTGGCTGAACGGGACCGGCTTTTGACCGCATTGCAAGAGTTGGATTTTGACAATGCTCTGGGGAAGATTCCCGAAGAGGATTACCCTGTGCAGCGGGCCGAACTGCTGGCACAGGCTGCAATGGCGCTGCGCGAGTTGGATGAGTTGCAGGGCGGACAAGCCGATGCGGCTACCGAAGATCGCATTGAACAGGCCGTGGCGGCCCGTCGAGCCGATGCTATTGCCAGCCGCGCTCCGGCGCGGGATGCGGATGAGTTGGAGGCAATGATCGCCAGCCGCCGCAAAGAACGCCAAGAAAAGTCGGCCGGTTTCTGTCCCAAATGCGGCCGCCCGGTGAGTAAATCAGATAAGTTCTGTGCCCGCTGCGGGGCAACATTATAGGGGGCGAATGAAACTGCGAACCGGTTCGATTATTTTGGTTTTGGTCATCGGCGGATCGCTTCTAAGCGGCTGCATGTCGTTAGCCGCAGACATCACCCCGCCGCCCAATCTGCAAGCTCCCCAGCCTGTTGAGCAGCAACCCGTAGAGGTAAGCACGGTCTTTCCAATCGTCCCACCCGACCCAACAGCAGGCAAGGCGATTTATGAGACCAGCTGCATGCCCTGTCACGGCGCTGATGGTAACGGTGACGGGAGCATGTCGGGCAATCTGCCCGAACCTCCGCCTGAAATTGGCAACCCGGAACTGGCCCGCCAGTCGCGCCCAGCCGATTGGTATTGGGTTGTTACCAACGGTAATTTAGAAAAATTGATGCCGGGCTTTGTCAACAGCCTGGATGATCGAAGCCGTTGGGACGTGGTGGCATACGTTTATAGCTTGAGCACCACAGCAGAAGAAATGGCTGCGGGCCAGGCAGTCTATGCGGCCAAATGCGTCGAGTGTCACGGAATGGATGGGCGTGGAGATGGACAGGCGCCGGACTTGACCGACCAGCAGCGCATGTCTCAGCTTTCAGCCCAAGAACTCGAAGCGGTGCTGGCGGCTGGACAAGGCAGCATGCCCGGCTTCGCCGAAACGTTGAGCGAGAGTGAGCGATGGGCCGCTGTCAGCTACGTCCGCTCGCTAACTTTTGGCGGCCTCGAAAGCTCACCTTCGGTTGCGGAAGAGCCTCAAGCCCAGCCAACGGCGACCGCGCTTGCGGTTGCAACGGAGGCGCCAGTGGCTGGCTCAACGCTGACCATTCGCGGGACGATTTCCAATCCTGGCGGCAGCCCGCTACCCGCGGATATCGCGGTGAAGTTGTTTGGTTTCGAGGGGATGGCTCAGGCCTTCGAGCTTTCGACAACCCCGGTGGATGGGGTGTATGAGTTCACCGACGTCACTGTGACGGAGGGCATGGCTTATATGGTGCAGGTGGATGCCGGCGGGTATTCTTTTGGTTCCGACATTCTGCACGCAGTCGATGTGACCGGGGCCGTAGCTGAACTGCCAGTTAGCATTTACGACACCTCGACGGATCCCAGCGGGTTGACCGTGGACCGGATGCACGTGTTCTTTGACTTCGCCGTCGCTGAAAAGGTGCAAGTGGTTGAGTTGTTTATTGTGTCGAACACCTCCGACAAGGTGATTGTGCCTTCGGCAGATGGCACCCCGGCGCTGACCTTTGGACTGCCCGAAGGCGCCACCAATCTACTTTTTGACAGCGGGGAGTTGGGCGATCGCTATGTGACCACAGAAAATGGCTTTGGCGACCTGACCCCCATTGTGCCTGGAACCAGCCAACACCAGGTATTGTTCTCGTTTGACATGCCGTATGAGAAGAAACTGGACCTTTCGCTGCCCATCCTGCAGAACGTTGCTTCGGTGGTAGTAATGCTTCCGCCGGAGGGCGTCAAGATGGAAAGCGGCCAGTTGATGTCGGCGGGACAGCGCAACATGTCGGGGTTGGCTTTCGATATGTATACAGGCTCCGCCTTGACTGCGGGCAGCAGCCTGGATATGCGCCTTTCTGGTAAGGTGAGCAGTGTAAAAGAGGAAACGAATACTTTTTCTGGGATTGCCATTGGCGCTACGGTCTTTGGCCTGGCGTTGATTGGCACAGGCGTGTGGTTATACCGCCAGAGAAAGACCCAGGAAGAGGAAGTTGCCGAGTCCGAGGTGGCCGAAGAGCAGCCTGAGGAGAGCGAAGAGGCTCTTCTAGATGCGATCCTGGCGCTGGATGACCTTCACCAGGCAGGCAAGCTGCCTGAAGATGCCTACCAGGAACGCCGCGCCGCTTTGAAGGAGCGCTTGCGCATTCTGCATGCCCGTGGGGAACAGCAAGCATGACCGACGCGCCTTTGATCGAGGTTGACCACCTCATCAAGCGCTTTGGACCCAAGGTGGTGCTGCGCAACCTGGATTTTCAGGCGCGCGGTGGTGAGTTTGTGGCCTTAATGGGCCCGAATGGGGCCGGGAAGACCACCTTTTTACGCATCTTGTCCTCCCTTTCGGGGCCAACAATGGGTCGGGTGCGCATTGCCGGGCATGAACTGCCCCGCCAGGCAGCGGCTGTCCGGCGGCGGCTGGGTGTGGTCTCGCACATGCCCCTTTTATACGGTGATTTGACCGCGGAAGAAAATCTGCGTTTCTATGGACGCATGTATGACATTGCCCGCATCGATGAGCAGATTTCAACCATCTTAGATTTGGTGGGCCTGGCTGGGCGGCGGCGTGACCTGGTGAGGACCTTCTCACGGGGGATGCAGCAGCGCCTAGCCATTGGCAGGGCTGTGTTGCACGATCCCGACGTGCTGCTGTTGGATGAACCGCACACCGGGTTGGATCAGGATGCCTGTGAGATGCTAGATGCGGTTCTGCGCCAGGTGGCAGCCCGCGGGCGCACGGTGGTGATGACTTCGCACGACCTTTCTCGGGTGGAGGATTTGGCCACGCGCTTTGACGTGCTCACGCGCGGGTCGATTAGAGCCAGCATTGGCAAGGCAGACATGCCCCGAGATGGCTTGCTGGCGTTCTACCGACAATCCTTGGAGAAGGCGCGCGCCGAAAGCCAAAAGGGGGGGCAATGAGGAATTACCTGCGTGCCCTGGGCGCCGTGATTTGGAAGGACCTGGCAGCCGAAATGCGCAGCCGGGAGCTGCTTTCGGCCATGCTGGTTTTTGCGCTGCTGGTGTTGTTCATCTTCAATTTTGCGTTGGAGTTGAATGTGAAAGATCGCCTGAGCGTGACTTCGGGCGTGTTGTGGGTGACGTTTGTGTTTGCCGGGACGATTGGCTTGAACCGCTCCCTGGCCATTGAGAAGGACCGCGGCTGCCTGGACGGGCTGCTGCTGGCCCCGGTGGACCGCACGGCAATTTACTTTGGCAAGGCGGTGGCGAACTTCTTGTTCATTATGGTGGTAGCTGCCATAGTGCTGCCGGTGTATTCGATCCTGTACAACACCAACTTGTTCGCCCAACCGGGGCTGCTGTTGGTCATTGTGCTGGGCGCGGAAGGGTACGTGGCGGTGGGCACGCTGCTGGCGGCAATGGCTGTTCAGACCCGCACGCGGGATATGCTCCTGCCGATTTTGCTGTTCCCGGTGGTTCTGCCGGTGCTGGTGGCTGCCGTCAAGGCCAGTTCGGGGTACTTGCAGGGCTTGCCGATGGCGGAAATCCAGCCGTGGATCAACTTGCTCCTGGTGTACGATGTGGTGTTTACCGCCATATCATTCATGGTGTTCGAGTACGTTGTTGAAGAATAACGCGGAGGTTTTATGAAGAATGGAATTAGCTCCTGGCCGAAAGCGCTGATTGCCGTGGATGTGCTGGCCCTCCTGGGCCTGGCTTTTGCATCCTACATGGTGTTTGTGTACGCGCCCATCGAAGCAGTGATGGGCCCGGTACAAAAGGTGTTTTACTTCCACGTAGCCACGGGCTGGGTGGGCATGTTGGGCTTTGGCGCCGCCGTGGTGGCAGGCATCGCCTACCTGATCACCCGGAAGACCATTTGGGATCTGGTTGGGTTGGGCGCGATTGAGATTGGGCTGGTGTTCATGCTCATCAACATCGCCACCGGCTCGATTTGGGCGCGCCCAATCTGGAACACCTGGTGGACCTGGGACCCGCGCCTGACCACGGCGACGATCATGGAACTGGTATATGCGGCATATTTGATGCTGCGCGGTGGGGTGGAAGATCCCGAAAAGCGGGCTCGTTTTGGGGCCATTTATGCGATCATTGGTTTCATCAGCGTGCCGCTGACCTTCTTCTCGATTCGCATTTACCGTACCATCCACCCGCTGGTGATTGGCGGGAACGATCCGACTGCGGATGGCTCTTTTGCCATGACCCCGGCCATGTCAACCACCTTCATGGTATCGTTAATTGTGTTCACGGTGGTGTACATCAGCCTGTTGTGGCACCGCATTCGCCTGGGGCAGCTTGGCGAACGGGTCGAGCGCCTGCGCATCCAGCATTCAGCATAACGAGGAGGTACTCATGGAAGGTCCCGCTGATACTTTGAATTATATGATCGCCGGACATGCGGTGATTTTTGGGGTGATGATTTTGTACCTGGTGAGTTTGGTCGTGCGCTGGCGCAATCTGCGCCAGGATGAGGTGCTGCTGAACGAACTTGAGGAAAAAGAAGATTAATCAAAAACCTCCCGTGCGAAACACGGGAGGTTTTTGATTAACTTGAATCGCGCACAAAATGTGGCATGTCGGGGGGAAGTTCAATTTGCATCTCAACCATACCGCGGTACTGCCCCGCTTCGTACCAGGGGCTTTGGTAAATTAGTTTTTTTTGGCCCGCCTTTTCGATGGTGTAAACGTTGGCTTGCTGCGATTGAAGCAAGTCCAATAATTTTTGGCGGGCTTGCTCGGGATGGCAATCCAGAGAATTGAGCCCGATCAGTTTGCGCCCGCCGTCTGCGGCGTAAGCCTGGGCGGCGCGGTCGTTCATCGCCATTACGCGGCCTTCGCTGTCGATGAGGGTGATGGCGGCAGGGAACTGGGTGATCCAATCAATCATCGTTAACCTCTAAGTAGGGGTGAGGGTGACGCGCAGTAGGTTGCGATCTACGCCGCCGAAGCGGTATTTGTATTCCTCGTCTCCGCGCATGAAATCGAAGGTGGCCTTGCCCTGCTCGTTGGCCCACTGGAGCTGGTAGCCCAACAGGACCCAGCCGGGAGAGTATTCCCAATGGGTGCGGCTGATCCCCGAATTGTAGACAAACAGGTGGTTGAGGTAATCAAAAGCCAGATAAGCAGCGGCTTTTTGCCCGTCGATCTCCAGGAAGGCCATGTGCAGGTAGTGATTGTTGAAAGCCCAGCGCACCACGTCGCGCCAGAAGGCGCGCATGGGGGGCGTGAGGAAACGGGCTTTTTCATCATCCTGATCCATCAAGGCCATGAAACCATCGATCTCGCTATCCAGGGTGGCGGCGTCTTCCACCAGATACCAGTGGTTGGGCACCTCGGCGGATTCCAGACGGCGCATCTTGCGGCGGATCTCATGGCGCTGTTTTTTGTCGATGCCCGCCAGGTAGGTTTCCCAGTCGCCGGGCAGGTTGATGTGCGGACAGTGGTAGGCATGTTCGGCTTGATAAGCCCAGCCCGCGGTGTGAGCGGCTTTTTCCAGGGCGACCAAAACGGGCGAGTTATCGAAGATGTTGTACAGGTCCAGGTTTTTCCAGGCGGGCAAAGCGGCCTTTTGCAGGAAAGGCAGCAGGGCAGAGGCAAATTCATCCAGGCGGCCTGGCTCGACAATGAAATCAAGGTAATCGGTGATTTCTACGCTGCCGACCAGCATCAGGCGGGGTTCACCCTGGTGGCTGGGGGCGTGGAAGAGAGGTGCAACCGCCACCAGGCGGCCGTTTTCGCGGGCGGTCACCAGCGCCATTTGGGCTTCGGCAGGCCATTCTCCACCGCCGCGGTTTTCCCACCACAGGCGAAGGTAATCGGGGCGCAAGAAAGGCACGTTGATGTGGTTGGACTGAAGCAATGCCAGCCATTCGTCATCCAGGCCGGCCGGAAAAGTTGAATGCAGGGTGAGTTCCATGAATCTCCGTTTGATCAAGCAGGTTTACTGGATAAAGGCGGCAAAGCGCCGGTGGTTCCTCCCAGCCGGTACCCATAACCGCGAACCGTGTAAATGAGGCGGGGGGTGGCGGGGTCTTCTTCAAATTTTTGGCGCAGCAGCCAGATGTAGCGGCGCACGGCGGTGCCTCCGTGAAGCTGATAGCTGCCCCAAATCTGACGGACCAGCTCTTCTTCGGGCACGGCGCGACCGCGATTGCGCACCAGGCATTCCATCAGGCGGAATTCGGTTGGCGTGAGGATGATCTTATTTCCGCGAAGCTGTGCTTCGCGTTTGTCAAGGTCAAGGACGATCTCACCGTAGGTCAGGTGATGGCGCTCGTTTTGCTTCAATGAGCTTTGCGTGCGCGCTAAAATTGCCTGAATTCGCGCGCTGAGTTCAGCGAAGCTGAAGGGTTTGGTCACGTAGTCGTCTACACCCAACTGGAATCCACGGATTTTATCCTGCTCGGTTGTTTTGGCCGTCAAGAAGATGACCGGGGTGGTGGACATGTCGCGCAAGCGGGCACAGACTTCCCATCCGTCCATGATCGGCATCATCACATCCAGCACCACCAGGTCGGCATACTTGGTCTTGATGAAATGCAGGGCGTCTTTGCCGTTAGTAGCTGTGAAGACAGAAAAACCTTCGCCCTTCAGGTAGTCTTTGAGAAAACGCAAAAGGGTGGGGTCGTCATCGACCAGGAGGATGGTGCTGTTCACAAGGTTAGGTTGCTTCGGTGTGTACATTGGATTCAATCGGTAGCCAGCAAGTAAAACAGGCGCCTTGAACTGGGCGGTTGGTAACTTCAATTTTACCATCCATTGCTTCTAGCAAGCGCTGAACGATATACAAACCCAACCCGTGACCGTATACCGTCTGGGCATCGCTGCTGTGCGAGCGGAAAAAACGCGTGAAGAGCAGGGGCATGTCCCTTTCTGGAATACCCTCGCCCTCGTCGGACACTGAGATCCAGCCGCGGTCAGTGGCAGTGCCGGCATTGACCTGGATTGGCCCCTCGGGGGCGTATTTGACGGCGTTATCGAGCAGGTGGAACAGCACGCTAAATAAGGCCTGGCTGTCAGCAATGAAGCGGGGCAGATTGGGCGGCAGATTCCAGGAGATGCGTTCCGCGCTGGCCAGGTGGGTCATGTGACGCTGAAGACCCTCGAAGATGGGCTGCAAGTCTGTTGGAAGTGGATGGAGAGGCATGCGGCCGGCATCGAGCGCTGAGATGTCTAGAATGGTCTCGATGAAGCGGGTCAGACGAGAGATTTCGGCCTGGACGAGGGTGAGGGTCTGACGTTCTCCGGTGGGCAGTTTGCTGGAGCGAGAGAGGACCAGCTCGAGCCCGCCGTTGATGTTCGTGAGCGGGGCGCGCAGATCGTGGGAGACGAGCGAGACAAAATCGGATTTGAGGCGGTCGAGGTTTTGGAGAGCCTGGTTTTGCACTTCAAGCTGCGCATAGGCTTCGCTGAGGCTGGCTGTTTTCTCATCCACGCGCTTTTCCAGGTCTTCGTTGAGTAGTTCGAGCTGCAAGTAGGTGGCGGCAAGTTTTTCATAGGCTTGCTGGAGAGCGGCTTGACCCCGCTTGATTTCGGCTAGGTTGTGGGCGGTACCCGCCAGGGACAGGCGTTCGCCCGGCCTCGAGAGGACGCGCAGCGATAGGTAAACAGGTGTCCAACTGCCATCCCGGCGCAGGAGAGACACTTCACCGTCCCAACCTCCCGCCAGTGCTTCCTTCAGGATGCTTTCTGCGCGACCGGAGGGACGGATGAACTGCTGTAATGATGCGCCGAGCAGGGAGCTTTCGGATTCGCAGCCGGTGATTTCAAGGAGGGCCGGATTGACCAATTCCAACTCCCCCTGTTGAGAGCAGACAAATGTCGGCTCGGAGATGTTGTTCACCAGGCGAGCATATTGCTCAAACTCAACTTCTCCTGCCATGAGACTGAGGCGAGCCACAAAGGCAAAGGCAAGAATGACGGCCACCCACAACCCCAACAGCGGGATGCGGCCCTGGATTTGCCATTGCAGGAGAATGTACCAGCCTAAGATGGTGAGCGCAATAAAAGGCAGCAGCGATTGGACGCGGCGGGCTGTACCCTGGACATCCCGGAACAGGACGAGGGTTTTGTGCGGCGAGGAATGCATCCAGGCCGCCAGGATTAAGATCAGATCCCCCAGAAACCAGCCAATGTTTGCTAACCGGCTGGGATCGGAGGCGTTGAAGAGGAACTGGCGCGCGGAGGCAAGGTCGGAGACCAGGTAAGCGCTGAGAACGAAGGCCAGCCAGCCTGGCAGCGCCGTCCTCGGGCCAGGCTCGTTGGTTAGGAACCAGTCCAGCAAGGCCAGGAGCAGGAGGGCATCGGCGGCGGGCAGTAAGACGGCTGGAGTGGAGCCCAGCGGTTGAAAGATGAGCAGCCAAGTGAGGGCGGCAACGGCGGCCAGGGTGATGAATACGTCGAGTGACAGGCGCATTCGGCCCAACCGGCGCGAAAATCCCCGCGGCGTGACCCAGATGACGGCCAGCACAGCAACACAAGCAGCCAGCGAGAGCAGTTCGGGAGCGTCGAAGCCGCGCGCTTGCCCGGGATACATTCGTTGGACAAACAGGGCGTAGAGGTCCGCGCCTGTCCACAAACCAATGGCAATTAGCAGGCCGGTCCAGGCCTGGCGGAGCTTTGCTTCGTGTGAGCGGCGCCAGGCGTGCCAGGCCATGCCAAAAGCGGCCAATCCAGAGACAATCACGGGCAGGCGGGCGGCCCACAAGCGGGCCTCCATCTCCGGCGGGGCCAGCAGCAGCCATACCAGATAGACCCCAACGGATAAGGCTAGGAAAAGCCAGATTTGATGGCGGCCGGTTGTTCTCATGCGAGAGGATGGTCGGTCAAGAAAGACATGGGTTAATTATACAGCGAGCGGCGAAAAAGCTTCGCCGCTCGCAAAAAATCTTTCTGAGGGTACATCCACTCCTTATGGCGTGGGGGTAGGCGGGATGCAGCGGGGATCTTCCGGCGAGCAAGCCGTAGGCCGCGGGGTGAGTGTGGGAGTGGGGGTGGGCGTGGAGGTGAACGTGGGGGTGATGAATGGGTCAGTCGTGGGTGTGTTGGTGCGCGTGGCCGTGGGGGTGCGCGTGTTGGTGGGGGTGCGCGTGGAGGAAGGCGTGAAGGTCATGGTGGCGGTTGGGGTGATGGGCGTGTTGGTGAGGGTGGGTGAAGGCAGGGGCACATTGAGGGCCAGGTCGTAGCGAACCCGCGTAGCGTAAGAGCCGGCAAAATTGTCATTGTTGTTGGTAGTGCTGAAGCCGGTATCGGCAGCCACCACATAAACCACATAATTCCCATCAGAGACAGGTAGGTCATCACGCGAGTCACTGGTGCCGTTGTTCCATACATAGCTGCTTCGGTTGGTTGGGCAGGGATTGGCATTGCGATCGAAGAGACAATAGGGTGCCGAGATGTCTGTCTCATGATGGACTGCTACCCCATCGCGGTAGACTGTAAAATGGACTTCGCGGTTACGGCGGTACCATTCCGTGTTGGTGGTCACGTTGGCCTGCAAGTTGAAGGTGCCGTTGTTGCCGTCGATGCGCTGCACGTTGATGGCTGGGCCGGTCACCCCGGTGACGTCCAGAGTGCAGTCCAGGTCGCTCACGCGGTAATGCAGGGTGAGGGCAAAATCATCCCCATGGTAATAGTTGGAGGATGTCTGGTAATTCCAGAAGATGGATCGAATAAAGTCGTTGAATACGCTAAAGCCATTGCTGGTGGCAAAGTTGGTGTTCCAGTTGAGACGCAGGTTGCCCTCGCCTAACAGCGAGATCGTTCCGGGCGTGGAGAAGGGCAGATGGCTCCAACTGAACACAGGGTTCGGCAGGCTCAAGTTTGGAGAAGAGAGGGTCGTCGTTGAAGATACCGGAGCCGTCTGATTCCAAACGTAGTTATTGAGATTAATGGCTGGGCGCGTATCATCGACACGGTGCCAGGCATCAAGATAACTGCCAGTCATTCCAACCAGTTCGATGGGATAGTCGATGCTGGTGTTACGTAAATACAGGTCAATATAGTTATATTGCAGGTAAATCGGGTTACTTGCCCGCGTCTGTAACAGGTCGCAGCGCGGGATAGTCACGGGTGTGGCCGTGGCAACCGGCGTATAGGGGATCAGGTACTGTTGCTCAATGATTTGGGGCGTGGCATTCATAAAGGGGCCGGTCCAGCCTACGGCCATGTAATCCCAACCGCCGCCTTCACGGTGCACGGATTCTATGAAGTAGCGCTGGCCGCCTTCCATATAGACCTCGGCCGAGCGCTGGCTGTCGTAAGTGTTCCAGTAAGGGCCGGTGGCGCCGGTGGCAAAAGCGATACGCGACCTCAGCGCGGGGTTGGCATCGGGGCTTAGGTAGAGATTGCTATCGTCATCGCTAGCGATCCAGAAAGTGTAATACCCGGTGCGGGGCGGGCAGAGGTAGGCGCGGAAGCGCTGACCGTAATAATTGTTCCAGTTGACGGGGCCGATGAAATCTCCCGGCAGGCTGTTGCCCTGCGGCGCGATGGCGGGCGGGTCGCCGGCGATCTTTGTGGCCAAGGAGTTCGCGGACCAGACCGGCGTGCTCATGACGTTAAGACCGATCCAATATTCGCGCAGCGGCCCGGCGCCATCGGCGCAGAGAATTTCAGGCGGAACGGTTTCACGAACCACCGGGTACAAATTTTGCTGGGGAATGACGGTAGGCAGGACTTGCTGGGGAATGCCCATGCCGTTCCAGGTCCAGGCCACGGCGGCGTGATCGACGCTCCCGCCTTCTTTGAACAGCAATTCAATATAATAATTCCGGCCTGCTACAAGGTAGTATTCTGAGGAGCTTCGATCGGTAGTGAAGTCCAGCGGGTTGGTCCAACCGGTATTTTGGGCGATGGGCACCGCGGCGGTGGGATCTTCGCCGAAGGGATTCAGCTTGAGGATGCTGTTATCATCGCTGGCGATCCAAAATTTATAGTTGGCGGTATAGGGCGGGCAAACCATGCCGCGCCAGCGCACGCCAAAGTCTTCCCGGTTGGGGGAGCTTTGGGTAGCGGAGAAATCTCCTTGAATGCCGTAATCATCGGCAAACCAGGGATAGCGCGAATCGCTGAGCAGACTTTGCACACTGTTGGCATCGGGTACGGGGGGGACGTTGTCCCAACGTTCCCAGAGGATGCCGGAGGCGCCGTCGCACACGAAAGCGGTGGGTGTGGAGGTGGCGGTGCTGGTTGATGTGGGAGTGTGGGTGTCGGAGGGAGCAAAAGCCATGCCGCCGGTGAGGCCGGTGACGCGAGAAGTGCGGAACTTTTCTACCAGACCTTCGCGCTGGGCCGCCAGGCGCAAGGTAGGCCACCAGGAGCTGAGAAAGGGGGTGATCATGGGGTGGCGGTAGGTGAGGGTGACGCGCACGCGATCGCCTGGCCCGCCGGCGTCATCGATGAAGGCGACGACGCTGTGATCGGATGAGTCGGCTTTCTGGCAGACCATCGGATACAGGTGCGCGTCATCCGCGATGTTATCATAGTAGTGCGGGTCGTCATCCAGGCGAAAATATTCATCCTGATCACCGCGACTGGAGCAGACCATGATATCCAGATAGCCGGGCAGGGAAGGATTGCCGCGGTTGTCTTGTTTGAAAGTGTTGCTGGGGTTGGACAAAAAAGCTACGTAATCGCCGGTGGAGGCAGCCCGCCAACTGACGCCGGTGGCCCCTGCCATAGCCGTGTCGCGAATGGAGGGCAGGCGGGCCCAGTCCTGTAAGGCACTGGATTTTTCTTCCCAATCGGTGATCGGGGGCGAAGCATTGGCAGGAATGCGGCAGTCCAGGTTGCCGTCTAATTCGTCTTGCAGGACCATCTCGTCGGTAGTCATGCCGAAAGAAGGCGCTACCACCGCGGCGGCTTCGTCACAGTAGTTGCGGTTGTACTCGCCGGTGATGGCGTAGCGCACTCCAAAGCGCGCGCCGTTTTCCAAGGCCAGCCAGGCTTGCAACAATCGTCCAAACTCAATGATGCCGAAGACGAGCAGCAACAAGACCGGCAGGGCCAGGGCGAATTCGAGGAGGCCCTGGGCTTTTGGACTGAGTTTTTGCAGGAAAGCAGGTCGCTGCATACGAAACCTCATTTATCTATTGCGTGATACGCGTATAAATCCGGCTGGCAATATCTTCGAAGATGGGCAGCAAATCGGCGCCCGTGGCTGCATAGTAGTAATTTCCACAAGATCGCTTGGCAGTGGTGAGCGCGCAGGGGTTGGTGTTGCGGTCGCCATCATCGCCGACGGCGGCCATGTAGCGCAGCAGAGATTCGCCGTAGGAGATGGCGTCGCCCAAGCCGATGGCATAAATGGCCACGTCGTTCCCAATGGGCTCGTTCTGATTGTAATTGGGGTCCAGGTTGTTATAGGAGCGGACTACAGTGAGAGCGGTTTCGTCGATCATGTCCAGCGCGTAATCATACACAGAATAGCGGGAGGTGTCACGGTCGCGCGGTTCCCAGGTGGTATTGGGCGGGCAGGTGTCGGCTGTTTCGTCCAGGCAGTAGCGCGGGGTCAGGTCGGTGTCAAAGCAGTTGCTGCCCCAATAATTTTGGGTGCAGAAACCGTTCGGGTATTCCCAAGGAATGACCGGATCGCCGGTATCGGGATCGGTGCCGCCGGTTAAGGGGGTGTCGCTCATATTGGCGGCGCCATCGGAGAGGAACACGATGACCCACACGGCGCCTGGGCGGCCGTTTTGTTTGAGTTGGTTGGCGGCCATACGCATGGCGCAGCCGGTGCAGGTGGACACCAGGGCAAAGCGGTCATTTTCGCCGCGGTCGGTCATCCAATCTTCGGCGATAGTCTGATCTTCATCAGTGAATAACTCGTTTTCGTCTTCGTCCCAATTGAAGGCGTCGTATTTGTCGTCCAGGTCGCAGGGGACATTTCCGTGTGCGGTATCCCACCAGGCGTTCACGGAGTAATCGCAATATGCCGCGGGATCATAATCAGCCCCGTCGCCGTCGCGATCGTCTGGATAGGCGGGGTTGAATTTGTGGTAATCAGCCCACAAGGACCACATTCGATCAAATGGCGGGTCGTCGTGGGGGGCAATAGCGTCGATGTTGTTCAAAACAGCCGTTTTCCCGGCTGTGGTGAGGTCCCCGGCAGTTAGCGGCACGCGAACCTGGGCTGTGGTGGAGAAGGTGATCACCGAGACACGGTCGTAGCCTTCATAGAGGCTGTTGACGAGGTCTTTGGCGGCGTCCTTGGCCTCGCGGAGGGGGTGGCAATCGTTGAGGTTGTTGTAATTGCAATTCCCTAAGGCTTGCGGGTCATAATCGGCAGCTACCGTTGAACTATAACCAGGAGATTTCCACTCAACGCAGTCGCTGCCAACAAAGGTTTTACATTCTTGCACCATGGATTCGGAAACGTCAACCACCAGGATTAAGTCCACGGCGGCGGCTTCAGCGGTGGCGTGGGTGCGCAGGTTGATCGAACGAAAACCGATGAGGGTGAGGAAGTACAGCGGCGTGCGCTGCTGGGCCTCCACCCAAATGAGTTTGCGGGGCGAATCAAGCGTTGTGTCGGGGCAGGTGTGGAAAAAGTCGGGCTCTTCGGTTTCCAAGGCTGCGTCTCGGATGCCATCAGAGTCAGCGTCACACACGCGCACTTCCAGTTCGAGGACGCTGGGGTCGACATTAACGTTGTGGAGCACCAGCGTCTCAAGGGCTGCCGCTTCCATTTCCGCCAGGGACTTGTTGCGCTTAAAATTGGTGGCCGCGGCCACCGAAGCGGAATCGACGGCGCGCTTCAACTGCCCGTAAGAAACGTAAACCATCCCGGCGTCAATAGCAAGGCCGACAAATAGTAAGAGAGTCACCAACGACACGGCGAAGATGACGATCACCTGGCCCCGGCTGCGGACGGGAGGCAGGTTAGGGTTTGGGTGTGGGGGTTGGCGCAGCGGCAGGAAGCGGCATAATCGTGTAAGCATGGATCATCAAAGGGTTGGGCACAAACGTAGTGAAAATGGGTAAATTAAGAACTTGATTGTAACAGTAATAAACTTCTACAGCGAGGAAGCCTTTGCTGGCCGGGGCGGCAGTACGCGTTGAGCCGTAGGCAGCAGGGTTGACAATTTCTTGCACGCGCGAGAGGGTGTAATAGGGGGTGGTACGGGTAACCGTACCCTGGCAGTTCTTGGACCAATTGTTCGTTCCGGCGCCTCCACCCCAAGCGGTGTTGGAAAGCGCCCAGAAGTAAGTGGTCTTCCCGCCTTCGTCCACCGCCGATTGGCTGCCGGTGCCCGATTGGGGGTGCACATCGGAGACGATGTTGGCGCCCTCGACCGTAAAAACAGAGATGACGATATCATCAAAGGTTGGGTTCAAAGTAATATAAGGGTTCAGACCGTTACAGAAAGGGTCGGAGGCATCTATGCAAGCGTCGGTTTGGGGGGGGGAGAAGATGCAGGCAGTATCGTAATAGAAATCGAAGGCATCTACGGTCGTGCAGTTATAGTCTTTAGGCGCAGTGACGTCAAACGGGTCGCGGACCGAGCCAAAGCGGGAAGCTTCGCGGGTGAGGTCGATGGCATCGAGGTAGCGGCCGATGTAGAAAGCCACTTCTATCAGGCCAAGCAGGATGAGCAACAAGATAGGCAAGACGAGGGCCAATTCCAGAAAGGATTGTCCCCGCTTTCCGTGACCAAATTTGCCTCGAGAATACTCTACCGGTAGTGTCAACCGCATCCACGCATCCCCACTTTCAAAAGGTTCCCTATACTGATCAGTCAGTACTGTACTGTTCAGCCAGTAGATAGAAAAGCCCCGAGCTTCCTCGCCTTCTGAGCAGCAACAAATCCCTTATCTTAAGATAGCGGTGATGGGAGGTTATGTCAAGGGAATTTCATTTATTTTAGACCATGCAATGATATTGTAACGGATTCTGGTCAACCTTGCGGGCAAATTGTATAACGGTTGTAAGGTGTTGTGCCGGTAAGGGGAGGTTTGGAAGAAACTCGAAATTGGGATAAAAAAAACAACTGACCCACCTTTCTTCACCCTCTACGCCGTTACAATACAGGTATAATAATTGCAACCTATATTCAGTAAAGGTAAATTAAATTTAACGCTCAGGAATTGCTCCGACTTGTTCAACCTCACCACCTATTCCATTCTTCTTGAAGCCGGCCAAACACGCCCGGATTTCCCCGGTTTTTTGGCGGCCAGCGCGCCGCGAAAGTCGGCTCGCCTGCGCGGCCAGGACCAGGTGATTCTTTTCTTCAGCCAATCGGGGAGCATGCCACTGGCGGCAAATGCCCAACGCGAGATGCTCAACCGCCTGGCTGAAACTTATTTCACAGCGAGCGGGTCGGTGACAGCCGGGATGAGGGCAATGGCGGAGCGCTTGAATGATTTTTTGCTGGCGCGAAATGTGCGCGGCGCGCGCACCGGCGGGCAGATGGTTGGACTCATCAGCCTGGCGGTGATCCACGGCGGGCGGTTATACCTGGCGCAGGGCGGACCGGTTCATACTTACCGGTTGAGCGGCTCGGGCGTGGAGCATTTCCAGGACGCGGAAGGAATGAGCCGCGGAATGGGCGTTGCTAAAGTGATTAGCCTGCGTTACTACCAAGCGGAAGTCGCGGCTGGGGATACGCTGATTTGGACAGTGGAGAATTTGGAAAACTTGCCGGACGAGTCGCAGTCTATGCCGGTTGCGGAACTGGCCCGGCGGTTGACCGGCGATGTGCTGGATATGCAAGGCGGATTGGTCCGGTTGGGTGAAGGTAAAGGGGAAATTTTGGCCGTTGCGCCCCCCGCAGCCATTTCAGCATCTTCGGTCGGGTATACGCCCGTACCGGAAGGCGTGTACCTGAGCGGGAAGATTGCGGTTTCTGAACCATCGGTGACCGAGGCGGCGGAGAAAATTCCTCAAGTGGGAATGACAGAACCCGCGGCGGTGGCGCCCGTGCAGACGCCAGTGGAGGAAAAGGCCAGGGTGGAAAGCCCTCGCCGGGCGGCGTATGTTGAGGAAGAAGCGCCTGAGCCCGAAGGGCCCTCTCCGGCGGCTGCGGCCGCTGCCCGCGCGGCAGTGGATGGGATCGGAAGGATGCGTAAGGCTGGAAATTCTTTCAGCCGGGGATTAGAGCGATTGTTTGAACGGGCCATGCCGGGAAATCCTGATCGTGGATTGAACGTTTCACCGGGGAATATGCTGTTTGTGGCGATAATGATTCCGTTGGTGATCGTGGCCGTGGCAATGACCGTATATTATCAGCGCGGTAGGAGCGAGCAGCACCAGTTGTACCTGCAATCGGCGCAGTATTTCTTCGAACAATCCAATAATAAGGAAGACTTGGGCTTACGGCGCGACGATTGGAACCAGGCGCTTTACTGGCTGGATAAAGCCTCGGGCTATGGCAGCTCTGAGGAAGCCGATGCGTTGTACGATGCGGTGCTGGCAAAGATTGACGAGGTGGATGGCGTTGATCGCCTGGTCTACCGGCCGGTCGCGACCGGGGATTTGCCTACGGATGCTAACATCACCCGCATGATGGTTTATCTCAACGACATTTATATGCTGGACTCTACGCAAGGTCGCATTATGCGCCTGAGGCGGTCGGGCCAGAATTATGAGTATGATGAAGCCTTTGTGTGCGGGCCGGGGCAGGCTGGCGGCACGGTGATTGGCCCCCTCCTCGATTTCGTCACGCTTTTTCCAGGGAACGATTTTGATGCGGCGGTGATGGCTATTGATGGCGGCGGCAATTTGGTCTTCTGTACGCCGAATGTGGCCGGCTTTAGCAGTATGGCCCTGCCCGTTCCGGAAACCAATTGGGGGAGGATCGAGGCTATTAGTTATGCACAGGGCAGCCTGTACGTCCTGGACCCGGCGGTGAACCGGGTATGGCGCTTCGATCCTGCCGCGGAAGGCTTAGGCTTTGAGGGCCTGCCGCACCTGTATTTCACGGATAATGTCCCCAATTTAAATGATGTGGCGGACATGATTTTGTATGAAGATTACCTGTATATCTTAAATGAAGACGGCACCATGACAACTTGCCGTTCGAACGGCGAATCCACCGATTGCACCGAGCCTACCCCGTACGGTGATGCGCGTACAGGGCGTGAGAGTTCGCCGTTGGCGTTTGCCGATGCGAGTTTCATTCAGCTTCAAGTGACCGAGCCGCCCGACCCGTCATTGTATGTTCTGGATAAGCAGAACCAATCGATTTACCAGTTTAGCCAGCGCAAGTTGAACTTGCAGGGGCAATACCGGCCCGACAGCCGTTTGAGCAGTTTCCTCCCGGTGGGTGAGCCGACCTCGTTTGTGGTCTCGCCGAACCGGCGGGCGTTCCTGGCCTTTGGCAACCAGGTGTTTTTCGCCCCGATGGAGTAGCGGTTCGGTCTCCGCGCCCGCCCTATTAAAAAATCCGAATTTGCGTTCCTGCCTGGCAAGGCCAAAAGACGCGGGTAAGAAACTCGCGCTACGACGACGGACTAACGGCTCTTCAACCACGCCGTGATGCGCTCTGGCTCCCAGGTATTGATCACGGCGTCTTTTTCTAAACCCGCGCGGCGTGCCACTGAAACACCATAGAAAGCCTGATCCAGGTCGGCGGCGGAGTGGGCGTCGGTGTTGATGGTGATGGGGATGCCCAGCGAGACGGCGTGACGGGCGTGGATGTCATCCGTATCCAGGCGCTGGGGCGCAGCGTTGATCTCCAGGGCCGTGCCGTTCTCCTGCACAGCCTGGAAGACCGCTTGCCAATCCAGGTCGGCCCCGGCGCGGTCAAGCAGCAGCCGCCCGGTGGGGTGGGCAATGATATCGACATGCGGGTTGCGGATGGCATTGAGCAGCCGGGCAGTGATTTGCTCGCGGGGCTGGCGCAGCGAAGCATGCAGTGAGGCGATGACGATATCTAGCTGCGCCAGAGCTTCGTCTGGATAATCGAGCACGCCATCGGCGCGGATATCTACTTCCGCGCCGTGCAGGATGAGGATGCGGTCGCCCAGGCGTTTGCGGACCTCTTCGATCTCGGCGCGCTGGCGGGGCAGGTCTTCGGGCTTCATCCCGCGGGTAATGCCCAGGTAGCTGGAATGATCGGTGACGGCCAGAACCTTGTGCCCGCGCTGAAAGGCTGCCAGAGCCATGTCCTCAATGCTGAGCAGGCCGTCGCTCCAGGTGGAATGTGAGTGTAATTCGGCGCGCAGATCGTTGGTTTCGATCAGGCGCGGCAGACGGTGGTTGAGGGCCGCATCGACCTCGCCACGGTCTTCACGCAGTTCGGGGGGCACCCAATCCAGGCCGAGGGCGGCATAAACCTCTTCTTCGCTAGGGTAACGCAGCAGGTTTCCTGTTTCATCGGTCAGGCCGCGCTCAGAGAGGGACAGCTTGCGGCGCTGGGCCAGCTCGCGCAGGCGCACGTTGTGATCTTTCGAGCCGGTAGCGTACATCCACAACGCGCCAAACGATTCAGGCGGCTGGGACCATAATTGGATGCGCAGTCCGTCGTGCAGCTCGATGCTGGATTTATTTTCGCCTTGCCCTAGCACGCGGACCACGCCGGGGTGGCTGGTGAAAGCGGCCATTAGGGCTGGGGAGTCGGCGCAGGCGACCACCAGGTCCAGGTCGCCGACCGTCTCTTTGAAGCGGCGCAGGCTGCCGGCGGCCTCGGCGCGCTGTACGCCGGGGAATTCGCGCAGCCAGGTCAGCCAGCGCTGCCCGGCGGTGAAGGCCTTGCCCAGGGACATGCGCGATCCGCGCGCTGCCAACCCTGCGATGCCTGCCAGGATATTGGTTTCGGTCTTAGCACCCATGCCCGGCAGCGTGGCGATTTTCCCGGCTTTGGCGGCGGTTTCCAGGTCGGCCAGGGTGAGAAGGCCTAATTCTTTCCAAAACAGGGCCACTTTCTTGGGGCCTACCCCTGAGACACGCAGCAAATCTAACAGGGAGGGGGGCACTTCTTCTTCGAGTCGGTTGAGGAACTCTAACTTACCGGTGCTGAGCAGCTCCTGAATCTTCTCGGTGATGGCCTTGCCGATGCCGGGCACATTGGGAAGTTCGCCGCGCGCATCGAGGGCGGCGGCTTCTTCGGGAAGGTCGCGCAGGCTCTCGGCAGCGCGCTGGTAGGCGCGCACTTTGAAGACCAGCTCGCCCTTGATTTCCATCAGGTTGGCGATGCGCTCGAAGACCTCAGCGATCTCAACATTGGTCATTGCATCCGGGTTTTGCGGCATAAGCGATTTCTCCTTATGAAGCGGTTCCTTGAGCGGGCAACTGCGCCAGAATCCAGATATGCTCGGTGGGGAAGACTGCGCCTGGGGTTTCAATTTGCACGACGTTGTTCCATTTCTCGTCGTTCATGGTCAGGGTACGCAGCTCGAGGATTTTAAGGCCCACCTGGGCAAAAGCCTGGCGAAATTCGCTTTCGGTGAAGTACTGATAACTTTCCAGGCGTTCGGTCTTCCACAGGTCTTTGCCCAGGAAGATGGATTTGGTGATGTAGCGGGTAAAATGCCGCCGGGAAAGCTCTACGGTGAAGGGGTCACCAGCAGAGGTATAGGCGATTTTGAACGGGCGGTACTCGCGGGCAAAGGTGCGAAACAGATCGCGGGCGCGGGGGTTGAGAAAGCGCACCCGAAGGTGTTCGTTTGGGTCACCGGGCGGCTCCAGACCGTCGAAGAGCGCCAGGTAGCCGCCGGGGAGCATGCAGCCGGTGATGTGCTGGAGGGTCTGGAGAACCTGGGCCTTGGCGGCGGGCACATCCACCTCGCCCAGCTTGGGGGAGTAACCGGCGGAGAAGACTTCGTGGAGGGCGTTGACCAGCAGGACGATGTCAAATTGGCCCAGGCCGGCCAGTAGATCAGGGTCGGTGAAGTTTCCCTCCAGGAATTTCATGCGCGGGTAGTCGCGGCGGCAGACAGCCAATGAGCGGGGCAGGTAATCGACGCCCAGGGAGTTTTCAATGCCTGGGACACGAGCGTGATTTTCGACCAGCGGGCCGATGATTTGGGCTTCGCCGCAGCCCAATTCCAGCAGGCGCAGAGAGCGCTGAGGGTTTGAATCGGTCAGGCGGCGGATGAGGCGCGAAATTCCCAGGATGGCTTCGCGCTTGCCCAGATTGCGCAGCTCTTGCAGGCGCGATTCCCACAGCATTTCCCAAAATTGTTCGCTTTCTGCCATGCCATCCTCGTTTTCTAATAAGTTGGTTACTACTCAGCCAGAGGTGGAAGAGGCCTGAGTTTGAGGTGCATGTGGGTTACGAAGCACCCCACATGCACCTCAAATTCAGGGACTTTTCCCGCCCTCTGAGTATTTACTAAATTTGGAGTGATTAAATCGAAATTATTATAATCGGTTCCAGAGGTAGTAGCGCGGGTTTCTTACCCGCGGATGAGTCAGAATTATTTTCTCTAATGCCGCTTGCGCCCTGTTTTGGTGGGCAGCTCCAGCATGATGTCTGCAGGCGGGAGGCTTATGCGCAGCAGTTCGGCCATGCGGCGCATGGGTGCGTCGATGTGGGTGAAGAAGACCTTGTAGCCTTCACACAGATAGTTGAGCCCCGGCTCGCCTTGTGGGGTGGCCAGAATGCGATCCTTTGGGCAGGCGCCACGGCAGGCAAACAACACGGGACATTCCCAACATTGCCTGGACAGGGTGGTCTTTTTGTCTTGTCCAAACTGAACCTGGCGAGGCGAGGTGACCAGCTCAGCCAGCGGGGTTTCCATGATGTTGCCCAGGTGGTGCTGCGGGCTGACGTAGTGGTCGCAGGCGTACAGGTCGCCGGTGTGCTCGAGGGCCAGGCCGGTGCCGCAGGTGGGTGCAAAGACGCACAGCCCGGCGGGCTGCCCGCTCCAGATGCCCAGGGCGGTGTCAAAAATCTGCACGTACACCCGGCCCACGTCACGGCGCACCCACTCGTCAAACACGGCATTGAGAAAGCGCCCGTAAGCCCGACCACTGACCGAACGGGAGCTAGCGATACCGCTGGAGGCGTTCAGCGTTTCGACGATCGGAATGAATTGGATGAACTGTACGCCGATCTCATCACGGAAGTGGTGGTAAACTTCCAGCGGGTGCTGGGCGGTCTGGTCGTTGACGCAAGCCAGGATGTTGAACTGCACGCCATGACGCTTGAGGTGTTCAACCCCTGCCAGGACGCGGGCATGGGTGGGTTGCCCGCCTTTGTCGCGCCGGTAGAGGTCGTGCAGATCGGCGGGACCATCCAGACTGACGCCCAGCAAGAAGTTGTGCCGGCGGAAGAAGCGCGCCCATTCGTCGTCGATGAGGGTGGCGTTGGTCTGAAAGCTGTTGGAAATTTTCATCCCCGGCGGGCAATACTGCTGTTGGAGGGCCACGGCGCGCTCGAAGAACTCCAGGCCCATGAGCGTAGGCTCACCGCCCTGCCAGGCAAAGGTCACTTCAGGGACGCGCTGAGCCTGGATGTACTGGCGGGTGAAGGATTCCAGCACGGCGTCGCTCATGCGAAAGCTGCTCTCGGGGAATAGTTGCTCTTTGGTCAGGTAGAAGCAGTAGGCGCAATCCAGGTTACAGACCGCGCCACGGGGCTTGACCATAACGTGAAAGGCTGGGGGTGGGGTGGGCATGATGGGCGGGTTAGCCTTTTGCCTCCAGGGGATGCAGCCGCTCCAGCCGCTCGGCGTGGTGGGCGCGCCCGGTGGCGCGCAGGTGCTCCAGGTAAGCGGGCAGCGTGCCACGGGTGTGGTGCGGGCCGCCCTCGCGCAGCACGGTCATCATCGGGTCCACGTTGGTGGTGGCGGTGCGCATCTGTTCGGTCAGCCACTCGTCCAGCAAGGCCAGGCCAAAATTGGTCAAATCGGGAAGCGCCTCAGACACATCGTACTGCTCGTGCGGGTCTTCAGAGAGGTTGAAGAGCAGGATCGGTTCGAGTTGTTTGTACCCGTCATGGTAAGTGCGTAGCAAGAGGTAGTCTTCGTCTATGTGGCGAAAGAGTACCCCGCGCTGGCAAGACCATGCGCCCTGGCTGACGACCAGGTAGTCGCGCCCGGTTTCTTCGCCCATGCGGAATTCGGGTGCAAACGAGCGTCCGTCCCAGTTGGCGGGTACGGGGCGGCCGAGTAAATCCAGCAGGGTGGCGGACCAGTCGAAGTTGTAGTGCAGGGTTGTGTCCACCCGGGGCGAATCGGTCAGACCGGGCCAGCGGATGAGCAATGGGACGCGGCAAGTGATATGGTCGGCGGTCTGATGATCGCCCCATACATTTAGTTCGCCCTGGTTTTCGCCGTGGTCGGAGCTGACGATGATCACGGTATCGTCTAGGATGCCCGCTTCTTCAAGCGCATTGAGCAGGAAGCCTACATGACGGTCGGCGTACCAGATGCCAGTATCGTAGCCGTCAATCCACTTGTGCACGGCTTCCAGCGAATCGATCTGGCGAGGCATTCGCGGGTACTTCAAAGAAGATTCGGCGCTAAAATCGGCGTGCGGCTCCTGTGCAGAATGGGGGCCAAAACCGTCCCACAGGCGGCTGCGCACGCTTTCGGTCAGCCAGGCCGGCAGGGGTTCGTTCTCAAAGGGGTTGCCATATTCCAGCGGGGTGCGGTAGGGGGTGTGCGGGTCCCACAGGTTGACGTGCAGGAACCAATTGTCCTCCTGGGCATTGCGGCGGATCCAATCCAGGGCCAGCGGGGTAACATCGTCGGCCAGTTCCATGCCGCCGAATCCAGGGTTGTAGACTTCGCTCCACCCGGCGTACCACCACCAGGCGGAGTGACGCTCGCCAAAAGGGCTGACCGTGACGGTGCGCAGCCCAGCGCGGCGCAGCTCGGGGATCCAGCCGGTGCGGTCGTAGACGTCGCGGAAGCCGCGCTCGGGGCCCTCAATGAACGGGTCGGCGGCGGTTCCGCCGTGGTTGATGACCCCCGTGTGGAAGCCGGTGCGACCGCTCCACAGGGCCGAGCGGGAGGGTAGGCAGGGCGCATCGGGAGCGTAGCAGTTGTCAAAGCGCACGGCCTGTGCGGCGATGCGATCGATGTTGGGACTGGTCTTGCGGTGGTAGCCATAGCAGCCCAGGTGGTCGGGGCGGAGTGTGTCGATGTCAATATAAAGGATGCGCATGGTTATGCTTCCGTTTTGGGGTTGATTTCCTTGAGCGGGAGCATTTTTAAGAAGGTCTGGATCTTCTCGTCCCAATATTTCCACTGATGGTCACCAGGACCTTCCTCGTAGGTCAGGTCGAAACCCAGGCCTTCCAGATAGGGGCGGAATTTCTGATTGGCTTTATGAAGGAAATCCTCGGTGCCGCAGTACTGATATAGCTTGGGCTTGGGGCCTTTGGCTTCGGAAGCGCGTTTGGCCAGGAAATACAGGTCGTTTTCGCTGCCCACAGCCTCTTTGCGTGGCCCAAAGGTGCATTTTAGTTCCGCTGACCATTCTTTGGAAGCGCCTTTGTAGATGCTCTCGATATCAACTGCGCCAGACAGGCTGGCGGCGTAGGCAAAGCGCTCGGGGTGGGCCAGGGCCATCTTGAAGGCGCCATAGCCGCCCATCGACAAGCCAGCTACAAAGTTGTCCTCGCGGCGATCAGAGAGGGGAAAGAGCGAGCGGGCCACATAGGGCAGTTCTTCGCTAACGAAGGTCCAGTAGCTGAAGCCGATCTTTTGGTCGGTGTAGAAGCTGCGGTTGACTGCAGGCATAACCACGGCAAGGTCGAATTCTTCAACATAGCGCTCGATGGAGGTGCGCCGCTGCCAGATGGAGTGATCGTCGGAATAGCCGTGCAGAAGGAACAGGGTGGGGTGCTTCGCCTCGCCGGGAACGGCGCCGGGTTTCCAGGTCTTGAGCGGGGTGATCACATCGATGGATACGGCGATTCCCAGTGCCTGGGAGAAGAATTGGGTGTGGTGAAGAGGCATGATCTTGGTCCTTTGGAGAATGAGGTTAGATAATGGATTCTCAAATGAGAGAGCATTTTCCGAAAGCTATCCCTGAAGTTTTATTATATCCTGAGTGATAAATTGGGCCGGTCGAGCAACCGGTAGCTGAAGCGATCCGGCACGGCACGGGCGGCATTTTCTAAAAGCGCAACCAATTTACGCATGTGTTCGGCGTTTTTCTCGTTTCCGGCTTTTTTTACGCTGCTGTTGAACCAAAACTTGAAGGGCGAGGTGGGGCCGTGCAACAAGTGCTCAGCGATCATCATGTCCACTACATTCAGGTCGGGGTTGTTGTGAGCGCCGTTGCCACAGAAAATGTAGTGATCGGCGGTGATGCGGCGGGTAAAATCTTGATGAGCGTTGTGTTCGGAACCGTGATGCTGGACTTTGAGAACGTTGACGTGCAGCTTGCCGTCTGCATCGAGTAAGCCGCGTTGTTTCAATCCCTCGAGGATGTCGCGGTAATGCCCGTCGCCGGTCAAAAGAAGAGTCTTCTTTCCTTCTTTGACGTATAGCATGAGCGAAGCAAGGTTGGGGGTGGTGACCAGACCGCGGTTGCCCAAGGCGTTGGCAAAGCTGCGGATGTAGCTGAGCAGCTTCATGCCTTCAGTCATGTACGCAAAGGCTGGGTCATCTTCCATTTCCTTGCGAATGTGCTTGACTGTTTTCTGGTTACGGTCCAGCCAGTCGTTCCACTCGTCACGCAGTTTTTCAAGGTCGGCTTTGAGCGGCCCGATGACCTGAATTTGCATGCGGCCCAAAGGAATGGGCGTCGCGGCTTTTTCGGCGAAGATGGTTTCACCATTAAACTGGGGGTTGACCTGGATGCCTAACTGCTTCGCGCTGACCCGGCTGGAAAGGAGCAGTCCTTCGCGAACAGAAGTGACCAGGTCGCCGGTGGTTTCGCGCAGGTCAAGCAGGTCTTCGCCAATTACCTGGGGGTCGGCGCTGAGGATGGACAAATTAGCCACCAACTGCTCCTCGATGAGGCCTTTGTTATCCTGAGTTTGATCCTTGAAGGCATTGTGCCAGATGACCTTTGGACGGGGTGGGCGGGGAGCCTGAGGCATAGGATAAGACGGGTTGTTATTGGCTACCTGGTAATCGTAGCGCCGCCAGGCAACCAGGTCGTCCATTAACTGCAAGATCCCGCCAATGTGATCGCTGTCGATATGCGAAACGTACACCAGATCGAGGCCGTTGCGCGCCAGGCGGGGCAGTTGGGCAGCCACAAACTGGCTGTACGAGGCGCGCATGCCGCCGTCGATGAGGACTTTTTTGTTGTCGGCGGAGGTCAACAACAGGCAGTCACCTTTGTCGGAGGGGAAAATATTGAGTCTCATGGGTTGATATCCTCGCGTGTACGCAGTTTGAGAACTTCATCCAGGCAGGCAGCAGGGTTGATAACCCCAAACCCGGCGTCATTACGCCAGGCGTTGCCCTGGTCGCTCAGGGGGGTGGAGGTGCGATGCAAGATGCCTGTGATTTGCGCGGCAGTCAACTGGCGGTCGGCGGCCAGCATTAAGCCAATCACCCCGGCGGCATAGGGGCTGGCCATGCTGGTGCCGGTCATCGAAACCCAGCACTGCCCGGGGTGAAATCCGTTGGCGGCGATGATATTGGTGCCTGGAGCGGCGATATCCGGCTTTTCACGTTCGTCGCGGGTGGGGCCCTGGCTGCTGGTGTGATGCACCTTGGAGGAGGTCTCGTCCAGGTTGGCCACTGCTACCACCGAATGAGTGCAGGCCAATGAACTGATCGAGGCCATGTCGGTGAAGGTTTGCTCACCAAAAAAAGAGGGGAAAGCCCAGGCCTGCTTGCCGCCAATCACCCCCGCCCGGCGGGCATCGTCGCGCTCGATCCAGGCGTGGTAGCGGCCGTCGCGCAGTTCGCGCGAGAACAGGCGCACCTGCCAGGATCCGGAGGCGATGCCAACGACCTGTTTTTTGGAAAACAACGGCGAGAGGTAACAGGCAATGTAGTTGAGGCCGTTGGCGGGCATAAAGGTTTCGTTGTATACGCTGAGGAAGGTGTTGTTGGGCAGGCGCATGTTCTCGATATACTGACGCGGCTCGACCACGCTGGTCCATTCGCTGGCGCCGGGAGCCTTGACTTGCACGGCGATGTGATCGCGCGGGCTGTACCAGATCTCCAGTTCGTTTTCCGAGATGTCCATAATGCCGTCGCCCAGCACCTCCCAGTAGAGAATTTTCTCTTCGCCAGGAGCCTCAAACTTCCCGGAGGTGTGGATGCGCCCCATAGTGAAGCCCCAGTCATCGGGGGCCATGCGCGCTTCTTGCCCGGCGTTGCCGGCAGCCACGCAGATGCTGCGCCCGGGGGTGGCCAACTGGAAATCCAGCCAGCGGCTGGTGAGGCTGGTGGCGTCATGCGAGTATCCGTTGGTGCCCAGGCTGATGTTGATAGAAACCGGCAGGTTCAGCTCCTTGCCCAGGCAGAAGAGGTAATCGACGGCGTGGGCCAGGCGGGTGGAGTCGTAGAAGGATTTGCGCCGCTCCTGGTCGGTTTTGGGCAAGGCCAGCAGCACCGCCGCGATTCTGGCTCCAGGACAGACGCCGCGGTTGCCCGCCGCAATGCTGGCGACATGGGTGCCGTGCGAGCCGGGGATCATCTCAGATTGTGGTTCCAACTCGGTGGGGGGCAGCTGGTACTGTTCTTCCGAGCCGATGGCGTAGTTCATCATTTCCTGGGTCAACTCGGAGCCGTAATCGAAGCGTTCAGGTGGTTTGCGTCCCTCACCGCCTTGATCCCAAATGCTCACAAAGCGCGTCTTGCCCTCCGCGTCGAGAAAGTCAGGATGGGCGAAATCGAAGCCTTGCACGTCGATGATACCAATGAGCACATCTTGCTGCTGCGCGGCGGGTGTGGCTGCACAGCGGTTCCCGGCCTCGGGCGGGTTGGTCACCACTGCGGTGGTAACTGGCTGGAAGAAGCGAATGGTCTCGGGGTTTTCGACTGAAATAATCTTTGGGGAAGCCAGCAGTTCGGGCAGCAAAGAGAGGGGGATGGTGGCGATGACGATATTGTCTTTGCGAATGGGGGTCGGGTCGAGGTCTTTGAGCACGTCGGGTACGTCTGCCGGGCCGCCAGTGTCGTTGGCCAGTTGGATAAAAACGTTGGTGAGAACGTCGTTGGTGATCTCTTTCAATTTCCGGCGGCGGATGGTGGGTGGTTTGGCCTCCAGGGAAAAGGAGAGGGTGTTGAACATCTGCATTTGCCCGGCGCTGATGGAGGGAACGGACTCGGCTAGCTCGGCATTCTGCACTACCAGCGAAGCAGTTTGCTCAGCGCGCAGGGTGTTGACCACCTCGTCCCCGTTGGCAAACATGCGCAGCCGGGGCGAGAGTTTGTGCTTGTTTTTCATCTCTACGGACATATCTACCTCCGAGGTAGGGGAGTTTGGTTTGATTGTAACTGCTCAGAGGGCGAGAAAAGTCCCTGAATTTGAGGTGTATGGGGTGCGAAGCACCCCATACACCTCAAATTCAGGCTTCTTCCGTCTCTGGCTGAGTAGTTGCGATTGATTATACTTCGGCGGCTGTCGCGCCGGAGATTTGTGAATGAATCTATTATACAATATCTATTGATTATTTAGAACATTGGTGCTAATATAGAAAAGTATCTGCTCACCAAAGCTGGGGAAGTTCCCGATTTCAAAATTGGACCTTTTCACCAGTGCTGAGAGTAGTTACACAAAACTATCTTTCAGTAGGCTCAAGGAGTATCGATGATTTCTGGAACCGTTGGACACATCCAAATCAATGTTGACTCTCGGAATCTGCCTTTTTACCGAGAACTGTTTGGTTTTCTGGGTTTTGAAACCCTCTATTCGGACGACAATATTTTTGGGGCCGGAGATGTACACCATACCGGGTTGTGGTTCGGCGGCGAACTCAAGCCGGTTACCAATGACTATGACGGCCCGGGGATGAATCACCTGGCGGTCTCTGTTCCAAAACAAACGGATGTGGATGAGGTGGTGGCCTATCTTCAAGCGCGCGGTATTCCGGCGCTGTTTGAAACCCCACGCCACCGGCCTGAGTTTAGTGAAAGCCCGGAGCATACCTATTACCAGGTCATGTTTGAGTCGCCGGACCACATTCTGTTTGAAGTAGTGTACACCGGGCCAAAGGAATAGCCTTGTGAAGGGCTTTTCGCGGGCTCACGTAATTAAACTGTAAGCTGGGGGAAGGTGAAGATGACTGGTGACATGCTATAGTATAGACATGGAATTCAATTCGCCTTCCCTCAAGACTTCGAATCCCCTGGTGGATCAGGCTTACCGGATTGCCATTGGGGATGTGTGCAGCAACATTTTGCCCTTTCAGGATGGCCTGCTGGAAGCCCCTGCGCCGGTTTTGCTGGCCGGTTTGGACTATAACACTCCCTGGACGCGCGACGCCGCAATCAATGTATGGAACGGGGTGGGATTGTGGTTGCCTGAGGTAGCCCGCAATACGCTGGTGTCCGTGTTGGAGCGCGGAGCCAACGGCGCACTCATCGGTGGGCAGTATTGGGACTCGGTATTGTGGAGTGTGGGGGCGTGGGCCTTTTATCTTTACACGGGTAACCGCGGCTTTCTGCGCCTGGCCCTGGAGGCCACCCGCAACAGCCTGGCGCGCCTGGAACAGGAGGAGTTTGACGCCGAATATGGCCTGTTCCGCGGCCCGGCGGTGTATGGCGACGGGGTGGCTGCCTATCCGGATCGCTATGCTCAGACGAACGGGTCCAGCTCTATCCTGGACTGGCCTACCTGTCATCCGGATGAACGGGCAGCTAAGGGCTACGGGCTGTCAATGATGGCCCTTTCGACCAACTGCGTATACTACCAGGCTTACCGGCTGGCGGGGGCGATGGCGGTTGACGCAGGGCAACGCAGCGACCCCACCTGGAGCGACAAGGCTCAGAGGCTGCGCTCCAACATTCTGAAGCATTTCTGGAATCCGCAAACCGGCGCTTTCCGCTACCTGGTGGACCGATGGGGCGGGTGCGAAAGCCAGGAAGGGCTGGGGAGCAGCTTTGCGCTGCTGTTTGGGGTGGCCGAAGCTGACCAGGTTGGGCAGGTTCTGGACAATCAAGTCGTTCCTGAGGCGGGAGTGCCCTGCGTTTGGCCGAATTTTGAGCGTTACGCCGCGGCAGACGGGATGCGTTTTGGGCGCCACGCGGGCACGGTTTGGCCGCCCATCCAGGCGTTTTGGGCCGAGGCGGCGGCTAGAGCCGGACGCCTGGACCGCTTTGCGCACGAGTTTGAGCGGCTCACGCGCCACATTGTGCGGGATGTGCAGTGCGCTGAGATCTACCATCCATTGACTGGAGAAATCTACGGCGGGGTGCAGGAAGGTGGCACAGGGGATGACGGTATGCAGTGGGCGTCCTGTCGGCGTCAATCTTGGAGCGCAACGGCCTATTTGCGAATGATTTGGCTGGGGCTGACCGGGATGCGTGTTTCGCCGGAAGGCGCCGCGTTTCAACCACTCTTGCCGCCGGGCCTGGATGAAGCTTACATCCAGGGGCTCCCATACCGCGGCGGGCGGTTGGATATTTTCATTCGCGGTCAGGGTAACCGGTTGGTTGAATTCAAACGGAATGGGATTAGCGGGCGCGCTTTTGTGCCCGCCGATATCACCAACACGCAAGTTCTTGAGATCCGCCTGGGCAGCGCTTAGTGGTTCTTTCGCTAAGGTGGAGAGGTCCAAAAATAGGAGGGTGTGGACGACGAAGTCGCCCACACCCTCCTATTTTTGGACCTTATGGAGTCCTTTAATTCTTAAGGCGGGTTCCACAGGAACGACAAAATACATCGCCGGAAGATGCGCGCTTGCCGCACTGGTGGCAAAATGCTACCTCCTGGGCGGGTTCATCCTCGGTGGAGCGGTGGCGGCGAACACGAGCGTGCTGTTCGGGCGAGCGTCCAGCGCGGGTATACCACAAGATTCCGCCGGCAATGAGCGCCAGGCCTAGCCCCCCCAGCAGCCAGGGCAGCACCTGGGTGAGGGTCATGCGGCCGGGCGTGGTGGTGGTCACCGAGGAGACAGGCGTGGTTTCCTGGAATGTGCGCGGGTTGGTCAGGTCATTGTTGTCTTTGACGTAGCTAAACTCCACATCAAACGGCGTTGCGGCGGTGACAGCACCGACAGCGAGGTTGAAGTAATTTAATCCATCTGTGCCGGTGGTCAGCGAACCCATGCTGGGCTGCACCTGTAAGCCGGTGGCGGTGGGCGGCTGCTGGAAGGAGACCAGTAAGTCTTCGACGGCATAATCGCCGGGCCAGCGGTAGACGAAAGTGCGGCGGTCGCCGTCCTGCGTAAGCTGTGGATCGTAATACTCGACCTGTATTTCGGGCAGGGTGGCTGTGAAGCGCACCAGAGCGTAGTCTCCATCTCGCCCGGCCAGTGCATATCCCCCAGCCATATTGGTGAGCGTGTCACCAGACATTTCGGCAACGGCGTGAGGAGCGCCTGCCTGGGAGGGGATGCGCAGAGTGATCTCAGCGGGGAGTTTCACCGTGGGCGCTAATTCTATGCGGTAAATAACCAGCACCTTTAATTCCTGGTCGTATTCAGGCCAGACATCCACTTCCAGGCTCTGAAAAGAAACCTCATTTTGAGCATGGACAGCGGCTTGAGGGGCCAGCAAGAGGATGACAGCCAGAATGAGGAGAAACCAACGGCGCATAGAGCCTCCCTAACGGATGAAAGAGTGAAGGGATCGAGCCACCCCGGATCTTTCTATAAGATAACGATCAGGTAAATTAAAGGTAACTTTTCAGAGGGTGGAGAAAGTGTCCGAATTTGAGGTGACTTCGGGTTGCTTTACAACTCGCAAGCACCTCAAATTCGGGTCCCTTCCCCAGGCTGAGTAGTTACAATTATAGCAGAATTGAAGCCTGGGGAATTCATTCTGTTTGTAGGTCACTGGGGGAATCGGCGTGGTGAAATCCGCATTCGTGGCTATCATGTTCCTTCTTGATACTCTTTTGACGGGATAGCCATGTTTATCGTTTCCTGGCAAGGTATAATCTTGAAGTAACTGCTTAGAGGGTGGGGGAAGTCCCTGAATTTTAGGTGTGTGGGGTGCTTTTTTCACCCCACACACCTAAAATCTAGGCCTCTTCGACCTCTGGTTGAGTAATTCATTTTGGAAAAACAGAATTATTCGCGGCATCGACGCGTAATTACAAGGAGAAAATAGCATGAGAGGGATTTCTGTTATCTGGCGTGTGATCATCCTGGGGGCGCTTGTGTTGGGTATGGCTGGGACGGCTCAGCCCACCTCTGCGGCGCCTATATTGCAAAGTGGAGACGTGCCGCGTTTTGAGCCGGGGCCATGCATGTTTGAAGTTCCACCAGGAATTACCGAAGGGGAGCAGGTTGATTGCGGCTGGTTGGTGGTGCCCGAAGAGCACGCCAACCCGAATGGCCCAACAATCAAGCTGGCTGTAGCCATTTTGCGCAGCCAGGTTGCCAATCCGCGCCCCGACCCGCTAGTGATGGCACAGGGTGGCCCCGGTGGTTCTACGATCGACTACTATTCCCAGGTATTGTTTTACAGCGGCCTTTGGAAGAACCGCGACATTATTTTGTTTGACCAGCGCGGAACTTTGTACTCGGAACCGAACCTGGTGTGCTCTGAGGTCCTCGACAAGACCATTGAACTGCTCAATGTGAACCTGGAAGCGGAAGAGGCTGAAACACAATTCCGCGAGGCGATTCTGGCTTGCCACGGTCGGCTGGAGAAAGACGGCATCAACCTCTCGGCTTATGACAGCCTGGAAAACGCGGCCGATATCAACGCGCTGCGGCAGGCCCTGGGTTACGAGCAGATTAACCTGTACGGCGTGTCGTATGGCACGCTGCTGGCCCTGCACACCATGCGCGACTATCCGGAAGTGCTGCGGAGCGTCATTCTGGACGCAGTGGTACCTACTAATCGGAATTGGAACCAGTTGGCTCCACTGACGATGGACCGGGCTTTCACGGAGTTTTTCACAGCCTGTAAAGAGAGTGAAGAGTGCAATCGGGAATACCCCTTCCTTGAGCAGACTTACACGGACCTCTATGCCCGGCTGGAAGAAAACCCGGTCACATTGAATGTGCGCGACCCTGAGGGTGGAAAGGTTTACCCCGCGCTGGTAGACGGCGACACGCTGGTTGGGACGCTCTTCCAATTGCTTTACAGCACTGAGTTGATCCCTTTGTTGCCCAAGATGCTCCAGGATTTTGAGAAAGGGGATTATGCGTTCAGCGAATACGTTTTGTCGCTTATTACTTTCGACCGCACGATGAGCTATGGGATGTACTACTCGGTGGTTTGTGCTGAAGACAGCGACATTAACTTGGACGAAGTGGATTACAGCGGTATCCGCCCCGAGTTGGGTCGGGACGCGCACATCGGCAACGAATCTCTGATCGCATTGTGTGAAGGATGGAACGTGCCCCAACTGGATGATATAGTGGATATTCCGGTGAGCAGTGATTTGCCTGTGCTGATCTTGAATGGGCGCTTTGACCCCATCACCCCGCCAGATTATGGAGCGGAAGCCGCCAAAACTCTGCCGAACAGTTATTCATTCACTTTCCCAAACACCGGTCACGGCGCAGCTATTAGCAGTGAATGCGCGGATGAAATTATCCTTAAATTCCTGAATGATCCGGGAGAGCGGCCTAATGCAGCCTGTTATAAAGATGTCCCGCCGGTAGATTTTGTGACCGACAAGGATGTGGTGAACTTGCCGGTAATCGCGAAAATCCTGGAAGGGCGCGTTGGCACCCTGGTGGGGTTGGTGCTGGCAGGTCTGGCAGCGCTAATCCTTTTGTCTGCGCTGGTGGTTTACCCGCTGGTTTTGGTGATTCGCTGGGCACGCAGCAAGGAAGGACGCCCGACGCCCTTCTACGGGCACCTGGCGCCCTGGGTGGCGATGGTTGTTGCCGGACTGATGTTCTTGTTCATGGTGGTGATTGCGATTGCCTTCTTTGGTATGGTCATGGAAAATGACTATATCTTCCTGATGGGCGTGCCGGGCGGCTTCCGGCCCCTGTTCCTGCTGCCACCGCTGATTATCGTGCTGGTCATGGCGATGGTTGTTCTGGCAGTGCTTGGCTGGAAGGGTACATATTGGAATACCTGGCGCAAGGTGTATTTCTCGGTGCTGACACTGTGCGCGGTGGGTTGCGCGGTCTGGCTGGTGGGTTCCGGCAGCCTGACGGCAATTCTCTAAAGGCAATTCCTTAGCGCAACTTGCGCCGTGAAAGGACGTATGTAGAATATATACACGAGAAAAGTTCTCGAATTTGAGATGGGGTCGCGAAGCTTCCTCATCTCAAATTCGTGCCTTTTCCTTCTCCGTCTGGTAGCTCCCAGGCGAATACTGAATATGGAGGTCTGGTATGTCTGAAGAACAACAGCAACAATCTCAACAAGAACAAGATTCCACCGGCGCGAACTGGCGCGAGGTGGGCGAGCAATTTGAGCGCCTGGGGCAGTCGTTGGCAGACGCCTTGCGCGCCACGTTCAGCGAGGCCGAACAAAGTGGGCAGTGGGAACGGGTGCGCACCGGTATGGAATCGGTAGCTCGTGAGGTGGGGCAGGCGGTGGAAGATACCGCGAAGTCGCCCAAGGCGCAGGAGTTGAAGGTGGAAGCGCAGAAAACGGTGGACCAACTGCGCACTGCCGGGGAGCAAGCGGTTCAGGAAGCCCGCCCGCAAATGGCTTCGGCCCTGCGGCAGATGAATGTGGAACTACAAAAGCTGATCGATTGGGCAGAACGCGAAAAGAAGGAGTAGCGTTTGGCTACCCCGGTGCCGGATGCCTATAACGCTGATCCGCTGCGCGAGTGGGGGCGCCTGGAGCGGGACGCTTACCGCCGGTTGGAATTTGATCTGACCTGGGATGCGCTGACTCGCCGCCTGCCGCCTGGCGTGCATGTGCTGGACGCGGGCGGTGGGCCGGGACGCTATGCCCTGGAACTGTGCCGGGCGGGCTGGCAGGTGACCCTGGCGGATATCACTGAGGGGTTGCTGGAGATTGCGCGGGCCAACTTTGCCGCCGAGCCGCCCGAGGTGCAGGCCCGGCTGCGCGGTATTGAGCAGGCCGACCTGCGCGACTTGTCCCGCTTTGCCGAAGGGATATTTGACGCCACGCTGTGCCTGGGCGGGCCGCTGACGCACCTGCCGGCGCGAGCGGACCAGGAGCAGGCCGTGCGGGAGATGGCGCGGGTGACCCGCCCGGGCGGGTTGATCTACCTGACCGGGGTGGGGTATCTGGCGGTGCTGCGCTATATGCTCAACTTCCACCGTGAGGAGCTCCTGGCGGATTATATTGACAGCTTCTTGGACAATGGACAGGCTCCTGGGCCGGGAGGAATGTTGTGGCACTTCTTCCGCGCTGATGAACTGCGCGAGTTGGCTGAATCCTGCGGGTTGGAGACATTGGAAATGGTCGGCTGCCAGGGCTTGTCCAGCGGGTTGCCGCAGGTGACCAATGAGATGGCTGAGAACGAGCCTGAGCATTGGGCTGCCTGGCGCAAGGTGCTGTTCCGCACATCACAGGTGCCGGCGGTGGTGGATGGGGCCGAGCACATTTTGTGGGTGGGGAAGAAGAGCCGGTCGGGATGAAGCCGGTCGGACTGAAGTCCTCCCTCAGGACGCGGAAGCCATATGTCTTACACGATCACAACCATTCTCTGCCAATCTTTCCTCTGTGAGTGCATCGGCTGTGACATCGTCTCAGGCAGGATCGTTCCGCCCGGTGGGATGATCGCCGAGTCGGAGCATTTCATCCTACATCAAGACCCCGAGGTACCCATCCGGGCGTTTTTCATTGTAGCTTCGAAAGCTCATATCCAATCGATGGATCAGATGAGCGTCGCCGAAGCGCGGGAATGTTTTGATTTAGTTTATCAGGCACGAAAGCTTCAATCTCGGCTGGGTGATATTTCTGAGGTATTGGTCATCCAAGAGGAACGCTCGGAGCACTTTCATCTTTGGCTGCTGCCGCGTTATGCCTGGATGGATGAACTGTTCGCCAACTCGCTGACCACCGTCCGCGAAATGTTGAAATACGCTCGCGAACATCGTTGCAACGAGGATGACATAAAGGAAATCCTGGAAACGGTCAAGCGGAGCCGGGAGCTTTGGCGTCTGGCTTGAAGTCGGGCGCCAAACGCAGAATTTCGGCGACCAATTCATCTTCTGACATTTGGTTGCGCCCTTGAATGCCCAACTGAGCCGCAATCTTCTGCACCTGGGCATGAGAGTGTTGTTGTTTGAACAGCCGCACGGGGTGGTAGAAGGTTGCTTGCCACGCTTCCAGCGAGGATAGCCCCTGGGTGCTGCCGGGGCCGTTGGCGAGATTTTCGACCAGTTCGCGGACCTGCTCGTCTGTGCCCTGAATAACATTTTTTGCCACCGACATGCGCGCAATGCCTTGGTTGACATGAAATTGATGAATGAGCCAGTCGATGAGCAGCATTTTGTCTTGCGGATTTTTCGCTTTTGGGAAGCGTTCGAGGTAATTTTCAAACAGATTGGTGACCGAGCCGGGCAGTAGACTCTTGCCTGTGTAGCTATCGTAGAACTCGCCGCAAGTAACCTGCCAGCCGCATTGTTCGCACTTCAACATCAAGTTCTTGGCGCGTGAACCCATGCGATAGGGCTGGGGCACGGGCGCGCCGCACTGGCGGCATTTGACCCGCCCAAAGGTTTGGGCCTCGCGCACTTCGAACATATCTAAAACACGCGCGTGGATGGCGAAGTGAACTCTGTCAAGCAACTCTTCGTCCAGTCTCCCCTGCGCATCGCTTTCGTATAGGCGCTGGATGTCTTTGCGGGAGACGCGCTCGGCCCAATGGAATTTCGCTGGATCAGTCATATTGTGCTTTTATGCTGTTGCTTTAAGGCTGAAGGTGGCGGGGTAAAGGTAGCGTTCTTCGTCCTCGCAGTAGGATGAGTAGCCGTTGTAGAAATACTGGGGATGCTCGTGAAGGAATTCGATGCGCATGCCCACATCGCAAAATGCGGTAACGATTTCACCCATTGTCCAATGCCACTCATAAGATTTCCCGGGCACGAGCAAGGTCGCGTCGGTGTAGTCGCCCATGCCGTTATATTGCCAGGGCCCTTTGCGGAAGTAATCGCCCCGGATGACATTGGTGTTGTCGCCCTGCTCGCCGTCTTCATCCAGCAAGACGCTGCGGATGGGATGCCCGTCCAGGATGTAGAAGAAGCCGCCGTCCTTGAGCAGATGCCGCACGGTTTGGGCGTAGCGGCGAATATCGGGCAGCCAGCACAGCACCCCGGTGGAGGAAAAGACAACGTCAAACTGGTCATTGGCCCTGTCGATCACGTCCAAAATGTCGGACTCGATGAAGCGCGCATCTATATTCATACGGGCGGCAAGTTGGCGGGCATAATGAAGTGCCTCTGGAGAGATGTCGATGCCGGTGACCTGGGCGCCCAGCAGCGCCCACGAAAGGGTATCGGTGCCGATATGGCAAAGCAGGTGCACCAGGGATTTGCCCTGCACGTCACCGACTTCGCCGCGGATCACGTCGTTGAGCAAGGGGGTGCCAGACACCAGCTTTTCGATGTGGTAGTTCTGGATGTGGGTGGCAACCAGCCCATCCCAGCCCTGGCGGTTGGATTGGGTCATTTCATGCTGAGGGTTCATCCGTTTTACCTTCCTCGCTCGTGGCTTGCGGCGTGCTCTTTCGCTTATGGAAAATCAAGCGGATGGGATCTTTGAGGTATTTGACGTAAATCTCAGTTCCAGGCGTGGCCCGGCTGAGATTGGCTTCTCGCACGGGGATGATCATCTCGGCGCGGAAGGGCGGCTCATCTTTGGGCTGCACTTCCAGCCAGGCGCGGAATGTGTGAATGTTCTCTTTGCGCATCGCCATGACTCCAATGGGAGCCAGCTTGAGGGTGATGGCGGGGGCGATGGGCGCGCGGGCGAACTGCAGCGTGGTGCGAATGGAAGGGATGAAGTAGTTCAGGTTGATGCCGGCAAAACCGATCATCACCAGGGCCAGGATGGGGTGGATTTGTCCTGCCAGACCGGCAGCGACGCCGCTGACAAGCAGCACCAACCAGGCAGCCACCAGGACCCAGCCGAGCCCGGTGAGCTGCTGTCCGCGCGCGGTGTAAGCGGTGATCTGGCTGGCGATCCCATCGACAATCTCGGCAGCGTGCTCATCTTCGGTACCAGTGAATGTGCGGTAATGCTCCACGGCGGCGGAGCGCTGGCCGGCCATGAGCAGGCGCTTCACTTCGACCAGTTCTTTCTCATCCAGGGCGGATTCAACCACGACGCTGGTTTGTTCGTCCTCGGCCTGCACCCGGATGCTGGAGTTGCAATACAGACAGACGGTCAGGCCGGGTTTCAAATCGGCGGGCAAGGGGGCGCCGCAGTTGGGGCAGTGGATCGATTCGAGCATGGTTTCACCTTTGCTTGGATCATAATAGAAAACGGAAGTAAGTCAAAAAATGGTTCTCTGGGAGTTGCGGTGGTAGCTGCCGCATTTTGGGGTGTGAGAGCGGCGAAGCCGCTCTCACACCCCAAAATGCGGGGTTCACCACGCCAATTCCCAATG
>JAFGLU010000143.1 GCA_016927865.1 Anaerolineaceae bacterium
GCTGCCTGGCTCAGTAACCAGTGGGATTCCTTGGCCGCCCGCCGCGCTGTTTTGCCCCTTGCTGTCTAACAACCTTTGAGTGCTCCCTTAGTGGTTTTCTCGTCAAATAATTAGGTTGTAATCCTCCTGGACAGGAGGAAGCCATGCGAAAAGCCGTAAAGCTACGCACATTAACAACCGAAGAAGAAACCGAAATCGGCAAGTTAGCGGCATCGCGGAAAGCCGCCCATCGGCTCGTCCAACGGGCGAAAGTGATTGTGGCGATGCAGGATGACCCGAATCTACATGCGACCCAGGCGGGGCAGCAAGCCGGTTTCAGCGGGCGCCAATCCGGCGTCGATTGGGTAAAGCGGTTCAATGCAGAAGGCATCGCTGGTTTAGAAGACAAACCGAAAGCCGGCCGACCGCTGACCCATCCCCAAACGGTCCGCAGCGCCCTGATCGCCCTGGCACGGACAAAGCCTGAAAGCCTGGGATATCCTTTCAAGCTGTGGACATTGGAACGCATCCAAACGGCTTTCCAGGAACGCGAAGGTGTGCATCTGTCGGACTCGACCATCTGGGAATGGGTCGAAGGCGAAGGTTTTCGCTGGAAACGCCAAGAGAGCTGGTTCCACAACGCCGAGAAAGCCGATCCGGAGTTCGTGGAAAAAAGGGGAGCATCATCAGAGCCTACCAAACCCGCATCCCAGGCACGCGCGTGATCTGTGTGGATGAAATGGGACCCATTGCGGTCAAAACCTATCCCGGAGAAGAATGGAAAGAGGGTCCGAACCGAGCCACCTTTGAACCGGATTATGGCAGACGTGGGAAGCTGTGGGTGCATGGCGCGTTTGAACCAGCCACGGGAAAAGCGATCACGGTCCTCAGCCCAAGCCGGGACAGCGCCAGTCATGTGCAACTGTTGGAAAAAATCATGAGCGCCTTCCCCGCTGAACGATGGTTGATTATCGAGGATAACCTGTCGATCCATATCAGTAAGCAGACCAAGCTGGCTCTGGCTGCCTGGCCCGAAATGCAGCTGCAGTTCATCCCAAAGTATGCTTGTTGGTTGAACCTGATTGAGCCGTGGTGGAAGCAACTTCGTTCGCTGGCGCTGAAAGGTCGGCGTTTCGAGACCTTGGATCAACTGGCCCAAGTCCTGAATGCTGCTCTCGATTACTGGAACAATCACTGCCATCCTTACTCCTGGAAAAAACGCCCGCAAGAACAGGTCTCCATCCTCGGCGGTTTCGGTGTTCAACTACTGCCTAATAACCTAGCTACTTAGCGAGAAAACCACTTAGACTCAAGAGAAATATTACAATTTCATTACTAACTGATTCGTACAGTATTTTGGTGAATTCGATATGCTATGATGAAATTGAGAGAATGAATGTCGGCATGGGAGGGATGATGAATTTCCAGGAAGCACGGGAAAAGTATACGATCTTGGAACAAAAGTGGAAAGCAGGCCTGATTAACCAGGAATCTTACCGGGCTGTGCTGGCGAACTTACGGGTGACGGATGAAGCCGGGCAGCAGTGGATGATGCAGGAGCATACCGGGGACTGGTTTGTACTGCGCGGGTCGCAGTGGGTTCGGGCAATGCCTTCGCAGACCAGGCCGGTGACGGTTCAACAAACCGAGTCGCAATCCGTGCAACGAACTGGCTCCCAGCCGGCGAGGCCCGCGCCTCCGCCTCGACCGCAACGCGTTGCCCCACGCCCGGCTGCCAAACCCCGCTCCAGCGGGTTGAGCATTGCTCTCATTTCTGGGTTGGTGTGCCTGTGTTTGTGTGTGGGGGTGATCGGCGGGGGCAGCTTGCTGGTGTATACGGGCGTGGTCGACCTGCCTGAGGGTGTGGCGAATTGGCTGCCCGAGAAAAAATCTCTAGAAAACCAGGAAGAATTGCTGAAAATTAAAGTCAAAGAGGCCGATTTGCTGGCTGTCACCCCCAACGGAGCCCCGCAGGCCGATGCCAACGGGGTAGCATTGGCGGTTCCACCCGAAGCGGTAGTGGAAGGTGAGCAGATCGTCTTACAGGCCAATGAGATCGATGCGCCCTGGATTGAAGACATAGAAGCTGCGGTGACCGTGGAAACACCTTTTTATAATGTGACCGCGCAGGGTAAGAACGACAGCGCCGGTTCGCTAACGTTGAGTTTTCCGGCCCCCAGCCCAAATTCGCGATTGATGTTGGTAGTGGACAACGAATACCTGGTGGAATTGCCCCAGGCTCCGCAGGATGGTAAGCTGACCGTGCTAACACGGGCCGCGCCAGCAGAAACAGACACCGATTTGATGGTTTCCGATGCCGATGATGGCGAAGGCAGCATCTACTATACAGTGGTCACGCCCAAAGCCGGTGCCGACCTGACCAGTGGAATGCACCAGGCCAGCTTGCGTGCCGACGTAGACGAGCGCAACTGTATCCCCGACATTTCCATTATTGGTGGGTCCTATATCAATTTGTGCCGCCAAAACCCGGAAGGCACCATCATGGTCATGCTGCCCACGCTGCACCGCGATTTGATGCCGCAGGTCGACCAAATGATCGACAAAATGCAGGCGGTGATGAATAAATACGCCGATTTGGGCTTCACCAACGCAAGGCTCAGCAAAAGCTCGCCTATGTTGGTGCGGGTTTCGGGAAAAATTAGCAGCCCGAATTACAAAACGCTGAACGGGGTGCTTTATATTCCCACAGACTCGGTCCAGAAGATTGCTACCCAAACGCCCACCGACGTGTACCATGAGATGGCGCACTGGATTCAGGCTGTGAAATACTCGATGCGCCTGGCTTACTATTCCGGAGAGCGCACCTGGTGGCTGGAAACTTCGGCGGAAAATATGGTCATGCTGGTTGTGCCGGAGTATGTAGGCAGCAACCTGCTGACCTACGGCACGATCTCGGCAGAAGGTTCTGCGTTGGCATTTCAGGCTAAGCCTTACCAATGGCCCGGCGATTACTACGTGCATGCCCAATTGCTCAAGGTCAACATTTGTGACAGCGGGGCATGCCCATTGACGCAAGAATCTTTTGCCCGAGCGATTAGCGAGGGCAAATACCCGTTGATGGATGGCACGGCCAAAGGCAAGATCAGCGGAAACCTGAAAGACTATGCTTACTATCTGCTGGGAAAATCACCCACCGGCGCCAATCCCTCCATTCCTCTAACCGGCCCGGTGAAGACCGGGGAGGGTTACGGCGAGTATGTGCGTATTACCCGCACGAACAACACCGACCTCAAATATGACTACAACGGCGCCAATCCGCAGATGCGCAAAGAGACTGAGAATGGCATGGAGGTGCTGGTGATTGAAGCGCCGTTGGCGGAAGATGGGGTTTATCCCTTGATGGTTTCGGGTGGCGCGGGGAATAATCCGGGCTTGCCGGTAGAGGTAATCATTGAGCCGGGGGCGCCATTTTATTACACAATTGACGACGGTGACTTCCAATATTCGGACGGCAGTAAAGAGGTGAAGATCAAGCCGGTCCATGGGATTATGGGCATTCAAAAGGTGCGCCTGGTGGCGGTGGGCGAGAACGGTGGCGAGGTGTTCAAAGCCAAAGTGCAGCCCTTGAGCCTGGAAGGCGCCTGGGTGATGATGATCAGTGGCGAAAAGACCGCCGGTGGCATGACCTGCTCGGGCGATGAAATGGAAGACCCCAATGCGTCGGCGCAGTTAATGGCCTATGTGATGACGGTGATGAGTGGAACGGGAGATATGACCGCCGACTCCACCGGACGCAACCTCGACTGGGCGCAAGTTCCGGCGCGCGTTCCACCTGAGGTGACGCAAGACCAGGTGACCTTCCAGGCGACAGCTCTGCTTTCGGGCGGCGAGATCAAATACCAGGCAGCGGTGGATATCCCGAAAGACGATAGCTCGTCCAGCCTGCCGCCGGGGTTGCCTTTGGCGGGGGTGATCGCGGGGCTGCCGGTCTTGTGGTGGCTGCGCAGGCATTTCACGCCGCGCAATTTGCGCATTTTCTCCAATTTCCTGGTAATCACAGTCATCGCGCTAATTTCCACCGGATGTTTTGGCATCAATATGTATGGGAATGCTACGCTGGACGCGAAGATGACCAAGATCGAATACCAGGGCGGCGAGAATACGGGCGTGTTGGTGTTTGATGAAGGCCTGAGCGAGCCGCAGGGCAAACCGATTTGGAAGCTGAGCGGGTCGGGAACTTTCGACGTGAACTTTACTACCGAGGTGACGTCAACCGACCAGGACGGAAACGAGAGCACCGAAGCCAATATCTGTACGGGCAGCGTCACCTACCCGGTGACGATCTATGTGTATAAGGATGTTAGTATTTCAATCCCGCAAGATGATGATTAGGACCTGTCCGAAAATTCGGAAGGAAAGCGATTTTGAGGTTGTTGCGCGTGCTTCGCACGCGCAACAACCTCAAAATCGCAAACCTCACCAATAATTTTTAGGATAGATTCTTAGGGTGTA
>JAFGLU010000144.1 GCA_016927865.1 Anaerolineaceae bacterium
ACCCCGCCGGGCACGCGCGCCTGCTCGCACACCACCGAAAGCTCGTCGGAGGTGCGGGCAACGCACCAGAACGCCCCTTGCGCCGCCCAGCCCGGCAGAGCCTCCTCCGGCTCCAGGCGGCACACCGCCAGCACTTCGGGCAGGACTAGCAATTGCAGGGTCATCTCAGGCCACCAACCGGCTGCCTTCCAGCAGCAGCAGGCGCGCCTTGGTTTCAATGCCGTTGGGAGCGCCAAACCCGCGCAGGCTGCCGTCGGCCCCCACCACGCGGTGGCAGGGGATGAGGATGGGCACCGGGTTGCGCGCCATGGCCTGCCCCACCGCCCGCGCCCCGTGCGGCTTGTCCAGTTGCAGGGCCAGTTCATGGTAAGTTCGGGTTTGCCCGTAGGGAATGGCCTGGGCGGCTTTGCGCGCCGCCAGCGAGAAGGGCCGCATCCCGCGCCAGTCGATGGGCAGGTCGAAGACCGCGCGGCGGTGGTCAAAGTACTCGATCAATTGCTCCAACGCATCCTGCAGGCACTGCGGGGCGGTCCCCGGCGCGTTGGGCAGTTCCAGCGGCCTTCCAACCGAGACAAAGGCCACGCCCTCGGTCGTGACGCCCACCCCCACCGGCCCAACGGGCGTGTCGGGCAGCAGGCCAATCCACAACTCGGAAAGAGGCATTGTTTTACTCATGTTACACCGTCCAAACGCGCCGCCCGCCGGTATAGGGTCCAGCCGTGGTGACCCGGTGGGTGGTGCTGATCGGTTGGGCCAGCGGCTGGTTGCTTTCGATGGAAAACTTATTGCCTTCCGGGTCCGTGCCGTCCGAGACCCACACATCGGGAGCGGGCGAGCGGAGCGTGCTCATCGTCACCGATCTGCCGCGCAGTTCGGCCACCGCCGCGCGGATATCCAGGACGCGAAAAACCAGCTTGAGCGATTCGGCGCCCGGTCGCTGCTGCCCGCCGCTGTGCAAAGCCAGCGTGCAGGAGCCCGTCTCAAACTCTACCCAATCGGCCCGCTCGTAGCCGGCTTCTGGCGGCGGGGTGCGCACGCTCAGGCCCAACTGGTCGCGATAAAACGCAACCTGGGCGGCCATATCTTTGACGTATAAGATCACTTCCATCAAACCGTGCAGGGTAGACACACCATAACCTCATGATTGCGGGTGGCTTCGAAGACTTGTTTCATCTATTATTCTACCCGAAACCCGCCAAAACGCCGCGTTCTTTTTACCTCCCCCTGCCGCTTCGGCCACCCGCAGGGGTGCCAGGGGGAGGTCGCGCCGTGCTCCGACGGCGCGGGTGACCCTGGCCCGGCCAGGGTGAGGGTGGATTCTCTGCAACCCTACTCCAGATTGTGCCAGGCCGGGATTCTCCCTCGCCCATTATTAATCCGTGAGTTGGGGGTTTTCTTCCAATAAGATGTATTAAACCTGACGTGTCAATCTCTCTGACAATCCTCCGATAATTCGTGTAAAAATTCTGGTCTAAGATATCGGATGATAGATTGCACTTGGTCCAACTTGAGCCGCAAGTTCTCAAAGGAAATATAACGGCATATTCTTGATAACGGGGGATTTAGCCGCGCGAAGGTCGGACGGTTAATCTCATCTTTAACTTTTTCTCGGCGTTCATCGGGTGCAACCAGATACAGGGGGCACGGGGATTACGCAATGCGAGGAATCGATGATCAATCCCCGTGCCGCTACGAAGACCGGCCCCCGCCTCCTCCGTAGCGGCGGGTCTTTAACGCTGGCCTGGCGCAGCTGTCCGCCAACCTTCACGGCGGGCAAGGACGGGTTGCCTTTCAGGATGACCCGCCGGATCGTGAACCGGGCTGTCTGCGGAACTCTCACCCGTCATTGCGCGTCTAAAGATTGTATAATCAAAAAGTAGACAACTACTCACCCATAGTGAAGAATCCGAATTTGCGATATTTGTGGGGGCTTCGTTCCACAAATATCGCAAATTCGGAAACAAAAGGATGCGTATGAGCGACCGACAATCGAACCAACTTTTCAAATTCTCGCGCCGGGTCTGGGCGGTGTGCAGTGTGCTGGTCCTGGTGACCCTGGCCTGCGCCCTGCCGGGCGCTTCCAAGACCGTCACGCCCGCCCCGGCGGTGGCCATCCCCTCTCCGCAGGCTGTGCAAGCGCAGCCCACCCCCAAGCCGCGCGAAACTCTGCCTCCGGCCCTGGTAGAGGTAGACCCGCTGCCGGGCAGCCAGGTGCCCGTTGGCGAAGGCTTCACCTTTTACTTTAACCAGCCCATGGAGCGCGGCTCGGTGGAAGCCGCCCTGCAAGGCGAGCCGGTTCTCTCCGGAAGTTTTGAGTGGCTGGACGATGCCACCGTGCGCTTTTCGCCCGACCAGCCCTTTGCCGCCGATCAGCCCGTGCAACTGACATTTGACATAGGCGCGCGCGCAGCCAACGGGCTGGCCCTGCTGGCCCCGGTGCAGGTCAACTTTCAAACGGCCGGACCCTTCCAGGTGATCGACCGTGTTCCCGCCCAGGGCCTGGCAGAGGTCAACCCGGCGTCAGCAGTGGCCGTCACCTTCAACCGTCCCGTGGTGGCTTTGGGCGCAGACCCGGCTACTCTGCCCGCCGGCTTCACCTTGCAGCCTGAAACTGCCGGTCGCGGCGAGTGGCTCAACACCAGCACCTATATCTTTTACCCCGAGACGGCTTTGCTGGGCGGAGTGACTTATGATGTGCAGATCAATTCCAGCCTGACCAGCACCGATGGCTCTCCCCTGGATGCCGCCACGCTGACCTCCTGGCAGTTCACCACTGCCGCCCCGAATGTACAATTGATCGAGACCACCTCGCGCGAGCGCGCCGAGTTGGACCAGTCGGTGACGATCACCTTCAACCAGCCCATGCAGCCCGAAAGCGTGGTGGAGCAATTCAGCCTGACCAACCTGGGCGGCGGCGTCATCAACGGCGACTTCACCTGGGACGAGGCCGAAACCGTCTTCACCTTTACGCCGCACAACTTGCTCGCCCGCGACATGACCTACGCTTATACGCTGCGTGAAGGGGCTCTCGGTCGCGGCGGCACCCCCACCGCTTTTGCCGTTTCTGGTTCGTTCCTCACGGTACCCGACCTGAGCGCATTTCTGTCCAGCGAACCGGTCATGACGTTGTATTCCGGCTTCGGTTCGCCGATGATTGGCTTCACCTCTCCGCTGGAAAAACAGCGCATCGCCGACCTGATTCAAATTAGCCCGGCGGTGAACGGCCTGGATATTTACCAGGCTGAAGACGGCTACTCGGTTTATCTTAACGGTCAGTTTGATTACTCGACCTCTTATACCATCAGCCTCTCCGACCAGATTCAGGATCGCTACGGCGCGCGCCTGACCGGCGGCGCCGTGTTGAGCTTTGAAACCGGCCCGGCCGAACCATCGCTGGTGGTGCCCATCGATATGTACGGCGGGGGTGCCATTTATATCCCCGCCTCCACAAACCGCCTGGCAGCTCGCCTTACCAACCTGAGCGCGCTGGAACTACAGAGCGGTGCATTGACGGTTGAGGACGCCTTGTCCATTGGCGTTGAGGGCTGGCAGGAAGATTGGGGCCAGTGGGTCACAAGGTCCTGGCAGCAGCCCCTCGATCTGCCCTACAATCAAAGCGTTCTCATGGGCGTCGAACTGGCCCCCGGCGGCGAAGCGCTCGACCCAGGCTTATACCTGCTGTATGCCGATGCGCCCGAGATTGAGCGCACCTTTTATCCGCGCCAGCCTTACCTGCTGGTGGTCAGCCGCGTTCACCTGACTCTCAAGTTGTCGGAAGGGCAGGTGTTTGTGTGGGCTGTCAACCAGGAGCGCAACCAGCCTTATGCCGGCGCGGCCGTGACGGTGCGGCGCAGTGATCGTGAGCTGGGCCAGTGCGTCACCGATGAGCGCGGCGTTTGCGCTGTCGAGATCGATGAGCAGGATAAAGCCTCCGATCTGGTGGCAGCCAGCATTGGCCAGCCCGGCGATGCGGATTTTGCCTATGTTACCTCTTATTTTTCCAGTGGGTTGTGGTATGCGGTGACCGAACAAGATCCTTACCTCTCCTACACGTATACCGATCGCCCCATCTACCGCCCCGGACAGACCGTGAACTTCCGCGCGGTGCTGCGTGAGCGCAGCGATATGCAGTTCTTCATCCCCGACCTTTCCCAGGTGGATGTGCGCGTGATGCCGCCTTATGACCCAACCCTGGTGGAGCAGGCCCCACTGACCACCCTGCGCCTGGGCGTGTCCGAGTACGGCACGGCGGTGGGTTCCTTCGAATTGCCCGAGAGCGCCGCGCCGGGATATTATTCCATCTCGTTAGATGGCTGGGGCGACAGCGCCAGCTTCCAGGTGGAAAATTACCGCAAACCTAGCTTTGACTTGCAAGTAGCCTTTGACTCCCAGGATTGGCAGGCCGGGCAGGACTTGACCGCTAGCGTCTCGGCCCGCTATTACTTTGATGCTCCGGCGGGCAACGTCAAGGTTAACTGGTCGCTGATGGCCCGCTCTGACGCCCTATATCTGCCGGGTAATTACACTACCGGCGGCCTGGACTTGAGCTGGCTGGAGCGGATGGATTACTATAACTGGATGGGCACTTATGTGGCCAGCGGTGAGGGGGTCACCGGAGCCGACGGTTCCCTGGAAGTGACCATCCCCGCCGAAAAATTGCTGGCTTTGGGAATCACCCAGCGCAATTCCCTGGTGCTGGAGGCCAGTGCCGTCGACGAGAGCAACCTGCCGGTGAGCAAACGCGGCGAGGCCTATTTCCATCCCGCTTCCTATTACATTGGCCTGCGGGCCGATTCGTGGACGGCGCGAGCTGGGGAGGAATTGGGCTTTTCCATCCAGGCAGTGGATTGGCAGGGAGCGCCTTCGGGCGAACACGCCATGTCGGCTGTCTTTAGCAAGGTGAACTGGATCATGGACGAGGGCGGCTATTCCTACCGCCGTGAACTGACCCAGGTGAACGGCTCGGACCTTTCTACCGATGCGCAAGGGCGCGCCCGACTGGCCTTCACTCCCGCTGAGGCGGGCTCTTATCAACTTACTGTGGTGGGCGAGGGCGCCCACACCGAGTTGTTGGTGTGGGTGAGCGGCACGGGCAGCCCTCCCTGGCCCAGCTTGCCGGATGAGTCATTGCGCCTGGATACCGATGCTAGCGAGTACGAGGTGGGCCAGACAGCAAAACTGCGCGTGCCCAACCCCTTCAGCGCTCCTGCGCTGGCCCTGGTCACCGTGGAGCGAGCCAGGGTGATGCGCTCGTTTGTGGTGCAAATCACCGAGGGTATGACCATTCTAGACTTGCCCATCGAAGCCGCCGATGCGCCCAATGTATACATCACCGCGGTGGTTCTGGGTTCGCGTCCCGATGGACGCCCCGATTTCCGCGCCGGCCGGCTTGACCTTTCGGTAAAGGCCACCACCCAGCAGTTGAACGTGGAACTGGTGGGCAGCCCACAGCGCGCCGGGCCAGGCGATGAGGTGACTTTTAGCTTGAAGGTGACCGATTCGGCCGGAAAGCCCGTGCGCGGCGAGTTCTCGCTGGCATTGATCGACAAAGCCATCCTGGCTCTGGTGGAACAGGGGCAGACCGGCATCTTTGATGCCTTCTACGGCACACGCCCGCACCAGGTGCGCACCGCGCTGGACCTGGCCATCTATTCTGAACGGGTGGTGCCACAAGAGTTGGGCCGCGGTGGCGGCGGGGGTGGTGATATCGCCAGCCCCGCAGCGCGATCGCGCTTTGAAGACACCGCTGCCTGGTTCGGCGCCATCGAGACGGATGCCGAAGGTTTGGCCGCGGTGACTGTCACCCTGCCCGACAACCTCACCACCTGGGTAGCCAACGTGCGCGGCCTGACCGCGGAGACACTGGTGGGCGATGCCACCATTGAGGTGGTGACGACGAAAGAATTGCTGGTGCGCCCGGTGACGCCGCGCTTCCTCGTGGCGGGCGACCATGTTCGCCTGGGCGCCATCGTCCAAAACAACACCCAGGGCAGCCTGACCGTGGACGTGGGTCTGGAATCTCCCGGCTTTACCCTGGATGACTCCGCTGCGCAGCGCCAGCAGGTAGATATTCCTGCCGGGGAACGCCGCCGCGTGGATTGGTGGGGCACGGTGGAGGACGGCGCCGGGTTGGACCCGGTCTTCACAGCCCAATCGGGCAGCCTGAGAGACGCTACCCACACCGAGCAAGGGATCATTCCGGTGCTGCGCTACAGCGCCCCGCAGACCTTTGCCACGGGCGGCGTGCTGGACGCTGCGGGCGAGGAGTTGGAAGTGCTCAGCCTGCCGCGCACTTACACGCCCACCGGCGGAGAACTGCTGGTGGAGCTGTCGCCCTCTTTGGCGGCAACGGTGCTGGAAAGCCTGGAAGTTCTCTCGGAGCGCGAGATCGATGATTGGAACGAGCCGATCATTTCGCGGCTGCTGCCCAACCTGGTCACCTACCGCGCTTTCAAAGAGTTCAACCTGGCGGCTTTTGGCGGACAGGAAAACCTGGAAAGCCAGATTCGCTCTGATTTGCGCCTGCTGCTGGAACGCCAAAACTACGACGGCGGCTGGACGTGGATGACCGGTGGAGATACTAGCGACGCCAACCTGACGGCGTATGCCCTGCTGGCCCTGGCCCAGGCTTCGGACGCGGGCTTCCTGGTAAACCGCACTCAATTGGAAAACGCGCAGAATTTCTTGCTGCCCTTCTTGAGTGCCATCAACGAGTTCACCGAACCGGCCGAGCGCGACCGCCAGATGCAACTGACTTATGTGATGATCCGCTCGGGGCGGACAGATTTCGCCCTGGACAGTTTCTACACGCTGCGCGCCAGCCTGAGCCCCTGGGCCCAGGCCATGCTGGCGCTCAGTCTGGATATGGTGTCGCCGGGCAGCGAGCAAAGCCGGGAGTTGATCTCTGACCTGCAAGCGTCGGCCATTCGCTCGGCTACCGGGGCCAGTTGGGCCGCGGGTGAAAGCAGCGGGCTCAACTGGAGCACGCCCAACTTCTCGACGGCGGTGGTTGTCACCGCGCTGGCGCGCCTGGACCCAGCTTCTGCGCTGCTAACCGACGCGGTGCGCTTCCTGGTCCTTCATCGTCGTGCTAATGCCTGCTGGAATTCCAGCTACGAGACGGCCTGGGTTTTGAATGCCCTGGTTGAATCCATTCAAGCCACCGGCGATGTGCAGGCTTCCTTTAGCTATGAAGCGGAACTAAACGGCGCGCTGCTGGCTAGCGGGGATTCAAGCACCCCGGCCTCGGCGGTCAACCCCGTTACAGCCCTGGCGCCGCTTTCTGATCTGTTCGCCGACACTCCCAACGCATTGCGTATCCGGCGCGGCGAGGGCGAAGGGCGCTTGTACTATCGGGCCTACCTGGAAGTGGGTCAGCCCGCCGAATCGGCCCAACCGGTGGAACGCGGCATCTTCCTCAGCCGAAGTTATTACCTCAGTGGGCAGGATTGTACCCAGGAAGTTTGCGAACCGGTGACCGGAGCGCTGTTGGGCAGCAGCGGGCAGTACGTGACCGTGCGCCTGACCCTGACTCTGCCGGAGGATATGTATTATGTGGTCATTGAGGATACTGCCCCGGCGGGAACGGAGATCATCAACCCCAACCTGAGCACCAGCCAGCAGAACTTCGACCCGCTCTCCGACCCGGCCACGCAGTTCACCAGCCCCTACGGTGGTTGGGGTTGGTGGTACTTCCACCGCGCAGTCATCAGTGATACGGGTGTGCGTTGGGTGGCCCCTTACCTACCGGCAGGCACCTACGAGGTCACCTATCGCCTGTCGCCTTCGGTGGCGGGCGAGTTCCGCACCCTGCCCGCGCGGGCCTACCAGTACTTCTTCCCTGAAGTAGAAGGTTCCAGCGCCGGTGATGTCTTCACCGTAACGGGCGAATAAACGACCTTTGTTAACCCCAAAAATGGCGCATTTCGCGCCATTTTTGGGGTTAAAAGGTATAATTCCGCGCATGTTTTCCCGGCCCATTGACGAATTCTTGCGCGGCGCGCGCGACGAACTGCCCATCCTGGTAGGCGTCGCCCCGTTTGGCATGATTTACGGCGTCCTGGCCCTCACCGCCGGTCTCAATGCCGGCACGGCCCAGGCGATGTCGTCGGTTGTCTTTGCCGGGTCGGCCCAATTCATGACCGTGCAGCTCCTGGCCCAAAACACGCCCCTGCTGGTGGTGGCGTTGACCGGTTTTGTCATCAACCTGCGCCATGCCCTGTATAGCGCTTCGGTTGCGCCTTATTTGCGCAACCTGCCGGGTCGTTGGAAAGCCTTGCTGGCTTATTTGTTGACGGATGAAGCCTACGCGGTAGTGATCACTCGCTACCAGGGCAAAGAACACCCCGGCCCCACCGACCATTGGTACTTTCTGGGCGCGGGTCTGGCCTTGTGGACCACCTGGCAGATCAGCACGGGGGTGGGTATTTTCCTGGGAACCCAGGTGCCCGAAAGCTGGCAGCTCGATTTCGCCCTGCCGCTGACCTTTATGGCCCTGGTGGTTCCTGCCCTGAAAGATCGCGCCGCGCTGCTGGCGGCATTGGCGGGCGGCGTGGTGGCGGTGCTGGCGGCTGGAATGCCGTTCAAGTTAGGATTAATCGTCGCCGCGCTGGTAGGCATCATCGCGGGGATGTTGGGAGAGCGCAAATGAGCAGCCTGTGGATCACCCTCATCGTCATCGGCCTGCTCACGTTCCTCACGCGACTGTCGTTCATCGTCCTGTTTGGACGATGGCAGCCACCCGCCTGGTTACAGCGGGCCTTGCGCTTCGTGCCCCCCGCCGTGCTGACGGCGATCATCTTCCCCGAGCTGCTCATGCGCGACGGGCAACTGGCCGTGTGGCCGCTCAACCCGCGCTTGCTGGCGGGGTTGCTGGCGGGATTTGTGGCCTGGCGCACCAAGAGCGCCCTGCTCACCATCCTCAGCGGCATGTTGGCGCTGTATTTCATCCAGTGGTTGATGGGCTAAGCTTCTCACCTCTCCCTTCCAGGGAGAGGTCGCGCAGGGAAGCCATGCGCGGGTGACCCTGGCCCGGCCAGGGTGAGGGTAAATCTCTATCCTTCCAGATCAGCGGCGACTCGCCCTGGGTGGGGTTATTGTTCGATCGCAGGGGGCATCTGTAGATTTTTGGATCTTGCGCATTTCCCTGCGCCTCGACAAGGACGGTTGTGGCGTTTTAGTAGGGGCCGTTTTCCCGTTCTTTACTCTGCGTCTCTCTGCGCTCTCCGCTCCTCTGCGGTGCCTCTTTTTTGGTGTTGATCTGGAGCGCTCCTACCCCCTCAACCACTCCGTCAACTCTACCCACGCGCCAATCTCCTTGACCACCGGAAACCGCTCATCGGCGGGCAGGCCGCGCGGATTGAACCGGCAGGCGTCCAGCCCATAATTGAACGCGCCCTGGATATCTGAAGCCACGCTGTCGCCAATCACCAGCACCGTCGATTTCTCCGGCTGATCCATGCGCTCAAAGGCCACCTCGAAGAATCGCGGGTCGGGTTTGGCCACACCGATCTCCTCGGAGATGACGACCACCTCGAAAAACTCTTTCAGTGGTGATCCTTCCAGGCGCGGTCGCTGCACGTCAGCCAGCCCGTTGGTGACCAGCCCCAGGCGGTATGTTGGGGCCAGCGCGCGGATCATCTCCTCGGCGCCCTCCACCAGGTCTGAGCACTTCCCCAGGTTTTTAAGGTAGCGCGTGCTGAATTTCTCGGGGTCATAAAAAATTCCCAGACGTTCAAACAAACGCTCGAAGCGCCGGGTGCGCAGTTGCAGCGAAGTGAGCAGGCCCTGCTCAAATTCTTCCCATGTAGCACGGTTGACCTCGTGGTATACCTCGGGGGCAGCCGCGTCAAAGGTCAGGCCCAGGTCCTCAAAGGTCATTTTCAGCGAGCGGCTTTCGGCCAGGGTGAAGTCGAACAGCGTGTCGTCTACGTCAAAGAGTAGCCATTGATATTTTTTATTCATCTTTAGTTGGCAAATCCTTCCGGCATCGTAGTTTCGTCATCGGGGCAGGCCAGCCGCAGAATGTCCTCACGGCGGTCGGGGTATGCAGCCAGCAAGCGGGCACGCGTGCCGCCCTCGAACATGCCGCCGGTGAAGCCGGGGGCCAGGGTGCAGCCGAACAGCGAGTAACGCCCGCCTTCCACGGTATGCCCGGCCTGCCATACCCCCGCTGGGATTACAAACTGCACCAACTGCCCCGCCGGCAAGTCGCTCCCCAGGAGCACCTCTCGACTTGAGCCGTCCGGGTATAACAACACCAGCCGCAGCGGGTCGCCGCCGTAGAAATGCCAGACTTCGTCAGTCGTTAGGCGGTGAAAGCGGGATAGGCTCAGCGGCTCCTCGCAATATAACCCAATCATGGCCGTGCCCATCGGCCCGCCGTCGATCTCCTGCGCCGAGCGGTATGTGCTGGCATACAGCGTGCCTTCCACGGGCAGCGGCTGGAAGTTGAAATGCTCGATCAGAGCTTCGATATCAGAGTGCATGGCGTTCCTCTCACCGGCAAAGTGTTTGGATTATAGACGGGTTTGATCTCTGCCGCAACCAAAGCTGGTAGAATCTTTGTGCTCTCAAATTTGGGTAACTACTCACAGTTGGGGTGAAAACCCTGAATTTGAGGTGTTTGTGGGGCGAAGCCCCCATAAACACCTCAAATTCAGGAACTTCCCCCAACCCCGGTGATTAGATACAAATTCGGGGTTACTCTACCTCTGAGTGAGCGAACTCTTTCTGGCTCCAGGAGTTTCTATGCTTGAATTCGAATACGTCTTGCGTCCTGCCACACAGGCCGACATTCCTTTCCTCGTGTTTGGCCGTCACGCCATGTTTGAAGAAATGTTCACTCTTGAAAACCGCCCCTTCGATTCCGCCGAACTGCCTCTCATGGATGCCATCTTCCAGCAGAGCCTGCTGGCACGGTTGGGCAGCGAGGACCTGCCGGCCTGGGTGGTGGAGACACAAGGCAAGCCCGTGGCTTGCGCCCTGGTCTTCGTCATTCACTCCCTGCCCGCTCCGGCGCGCCTGGACATGCGCACGCCCAATTTGCAGAATGTCTACGTCTTGCCCGAGCATCGCCACCATGGCCTGGCGCGCAGGTTGGTGGAGGCTTCCATTGACTGGTGCCGCGAGCAGGGCTTCCGCAGCATGACCCTCAATGCCAGCGATGCCGGTCGCTCGTTGTATGAGTCGCTCGGCTTCATAGCCGGCAATCAGATGAGCCTGCGCCTGTGAACCATTGGCTGAACCGCACCACGATCCGTTTTGCAATCCTCACGTTTGGGGTTCTGTGCGGTTCCACCGCTGTGTTGATGATCAAGGCGGGCAGTGAGCACCCCATGCTGGTAGCCGCCTATCGCCTGTTTGTGGCGGCCCTGGTGCTCACGCCTTTCTTCCTGCGCGAGCTGCCCACCTACCCTGGGCGCTACGGCTTGAAGCAGCTTGGTTGGGTGGCGCTGCCCGCGGTCATGCTGGCGGTGCACTTCATTACCTGGATCATCGGCGCGCGTATGACGCAGGTGGCCAACGCCTCCATGATCGTCAACCTCACCCCCGTCGCCATGCCTTTCTTTCTCATGCTGTTCTACCGTGAGAAGATCGGCCGCCAGGAAGTGATCGGCACGCTGTTCACCCTCTCGGGGTTGGTCGCTCTGACCGGCTCGAACATCAGCTTGTCCCAAGATACCTTATTGGGCGATGTGATTTGCATTGTTTCCATGCTTACTTTCGCAGCCTATATGGCCCTGGGGCGCAAGAACGGTGGGCGGTTGGGCTTGTGGTTGTACATGGTGCCCCTGTACTGGATGGCGGGAGTCTTGTGCCTGCTTTGCGCGCTATTTTTTGTCAACCCCATCAAGCCTTACGATCTCCGCAACGTGCTGCTCATCCTCGGCCTGGGAATCATCCCCACCATTTTTGGGCACACCATCTTGAATTATTCGCTCAAGTTCTTCCGCGGGCAGGTGGTCAGCGTGGCCAACCTGGGCCAGCCTTTCTTTGCCGGAATCGCCGCTTACTTTCTCTTTAAAGAAGAGCCTCGCCCGGTGTTCTTTGTGGCGGCGGCCTTGATGATGACCGGCATTCTCATCGTCTTGCAAGCCAACTGGAAAAAGCGCGAGGTTCAAAAGGTTTAGAAATTTCCCAAAAATTCTTTTTGGGGCACACCCCAAAGAAATCTTTTGAGGGAAGCTTCCTAACTGCCTGAGCTGCGGCTGTGCTGGTCCACGATCCCGCCGCTGCCGCCACGCGAACTGGCCCGCGCGTGGATCTCATCGGGTTGCACTTCCTCCACCGCTGGGGTCACAATGGGAATCAACAGCATCTGGCCCAGCGCACCCCCGGCCGGAATTTCCAGTGGGTGAGCGTACGGATTGACTACCTTGATGAGGATTTCCCCCTGGTAGCCCGCATCTACCACCCCCGAGCCCAGCAGATGGTCGCTGCGTCCTTTGGGTTTCAGCAGACCCACATAACCTTCCGGGATTTCCAATGTGATGCCGGTAGGGATGATGGCCAGGCTGTGCGGAGGGATCACGGCGGCGTCCAGACTGTAAAGGTCCATTCCGGCGTCGAGGGGATGCTTACGGGTGGGCAGCTTGGCGTGGGGGTGTAGGCGGGCGGCGCGGATAGTGTCCATGCGGTTTCACTCCTGGGTGGGGTCAAAGCGTTGGGCCAACTATACCGCAGCGCTGCCTACCTCGCAAGAAGGGGTTACTGGAAAATCACCCTAAAATGCTCCTCCACTCAACACCTGAGTGCTTGACGAGCGGGCTTATAATCGATTAGGATAGTATAAGTTTAGCGTTATCTACCTCAATTAATGATTTACTTTAAAGTTTTATAGGTTCTCTGCCAATTCCCGTGGCGCCTGCCGCGGCAACGTTCAATGAACCGTTTCACATTCAGGAGAGCATCATGAAAGTTATGGTAACAGGCGGAGCTGGATTCATTGGCTCCCATGTGGTCGATCAATTAATAGCTGCCGGTCACGATGTGGTCATCGTGGACAGCCTGGTGACGGGCCGCGAGTCCAACTTGAACCCCAAAGCCAAATTCTACCAACTGGACATCCGCGATCCTAAGTTGCGTGAAGTTTTTGAAGCCGAGCGCCCCGAGGTGGTCGATCACCACGCCGCCCAGATGGATGTGCGCCGCTCGGTGGTAGACCCGCTTTACGATGCGGACGTGAACATCAAGGGCTCGGTGCATTTGCTGGAACTGTGCCGCGAATTTGCGGTGCGAAAAGTCATCTATATCTCCAGTGGCGGCGCGGCCTACGGCGAGCCGGTTTATCTGCCTTGTGACGAAGAGCATCCCGTGCGACCCTTGAGCCCCTATGGCCTGACCAAGTATGCCTTTGAGCTATATCTCTATCTCTACCGCCAGAATTACGGCCTGGATTACACCGTCCTGCGCTACCCCAATGTCTATGGCCCGCGGCAGGACCCTCACGGCGAGGCGGGCGTGGTGGCCATTTTCACAGGGCACATGCTGCGCGGCGAGCCCATCACCATCAATGGCACCGGTGAACAGGTGCGCGATTATGTGCATGTTTCGGATTGCGCGCGCGGCAACCTGCTGGCCCTCACCCAGGGCAGTGGGCGAGCCTACAACCTGGGTTCGGCGGTGGGCACCTCGGTGAACGAAATCTACCGCTTGCTCAAAGGCATCACCGGGTATGCGCTGGACGCCGGCTATGGCCCCGCCAAAGTGGGTGAGACCTTCCGCATCTACCTCAATCCGCAGCGCGCCATCAACGAGCTGGGCTGGAAGCAAACCCTGGACCTCTCAGAAGGTCTGCGCCAGACGGTAGAATATACCCGCCGGAATGAGTTATAGAGACGTGGTCACTGCTCAAAGGTGAAAAAACTCGGGTCTTTTCACCTTTTGGCTGAGTAGTTACGAAGTGTGATTTTTGCGTGAAATTGTAACGAAAGTGAAACGTAAATCAGGAGTAAAACTATTGACATTTCTTTTAGATGGGTTATCATTAGTACGCTAGACCTTGCATTTTTGTAAGGAATCAATTAAATACTCCTTCTTTTGTGGAGGCGATGACACGGGATTCTTTCTTGGTCGCTTGATCTCTGAGGGGGGGTCAGCAGTCCCGTCGAGCCACTAGCGAAACCGGCCACAAAACGCATGAGCGGAATGGCCGGTTTGCGTTTAACCGGTATCGTTCACAAAAGTAAGCAGGAAGGGGGAGAAACAATGAGGAGCGGCACATTGGCCGAATTTGCATCGATACCAAAAGCGAAAATTGACTTCCAGGTTGGACGGATCCATCAGATTGCAAGCGTCCATCGCGACCGGCGTTTGCTGCTGGCTGCCCTGGTAATTTGCGACCTGCTCATGATTGGCGGCAGCTTTGTGCTGGCTTATCTCATTCGCTTCGTCTGGGGGGCGGATTTCTTCAAAGAAACCATTCCTTCATTGAATTTGTATCTTCAGGTCGGAACCATTCTTATCCCCGGCTGGATCTTGATCTTCGCGCTGTTTGGCCTTTATAATCGGCACAATTTATTGGGTGGCCTGCGCGAGTATTCCAAGTTGTTCAATGCTGCCACTTTGGCCATGATGCTGGTGATCATTTTTAACTTCCTCACCGAAACTGTCCTGGCCCGTGGCTGGATGTTGATGACCTGGGGTCTGGTTTTTCTGTTCACTGCGATTGGGCGCTTCACAATCCGCCGGTTTGTGTATTATTTGCGCACCAAGGGCCGTTTTCTGGCGCCGGCCGTCATTCTTGGCAGCAACGAAGAGAGCAAGCTGCTGTCCGAGCAGTTCCTCGACCGGCGCGCTTCAGGCCTGGCTCTGCTGGGCTTTGTCGGTGATGGCGCCCCGGCCGGAACGATCTTCCACCATAATCTGCGCATGTTGGGCAGCCTGGACGATCTGGACCAGATTGTGCGGGCCAATGGGGTGGAAGAGGTGATTGTCACCTCCAGCGCCATTCCCCCGCAAGAAGTGTTAGCCATCTTCAAGATGTTCGGCATGACCAGTGGCGTCAACCTGCGTCTGTCCTCTGGTTTGTATGAGCTCATCACCACCAGTATGCGCGTTCAGGATGTGGCCGGCGTGCCCCTGGTGACGATCAACAAGGTGCGCCTGACGGGCTTCGACCAGGTCTTCAAAGCTGTCATCGATTATGCCCTGGCCCTGCTGCTGCTCATTCCGGTGGGGCTGGTTTCCATCGTGTTGACCATCATCATCAAGCTCGATTCGCCCGGCCCGGTCATTTACCGCCGCCGGGTGATGGGGCAGAACGGCAAGCCCTTCGATGCCTTCAAGTTCCGCTCCATGTACATTAATGGAGACGAGATTTTGGCGAAGTATCCTGGACTTAAGGAAGAACTGGCCCGCGAGCAAAAGCTCAAAGACGATCCGCGCATTACTCGGGCCGGAAAGCTGCTGCGCAAGACCAGCTTTGATGAACTGCCTCAGCTTCTCAACGTGCTGCGCGGCGAGATGTCGATTGTGGGTCCGCGCATGATTTCTCCCGAGGAAATGGAGAAATACGAACAAAGCGGGATGAACCTCTTGACGGTCAAACCCGGCATCACCGGGCTATGGCAGGTGAGCGGGCGCTCCGATGTGTCTTACGAAGAGCGCGTCCGCATGGATATGTACTATATCCGCAATTGGAGCATTTGGATGGACATCATGCTTCTTTGGCGCACCATTCCGGCGGTCCTGCTGCGGCGCGGGGCCTATTAAGCAAAGGTGTAGAAAATGATCATTGTTCAGACCCCGTTCCGGGTCAGCTTGTTTGGCGGCGGTACCGATTTCCCCGACTACTATCTGTCGGAGGGAGGATGCGTGCTGTCTACCGCCATCAACAAGTACATTTTCGTGATCATCAAACAGCGCTACGATGATTTTCTGCGTATAGGCTATACCCGTACTGAGATCGTCGAGACCGTTGACGAGATTCAGCACGAGTTGATCCGTGAGGCGCTGCGCACAACCGGCATCACCAAAGGTGTGGAAATCCTCACCCTGGGCGACATCCCCGCCGGGTCGGGATTGGGTTCCTCCAGCGCGGTCACGGTGGGCGCCCTGCATGCCATGTATGTGTACCTCAGCCGGTTGGTGACAACCGAGCAGCTAGCCCGAGAAGCCTGTGAGATCGAAATCACCAAGCTCGGCAAGCCCATTGGCATCCAGGACCAGTATATTGCCGCTTACGGCGGCTTGCGATTTATTGAATTTCATCAGGATGGTTCGGTGACGGCGGACCCCGTGGACGTGGATCCGCTGGTCAAACGCCGTCTGGATGAGAACTTATTGGTGTTTTTCACCGGGGTGACCCGCAAGGCGGATACCATCCTGGCGGAACAAAAGGATAACATCCATCAGCGGCTGGCATTGCTGCGAGAAATGAAAGACATGGCGCATGAAGCGCGGACACAGTTGTACGCGGGCAACGTGGACGCGCTGGGGCACTTGCTGCACCAGAGTTGGCTGTTAAAAAAGCAGCTTGCCAGCCGAATTAGCAATGGAACCATAGAAGACGCTTACCAGGCTGCCCTTGCGGCGGGCGCCCTGGGGGGCAAAATTACCGGCGCTGGCGGCGGCGGTTTCTTGCTGCTCTATTGCCCCTACGAGCGGCGGGAGGCGGTCCGTGCGGCGCTGCATTCCATGCAGGAACTGCCTTTCCATCTGGAACCGGATGGAACCAAGGTGATCCTGAATATGCGCCGGTAAAACTGGGTTGGAACATTTTATTTTTTTTACTGTAGTGAGAAGGAGGATGTATGGACTCGATCGAACGTTATTTAGATGAATTGCGCAGCGCCCTGGATGGACTGCCGTTGGAGACGATTGACCAGGTGGTGAATATCATTCACGAGGCTCGTGTGAATGGTCGGCAGGTCTTCGTCATGGGCAATGGTGGTAGCGCGTCGACCGCAACGCACTTTGTCTGTGACCTGGCGAAAAACACCAAGAACAAGGGCTGGCCGAACATCCGCGCCATCGGCCTCACCGACAACATTGCCATGATCACGGCTTACGCCAACGACGACGGCTACGACAACATGATGGTCGAACAGCTTGCTAACTTCGTTCAGCCGCGGGATGTGGTGCTTGGAATTTCCACCAGCGGAAATTCTTCGAATGTGGTTAAGGCCATTGAATTGGCCAACCATTCCGGAGCCATCACCATCGGCTTCACCGGGCGTTCGGGTGGTAAGCTGTCCAAGGTTGCACAGGTGAACGTCTCTGTAAACTCTGATCTGGTTCAGCAGCTCGAGGATGCCCACATGATGCTCTGTCACATGGTCACCAACGCGCTCAACTGCATCCCCAAGCCGGTCGAGGTGTTGACGGGGCAGCCCGCAGACGCCGGCCTGACGCTGGTCAAGGATCTCTTTGGCGAAGCGGCCGCTTTGGGGCAGGCTTCTGCTGCGCGCACGCTCAACTCGCTGGAATTGATCAACAAGGTTAGCCAGGACATGGCTGAAAACCTCAACCTGCACGATCTGCTCTCCAACGTGCTTCAATTCACAATTTCCAGCGTGGGCGCCAACAGCGGTTCGGTCATCGTTATGGATGAGAACGGTGATGTTGTGGACGGCATTGTAGCCTATGCAGGAAAGGTCAACCAGACCTCGCTGGAAGGTCTGGACACCATCACCAAGCAAGGTTTGGCGGGTTGGGTGCTGTCTAACCGCACCGCAGCGTTGGTGGAAAGCACGCGTGACGATCCGCGCTGGCTGCGCAGTGAATTTGACACCTCCACCAGCGACTCTCGCTCGGCGCTAAGCGTTCCTTTGATGACGCAGGAACGCGTAGTTGGCGTCGTCACCCTGGTGCACCCTAAAGCGGGATGGTTCACCATGGAAGACCTGGCTTTGCTCACGGCCATCACCATCACCATTTCATACTCGGTGACCAAAAAGCAAAAGCAGGCTGCTCGTAAATAATGCCATTTGGTTCCCTTCCACATCACCCCTGATCCGTGGGAAGGGAAGTTAATCCCGGCCCGGTTCCCCGCCGGGAAAGGCGGGGGCCGGGCATGGGAATATAAAACATCCCCCGCTCGATGTGCCTGTCATGTCGAAGGGGCGGAGCGCGCCAGAGAGAAGGGCCTTCATCAAAAGTGACAGAACAACCAGGGCAGCAGAACCGGGCGACTGGAAAAGGCGGCGTAATTGCCGGATTGGGGCTCTACATCAGCCGCCAGGCCGACGGTTTTGGCCGCTACGTGCTGGAACAGTTGCTGTACCTGCTTTTCGGCTGGGTTCCCACGGTGATTGGTATTGGCCTGCGCGGGTTGTTTTACCGCCTGATCCTCAAGATGGACGGCTGGGCCGCCATTGAAAGTGGGGTGCGCCTGCGCTACGCCAACCACCTGCGCCTGGGCAAGGGCGTGTATATCGATCAAGGCGCGTACCTGCATGCCTGCCCGGCTGGGATCGATATCGGTGAGAACACCATTGTGATGCACGGCGCGGTGCTGCATGTATATAACTTCCGCGGCCTGCCCGATGCCGGCATCAAGATTGGGCGCGACAGCCTGGTGGGTGAGTTTTCCATCATCCGCGGGCAGGGCGGCGTGACCATTGGCGACCGGGTCTATACCTCCCCGTTCACTCAACTGCTGGCGGTCAACCATATCATTGATGACCCCGAGCGGCCCTTCATTGAGCAGGGCATCACAGCCGAAGGAATTGTGATCGAAGACGATGTCTGGTTGGGCGCCGGAGCGGTGATCACCGACGGAGTGCGCGTGGGCAAAGGGGCGGTGGTGGCGGCTGGCGCCGTGGTCACCCAGGACGTGCCGCCCCATACCATCGTGGGCGGGGTGCCTGCCCGGCCCATCAAAGAAATCGGCAAGGACCTGGTTGCAAAACCCGGCCGTAAGATTTATTACTGAGAAGAAAGCCTCCGTATTTGAGACGTTTGCGGGAGTGAAGCTCTCACAAATATCTCAAATACGGACTACTTCTACCTCTTTCTGAGAGGTTACACAAATTCTAAGGAGAAAGATTCATGACCATGCTATCGATAGTCATTCCGGCCTATAACGAAGAAAATGGGATTGAGGAAATCATGCGCCGTGTTTTGGCGGTTCGTCCGGCGCTGGCCCAGGTCGGGGTGAACGAAATGGAATTGCTGGTCGTGAACGACGGCTCGCGCGACCGGACGGCAGAGGTGGCCCAGCAGGTGGCTGGAGACGACTCCGGTGTGCGCATCATCTCCCATCCCAAGAACCGCGGCTACGGCGCGGCCTTGAAAACCGGTTTTGCCCAGGCCAAGGGAGAATTGGTGGGCTTCTTGGACGCCGACGGCACCTACCCGCCGGAGCATTTCCCGCAGTTGTGTGTAGAAGCGCTCAAAGGCGCCGACCTGGTGATCGGTTCGCGCATGGCGGGCGCCGAGTCGCGCATGCCCGTCACCCGTCGCATTGGCAATGTCATCTTTGCCACCCTGCTCAGTGTGTTGGGCTGGCAGCGGGTATCCGACAGCGCCAGCGGAATGCGCGTCTTCCGCAAAGATGTTCTGCGCAAAATCTCGCCGCTGCCCGATGGCCTCAATCTGACCCCGGTGATGAGCACGCGCGCCGTGCATGAGGGCATCAAGATGGTCGAAGTGCCCATTCCCTACAGCGAACGGGTTGGTCGCTCCAAGTTGAGTGTCGTCCGCGATGGGCGCATTTTCTTGCAGTCCATGGTCTGGACGGTGCTCACCTACAACCCCGTGCGGGTGCTGGGCATCCTCGGCCTCATCGGCACCGGCATCGCCGGGTTGATAGCCCTGGGCCTGGTCATTGCCCGCCTCAGCGGCGTGACCAGCCTGGGTCCCTGGGGTGTCGCCGCCCTGTTCACCGCCCTGGTCATGGGCGTCATCGGCATCAGCCTGTTCGCCCTCGGTGCCACCTTCAACTACCTCGTCTCTCTGTTTTATGAAGCGCCGGTCCGTCAGGGTTTGTTTGGCAAGCCGGTCTTCAAAAATCCGTTGGAAAACAACTTCGGCTGGATGGGCGTGGTCAGTTTCCTGGCGGGCTTTGTCATTGGCCTGGTCGCTTTGATCTCGGGTGTTTCAGGCGGCGACATCAGCCGCTTGTGGTTCTGGATGCTGGGCGGTGCGGAGCTAACCCTGGTCGGCGTCCAGCTGATTATTTACTGGATCCTGATGCGCGTTCTGGACGATTTGAGCCAGCGCGAAGTCTTGATCGAAAAAGATATGTAATCAATGGTAGATTGGAAGAGTAGTGTAACCATCTACTGTGGTTTTATCGGTTTGTTTTGATAGGAGGTTTCTATGTCTGACGAAGTTCAACCTCGTGAGTTCAAGAATCTGGGCACCAATCGGATTGCCCGTGTGAGAGAGTCCAACTTCCCCGATGCCGATGCGATTGTCCATCAGGGAGTGGTTGAGACTCCGCGCTCCCCCGATGCGGTCGACATCTTGCTGGTCAATCCGCCCGGTCCCGATGGCGGCATCTGGATTCGTTCGCAGCATCGTGTGGGGCGCCGCTCGCGTGAAAACATGGTTTGGCCCCAGGTGTCGCTGGCCCAAATGGCCGCGATCCTGCGTGATAATTATAAAGTGGCTGTCATCGACGCCATCGGCTCCAAACTCGATTGGCTGCAATTCACCAAGCTGCTCGAAAAATACCAGCCCAAGTACTATATGACCCAGGTGACTGCGCCCACCCTGGAAAACGATATGTACGGTACCTTCCTGGCCAAGAATCGCGGTGCAAAAACCATCGCCTTCGGCACGCATGTCACTCCCATCCCGGTCGAGACGTTAAAAGCCTACTCGACTCTCGATTTTGTCTTATACGGCGAGCCGGATTTGACCATCCGCGACTTGCTTGATCATCTGGAAGGCAAGACCGGCCAGCGCCCACCGCAAATCCAGGTCATGTTCGACAAAGAAATGGGATACAAACCTTCGATTGTGGACGGGCAGGTGGAGATGAGCGGCATCCGCGGCATTGCCTGGCGGCGTGATGGCGAGATCGTCAAGAACATTCCCCGGCCCTTCGTGGCTGACCTGGACGATCTGCCCATCCCGGCGCACGAGCTGCTGCCCTTGCAAAGCTACAAGATGCCGATGATGAAAGGACCCTTCACCTTCATTGTCACCAGCCGTGGCTGCACGGCGGGTTGCACCTACTGCATCAAGCACGTATCCTACCAGTACTCGGTGCGCGTGCGCTCGCCAGAGAAGATCGTCGAGGAATTGTGGGTGCTTAACAAGTTGGGCATTCATAATATCCACATGTATGCCGACCTGTTCACGGTCAGCCGCGACCAGGTGGTGGGCATGTGCAAACTGATCATCGAGCAGGGCCTAAAGATCAAGTGGACCTGCAACAGCCGCGTCGATTACGTGGACGAGGAGATGCTCAATCTGATGTCAAAAGCCGGCTGCTGGTTCATCTCCTGGGGCATAGAGAGCGGCAACGAGGAAATCCTCAAGCACGCTCGCAAGGGAGTTTACCCGGAACGCGCATTCCACTCGCTCACCCTCTCGCGCAAAGCCGGAATCAACAACTGGGGCTATTTCATCATCGGTCTGCCCGGCGAGACAGAAGAAACCATCCGCCAGACCATCGATTTTGCCAAGAAGCTGCCCCTGGATATTGCCTTGTTCCACATTGCCGCCCCCTACCCTGGCACGCCCTTCTTCTTTGAGGTAGTCAAAGAGGGCTGGTTCCGCAAAGGCACGCGCTGGGAGCAGGTGGACATGGACAAAGAGACCGTCCTGGATTATCCTCAATTACCAGCCGAACGGCTCATGTACTGGCAGCGGCGCGCCTTCCGCGAGTGGGCTTTCCGCCCGCGCCCGGCCTTCACTTATCTGAAAATGCTGCTGTCAGACTCTTCGACTTTCAAGATTGCGCTCGACGTGGGCCTGCAAACCCTCAAGTGGCAGGTGCGCGGGAACGAAGGGTAAGGCTGGCACGACAGCCTTGCCGAATAAAAGCCATCAGATGGTAATTACTCACGCCAATCAGACGTATAGGTAAGACATCAAAAGAGGTGCAGAATGGATCCGGTTGAAGAGAAAATCTCCAGGTACATCGCGGATAACATCTTGTTCAGCAAACACGGTTACCCCCACCCGCTGGACGCTTCCTTTCTGGAGAATGGCATCATCGACTCGATGAACGTCCTCGAGCTGGTCATGTTTGTGGAAGAGAATTATGGGTTCAAAGTGGCCGACGAGGACATCGTTCCGGATAATTTTGACTCCGTAACCTTACTGGCTCAGTTTATCCGGCGCAAGCAAGCCTTAAAGGTGTAACCATTTTGTCATTGCCATTGCCTTGAAAGAGGAAAGGCCCGGAAAATCAGGTTATTTGCGAGCGAAGCTCGCAAATAACCTGATTTTCCGGATTTCCCCCGACCGGGTTTGAAAAGGCGGAGGGCTCCATGAATACGGCAGATTATCTCCTCGAGAATGGAAATTCCCAAGACACCGCGCTGATCTTTGCCAAAACCGAGTACACCTACCAGGATTTGCGTGACGCGGCGGCACGGGTTGCCGTCGAGTTGCTTCGCATGGGCATCCAGCCCGGCGACCGGGTGGGCCTGTTGGGGAACAATTCCCTCTTCTGGGTGGCTTCCTACCTGGCCATCATGAAGCTGGGGGCCATCGCCGTACCCTTTGCCACCACCCTCAAGCCCGACGACATCGCCGGGATCATCCAATTCGTGGAGTGCAAGGCGGTGTGCCTTGAGCGGCGTATGTTGCGCGTTTTCGCCGATGTGCTCTCCCTCCCGCTCTTGTTCGAAGACGCTCTGCAGCAGCCTGATCCAGGCGAATGGCCCGTTGGCGAAAACCTCTCCAGCCTGGACCAGGAAGCCGCCTTGATGTTCACCTCCGGTACCACGGCCCGCCCGCGGCTGGTGCGGGTCACCCACCGCAACATTCAAGCCAACACCAACTCCATTATCGAATACCTCTCTCTCGAGCGCGGTGACCGGGTCATGGCGGTGCTGCAATTCTTCTATTGCTTCGGCACCTCGCTGCTTCACACCCATCTGCGTGTGGGTGGCTCGGTGGTCATGGCCAACTCCTTCCTCTATCCCGAGGTCACTCTCCAACAGATGGAAGACACGCATTGCACGGGTTTTGCCGGGGTGCCTTCCACTTACCAGACCTTGCTGCGCAATTCCAGCTTCCCCCGCCGCGAATTCAAGCACCTGCGCAAGCTGCAACAGGCCGGCGGCAAACTACAAAGCGTGCTCATCCAGGAACTGGTGCAAACGGTACCGCAGGCCCAGGTGTTCGTCATGTACGGGCAAACCGAAGCCACCGCCCGCCTCTCCTACCTGCCGCCCGAGATGCTGGGAAGCAAGCTGGGCTCCATTGGCCGGGGCATCCCTGGCGTCACTCTCACGGTCATCGGCGAGGACGGCGCTCCCGTCAAACCCGGCGAAACCGGCGAGATCTACGCCTGGGGCGACAATATCTCGCCCGGCTATTGGAACGACCCCGAGGCCAGCGCCGAGAAATTCTTTGATGGCGTGCTGCACACGGGCGACCTGGCGGTGGTGGATGACGAGGGCTACATTTCCGTCGTGGATCGCAAGGCCGATTTCATCAAATCCTACGGCTTCCGCGTCAGCAGCCAGCGGGTGGAAGAATGCATCGTTGAAATGCCCGAGGTGGTGGCCGCTGCCGTGATCGGCCAGGCCGACCAGGTGCGTGGCGAGGCCATTTGGGCCTTCGTCGTCCAGCGCTCCGGCGCCGAGCTGACCGCCGCCGATATCATCACCCACTGTGGCAACCGCCTGGCCAACTATATGGTGCCTAAAGAAGTCATTTTCCTCGACAAGCTGCCCATGAACGCGCACGGGAAGATCGTCAAGAACGATCTGCGCAGGCTGGCGGCTGAAAGTGGTGGCGATTAGTGTGCGGGATTGTGGGCGTCGCCAATCTGCGCGAGCCAAAACCCATCCCTGAAGAACTGCTCAGCGACATGCTGGGCGCAATCCGTCACCGCGGCCCCGATGGCTTCGGCATCTACCGCCATGATTGGATAGGTCTGGGCAACGCCCGCCTGAGCATCATCGACTTGAGCAGCGGCGACCAGCCCATCGGCAACGAGGATGACTCTTTGTGGGTGGTATTCAACGGGGAGATCTTCAACTACCTGGAGCTGCGCCCCGAATTGGAACGCCTGGGCCATCGTTTTCACACCCACAGTGACACCGAAGTCATCCTGCATATGTACGAGGAACTGGGGCCGGGCTGCCTCAACCGTTTCAATGGGCAGTTTGCCATTGCCCTGTGGGACGAGCGTCAACGTAGCCTGTTCCTGGCCCGCGACCGGGTGGGGGTCCGCCCGGTTTTTTATACCCTGGCGGGCGACCAGTTGGTTTTTGCCTCCGAGGTCAAGGCCATTTTGCAGCACCCGGCGGTGCGGGGCGAAATTGACCGGCAGGCCCTGACCGAGACCTTCACTTTCTGGAGCCCCCAGCCGCCCCATTCCATCTTCAAGAACATCTTCGAGCTGCCCCCCGGTCATTATCTGCTGCTCAAAAACGGGCAGATTCAAATCCGTCCGTACTGGCAGCCCGCCTTTGTCCCCGATGAGCCCGGCCGCAGCTCCGAGTCGTATCTGGAGGAGTTAGAGAGCCTGCTCATCGACTCCACCCAAATCCGCTTGCGCGCTGATGTGCCCGTGGGGGCCTACTTGAGCGGCGGCCTGGACTCCTCGCTGACCACGGCCCTCATCCGCAGTTACAATAGCAATAGATTGGATACCTTCTCCATCTCCTTCACCGACCCTCGTTTTGACGAGAGCGCCTTCCAGGGGCAGATGGCTGAAGAATTGGGCACCGACCACCACGAAGTGCATTGCGACTACCGCGATATCGCCCAGGCCTTCCCCGACGTGGTCTGGCACACCGAAACCCCCATCTTGCGCACGGCTCCCACGCCCATGTACCTGCTCTCGCGGTTGGTGCGCCAGCACAACTTCAAGGTGGTTCTCACGGGGGAGGGCGCCGACGAATTCATGGCGGGCTATGATATCTTCAAAGAAATGAAAATCCGCCGCTTTTGGGCCGAGAACCCCGACTCAAAATTGCGCTCGCGGCTGCTCTTCCGCCTGTACCCGGATATTCAACGCATGGGCGCCAGCGGGGCCTTTTTGGTGGGCTTTTTCAAGCGCGGTTTGCTCGACACTACTTCGCCCTTCTACTCGCACCAAATCCGCTGGACGAACACCGCGCGAACTTGGCGTTTTCTGGCCGATGATGCCGCGAACAAGCTGGAGCCCGACCTGGCTTTGCCCGAAGGCTTTTCCAACTGGCCCGTCCTCAGCCAGGCCCAATATTTGGAAGTGGTTACCTTCCTCTCGCCCTATTTGCTTTCCTCACAGGGTGACCGCATGGGCATGGGCCACTCCGTCGAAGGGCGCTACCCCTTCCTCGATTACCGCGTGATGGAATTTGGCGGGCGCCTGCCGCCCGATTTGAAGATGCCCGTGCTGACCGAAAAATGGCTGCTCAAGCGCCTGGGTCAGAAATACCTGCCTGAGCGCATCTGGCAGCGGGTCAAGCGTCCCTATCGCGCCCCCATTCACCGCAGTTTCTTCGACCCTCAGCCGCTCGATTACGTCACCGAGCTGCTGTCCGAGGACGCGCTGCGGGCCACGGGATACTTTGAGCCTTCCGCCGTGGTCAAACTGGCCCAGAAGGCTGCCGGCGGGGGCGAGTTGAGCGAGGTAGAGGATATGGCCCTGGTAGGCATCCTCTCTACCCAGTTGGTGGACCACTGGTTTGTCCGCGGCGCTTCTCGCCAACACCGCAGCGTGTTGCCCGAAACCCGCTTGGTCGTTGACCGGACCGGAATCTTGCAGTGATAATTCATACCTGCTCACTGGGGATGAAAGAAGTTCCTGAATTTGAGGTATGTATGGGCGCTTTGCGCCCATACATACCTCAAATTCGGGCCTCTCTCATCGCTGTGTGAGTTGTTACAAACATTGAGGAACCAAGACACATGATGAATTTGTTGAACTTTAGCAAGAAATCCTTGGCATTGGATGCGCAGGCAGAAACCCAGCGGATCATTGAGTCCCTGCGCGAGACCGTCAATCAACGACTGCACCGGCAAGGTGCGGTGATCGGGATTAGCGGCGGTATCGACTCCTCGGTAGTGCTGGCCCTGGCAGCGCGTGCCTTTGGCCCCGAGCGGGTGGTGGGGCTGCTGCTGCCCGAAAAAGAGTCCAGCCCCGAAAGCGCCGAGCTGGCCCTGGAACTGGCGGCTGCCTTCGGCGTCGAGCCGGTCACCGAGAATATCACTGCCACGCTGGAAGGCGCCGGCTGCTACCAGCGGCGGGACGAGGCCATCCAGCGGGTTTTCCCGCAGTACCAGCCGGGCTGGAAGGCCAAAATCGTCCTGCCGGGCGACTTGCTGGATCAAGGCACCTTGAATATCTTCCACCTGGTGGTGACCGGGCCGGACGGTGTAGAGATGCGCCAGCGCCTGCCCCTGCGCGAATACTACCAGATTGTGGCTTCCTCTAACTTCAAGCAGCGCACGCGCACCAACATGGAATACTACCATGCCGAACTGCGCAATTACGCCGTCATTGGCACGCCCAACAAGAACGAGCACGACCTGGGCTTCTTTGTGAAGGGCGGGGACGGTTTGTACGATATTGCCCCCATCCGCCACCTATTCAAGACTCAGGTCTACCAGTTAGCCGAGCACCTGGGCGTTCCGGCCAGCATCTGCAGCCGCCCCCCCACCACCGATACTTATCCCGGCGGCGGCACCCAGGAAGAGTTCTTCTATCGCATCCCCTACGACCTGCTCGACACAATCTGGCTCGGTTTTGAGCAGGGGTTGGTGGCTGCCGAAATCGCCGCGGCCCTGGACTTGACCGCCGAGCAGGTCGCTCGCGTCGAGCAGGATATCGTCCGCAAGCAAAAGACGACCGCTTATCTGCGCAGCGCGCCGTTGGGAGTAGAATAGGTTCATGAAATGGTCGCGGGTTTTGTCAACGATTGCCCTGGCGGCTCTTCTAATGCTTTCTCTGCCTGCGCCTCAAACTCGAGCGCAGACCGAAGGCATTGACCTGAGCCAACCGGTCAATCTCTCCCAATCCGGCGGGACGTACGACCCCATCGCCGCGGTCGATAGCGACGGGGTGATGCACGTCTCCTGGCGAGATTCGGATAACCGCTTCTTCTATTCTCGCTCGACCGAAGATGGGTGGCAGGAACCGCTTTGGGTGACCTACCCCTTCACCTACGCTTCGCTCTTGGGGCTGCAAATCCCCGCGCCCACGCTGGTGGGTGGACTTCATGGTCGCCTGGCAATGTTCTGGTTTGGCGAGAATAACAGCTTGCGTTCCAGCACCATCTCTGCGGCCAATCTTGGCACCAACACCGCCTGGACTGCGCCCTATCTGATCGCCAAGTCGATTGAGGATTTTGATGTTGAGATGGACGATGAGGGCGTTTTCCACATGGCCTACATCCAGGCCGCCGATTACCCGCCCTCGAACGCAGGGGTGTACTACACCACTTCGGTCAATAATGGCGCTACCTGGAATATTCCAACCCTGGTGTACGGTTCTTCGTATTACATTCGCCGCGGGACATTGGATGATGAAGACCCTCGCAACACAGTGGATCTGTCGGTGACCAGCCTGGACGGCGAAACGGGAGTGTTTGTCACCTTCGATAATTTATCTCGCAAGCGAGTCCTGTTCTCGCGTTTACTGGCCGATGGCAAGAGTTGGGAAGAACCGATAGAGGTGGATGGCCCGGCGACCTTAGGCGGCTCCACCATCCCCTTCCAGATCAGCATTTCAGCCAGCCAGGAGAACGTGCTCATGACCTGGCAGGTGGGTCAGCCCGGAGGGGTGTGCCTCAACTACTTTGTGGTGTCGCAGAATGCCGGGGAAAACTGGAGCGAGCGCCAGCGCGCCAACTTGCCCTATGTTGATTGTGCGCAAGACAGGCGCTTGAAATCAGGCGTGGGTGAATACACCCTGCAGACCGATACTGTCAAAGGCCAGATGTACTTCACCGCCTGGAACGGCAAAGAATGGAGCCAGACGCAGTCCTGGCCCGAATTGTTCGAGTTTGTGGACTCCGAATCGTTGAACAATGTTCGCCTGGAATGTCAAGCGCCGGTGTTCCTGCCTTCTCAAGAGCTGGCAGTGGCGGGCTGCGACCGGGAAAGCGGGCAGGACGTTTGGGTAGCAGGTCGTTCGCTGGCCGATATTGGTTCCTGGTTCTCCCAGGTGGCCGGATGGCGGGTGGCGGAACAAATTCAATCGACCAGGAATAACATTGAACATCTCAATATCGCGGTGGACAACCAGGATGGCATCCACGCTTTATGGAGTCAGGTGGAAGACCCCGCCCCGGTGGCTGAGGGTACCACGGAGACTGTCCTGACCAACGATGCCATTTATTACAGCCATTGGGGTGGCAGCAGTTGGACAAAGCCGCTGCCCATCTATTCGGCCCTGGAAGATTCCGTAGGTCGCATGGCCGTGGATATTGGTCAGGATGGCAAGATTGCATTGGTATGGAAAGACGAGGCAGCCCGCAAGCTGCATTACACCTGGGCAGTGGCAGACCGGGCCGGCAGCGCGCTGGAATGGGCGGCCCTGGCCGATTTGCCGGTAGACGAAATGACTGCCGATATGCCCGACCTGGCCATCGACCCTTCCGGCACGCTTTTTGTGGTTTATGCTGTGCCGATCAACGAAACCCGCGGTGTGTATCTGCTCTCCTCTACAGATGGCGGCAAGAATTGGAGCGATCCTCAGATGATTCTGGACGGCATTCAGGCTGGTCTCGAAGTTGTGCAAGAGCCCGTGCTGCGCTCCGGTTCGGATGGTTCCTTGCATCTGCTGGTGGGCGACGGAATGCTCAACGTCTCTGGGGTGATGAATCGGGCCCTATATCTGCAATCAACCGATCACGGCGCCACCTGGACCGAAGCCCAATCGGTGTCTTCTCGGCGGGTAAGGCAGTATCGCCTTTTGACCGCCGCTCCCAATACGGTTCACCGCATTTGGCAAGAGGAAAGCGAGCAAGGCGACGTGGTTTACCACCAGCTTTCGCTGGATGGCGGAGAAACCTGGAGCCGGGTAGGGCAGGTGTTCAACGGGTCGGGGAACTTCTGGTTGGGCGATGCCGTGGCGGATCGAGCAGGGCAACTGCACCTTTTACGAGTGTCCAACGACGCCCAGCAAATTCAAACCATTGATTACTGGAAGTGGGGGGGCGGCGGTTGGATCGAGGTAGATGATTTTGTGGCCGGTCCAACTGAACTGAGCGGCGCGTACCCGGTTGTGGCGGCGGTGAACAGTCTGGGTGACCTGGCGGCGATCACCATGCGCGGGCTCAACGACCAGTCTGACCAAACGCAGGGCTATAAACTGATGTTCACGCGCCGCACGGTTCGCATTCCCACGGCGCAGATCACTCCGGTGGCGCTCATGCCCGTTTCCACGCCCACGCCAGAAGCAGCGCCTGAGGTCACCGAGACCGCCGCGCCCACGCCCACCACCGATCTGGCGGCGCTCACAGCTCCACAGGGAGACCAGGGCGGGTTGAGTATGGCTCTGGCGGTAAGCATTGGCGCTTCACTGCTGGCCATCGGCCTGGGGCTGGGCGTGGTCTTTATTCGCGGGAAAAAACAGAATTAACCCCGCCGGCTGGTCATAAATCGGTATCTCTATGGTTAAAAAATTGTAAGGTTAAGGGCTTGTAAATCGAGCCTCTTACCTTTATAATGCAAAGTGCCGAAAGCGCATAAAAACGATCTTATTAATGCTCGTTATCGGTACGAGTGGTTGTAACGGGTCACTCTTCACAATCTACCCCTTAGGGTACCCGTTGTTCATAAGGAAATAAAGATGAAAATTGCAAAACAGCTTGCTGTTCTTGCAGTGCTGTGCCTGGCGATGTGGGGGGTAGGGGGACTTGTTCCACAAATGTGGAGCGCCAGCGCACAGGATGGGGGGCCTGAAGATCCAACGCCGCAAGGCATATATCAAGAAGAAGAGTTGCCCGAATTCCTGTGGGACGGGCCGATCGAAACGGAATCGCTCACGCTGCCGTTGGCTGCGCCTGTTGCTCAGCCGGATACCACCCAGTGGCCTCAGTTGCAGAATGACGCGCAGCACACCGGCTACACCCCCGCCACCTTAGGCACCAACTTCTCAGTGGTGTGGAAGCGAGCCTTCCAGCCCGAAAAAGTCCACCCGCAAGTGCAGGCCATCATTTACGGCGGCCGAGTCTTTGTGGGCACCGAGAGCGGAAATCTCTACGCCCTCAATGCGGCCAACGGATCCCAGAATTGGGTCTTTTCCGCGGGCGGACCTATTCTCAACAGCGTGGCCGCCGGGGATAACCGCGTTTATTTTGGCTCTATGGATGGGGCCGTGTATGCGGTTAATCCTTCCACCGGGGCGCAGTTGTGGAAGAAGCAGCTTTCCACCCGCCTGGGCTTTTCTACCGCGCCGCTCCTGGCCGGGGGTAAAGTGCTCATCGGCGGCCGCAATGGCGTGTTCTATGCCCTCAACCCGTCCGACGGAGCTATCTCCTGGTCGTTCCAGGCGGGCGGGCCCATCCTGATGACCGCCGCGGCCAACACCGCCAGCACTACCGTCTACTTCACCGCCATGGACATGCGCGTTTATGCGCGCAGCATTTCCAATGGCGCTTCGGTGTGGACCAGCGGCAAGGTTCCGGCCATGGCTTTCAAGGATTATTACCCGTTGGTATGGGGTGGGTACGTGTACGTCCGTCCGTGGAACAAGGGTTACCTCGGCCCGGATACACTCTCCGACCCGCCCAGCGCTTCGGCCCAGTTGTCTGTGCTGAACGCTTATAACCCCAGCACCATGCCCATCACCATGTTCCGTTTCAACGAAACCACCGGCGCGTTGGGCACGCCCATCATCCACTATTGGTACCAGACCATGAATGGCGGCTCAGCCCCGCCCTGCGTCGACCGGAACGGCTACCTGGTCATGTCAGCGCCGTTCCCCAATGACGACTTCTATATCGGTTGGGGGCGCGTAGATCCCAATACGCGAGTGTTGGTGGACCTGCTGGTGGAAAATTCGGATGAGGGCAACGGCCACGGCGACGAGACGATGGCCACCACCTGCACCGGCAACTTGATCTTCACCATGCACTATCAGGAACAAAACGTCCAGTTCACTGGCGCTTTCAACCTGAACAACAACACCTGGACCGAAGTTGACCTGGGCAAGTCGAACGCCGAGATGTTCAATAACACGCAAGGCGGTGGCGCCAATGCGGTCTCCGTGGCCAACGGTTTGTTCTATCACATCAGCGTGTACGAGCTCATCGTGCGCTCTGCGAATTAAGGCAGGAGGCGCTTCGATGAAAAGAACCTTGCTTCGGTATATTTCAGTATTGATGGTGCTGGCCCTGCTTTCTGGGCGACCGGCCCAGGCGCCTCAACCGGTGCAGGCGCAGACGACGATCAACCCCTCCACATGGCAGGCCGGCTCGGTGGGTTTGCGCGCGGTGCCGGACAATGACATGAGAACTGCCGGATTGGGCTTCATCGTGACCGTCGCGGGCTGGCCCTCCCTGTCCTTACAGGGCGGCGTTCAGCCCTTCTGGGATGTCGTATTAGGGCCGGTAGGCATCCCCATGGGCAAGGTCAAAACTCTGCCCAGCAGCACGGCGACCTTCAGCGCCCAATCGACCAGTTGGGCCAAAAACAAAATGACCTTCACGCCCTCCTCCGGCGGTGCGGTCAACCTGTGGGCCAGCCGCCTTTCTCCGGCAGTGTTAGCCGAGACCACCGACAGTGCCCTGCGCCTTTTTGCCGGCAACGTCATCAAGTACGAGTGGGACGGGAACAGCAACGAAATCGTGGAGCGACAGGTCCCTGTCCGTCCCAAGTATTTATCTTACTCCACCGGCGGGACGCGCAAATACGCCACGCTGGGCACCGGCACGACCAGCCTGACCACGCTGGACCAGGGCTGGCTGCTGCTGTGGATGGGCAATAACACCCACGCCATGGAAACCCGGCGCATTATGGACTACGGCGCGCCGCCCCTCACCGATGCTTATGCGGCCGATGTGCCCATCCTGTTAGTCTTCCAAAACCAGCCCACCGGCATCAAGCTCTCCAGCGAGGGCGGCGTGGAGGTGACCTTCAGCGGCGCAGCCGGACGCATCGCCATCCTGCCCCTCTACGGGCGTGACCATCCCCCCGCTTCGCAGACCGAAGGCTGGTACAACAACCTGCCTGCCGGCGTGCAGCAAAAGATTCAGTTCTGGGCTCCCCGCCTGGCCTACTTCCCGGCGGATGTGGCCGAAACCTACTCCTATTCTGGTGGCAGCGCCACCATCACCGAGAACATCACCTACGAGACGGTGCGCGCTGCGGGCGGCACCAAGTTCGCTCCGCTGCCCCCCATCCTTTCGCTGGCCCGCCCCTTACTAAACCCCGTCTTCTCTCACACCATTCAAGAAAGCGGCTATGCCAGCCAGTTCGGCCCCATCGAAGGTATCGATAACCGTGACAGCTATTCCTGGACGGTCCCCGATGTCTCGCGCTTCATCGATCCGCAGCGCCTCATTCCGCAGAGCGGCGGCACGGTTCCGGCGGACCTGCAAGCCGAGTTGGAGAACCAGGTGACCCGCCTGGTGAGTGCTGGGCACATGGACCCCTGGATGTACGCCGATCAGGTGCCCAACGTAGATTACCGCGGCGATATCTACTGGGCCAACCCCGCCGATGCGCTCTACGCGCTGTCTGAGGTGGCCGACGCGCTGCCCGATGGCGCAGTCAAAAACAACTTAATCAGCTACATGGCCTCTGAGCGCAACGCCTTCAAGCCCGAATATGTGTATAACCTCAGTTTCGGGCAAGGCGCGCCGCGCGGGCCTGCCGGGCTGCCTACCGTGGGCGACAACATGGAAGACGAGTTGGATGACTGGTGGTACCAGAACGACAATGTCTTCTTGACGGATGTGCCCCTGTATAGTTTCTACGGGCTGGCCCGTTATTACCAGACAGTGGGCGGAACGCCGCCCCCCGATGCCTACGGCGAGGCGGTGAATGCCCTCAATCGGGACATGAGCGAACAGGATTGGGCCAGCCAGGGCTGGTTCCTGGGTTACCAGGACCGGCGTGAGGCGGTGGTGAACACCAACCGTCATTTTGCCGGGCTGGTGGGCTTTGCTCGCATGGCCGACAGGGTGGGCGACACGTCCGCCGGCAACCTGGGCCGTGCCCTGGTGGCCAAAGCGATGGTAGCCCGCCTGGGCCAGTTGCAGTACACTCACTATCTCTACCAATCTGGAATCGTCCAGCTTCCATCAAATCCCAGATGGCAGTTGGATGAGTTAGAGAAACTCAATATCTGGCTGGGCGTAATCTATAACTACAACTGGCAGACTGCTTCAGACGATGCCCGCCAGGTCATTCGCCTCAACCAGTTCTCCTTTGACCTGTTCGACCATTCCGGCTATGAAGACGTGCCCGAAGATTTCGATCGGGGAACCACCTCGGCTCATTTGATCGGCTACCGCGACATGGTGCCCGAGCTGGGGCGTGTCTTTGCTGAATACGCCCAGGATGAGGCCAGTGTGACGCTGAACAAGTTCAAGACCATCACGCCGCACTGGTATGCCACCTACGGCGAAGCCACCCTGGGGATGGAACACGGCATGAACCACCCTATGGATTCGTTCCAGTTGTTCATGGCCGAAACCTACCTCAACCAGCCTTCTCCCGACCAGATGGCCCGCTATGCCGATATTCCCTGGTTGGAGCGCGGCGACCTGTTCTATATGCAAAAGCTGGCTGAAACCGTGCTGGCTTACCGTGGCGCAGTCTGGGAAAACAAAGCTTCGCTGTCCGTCACCCCTGGAGACCAGGAGATTTTTTTAGCCTGGATATTCCAAGGTGTCCTCGACGAGCCCTTCACCTGGCGTGTCGATTACCGCAACTCCAATGACCCCAATTACACCTCCATTTCCGTCCTGCCCCCCGAGACACGTTCCTACCGGATCACCGGCTTGGAAAATTATCAGACCTATTACGTTCGTGTGGCTGCCGTGGGTGACAACAGCGGCTTGGAGTTGGTAACCACCAACCCGGTTTTTACGCTGGTTACCGACCTTTTTGTGCACCTGCCTGTGATTCGCAGGTAGAGAGGCTTCGTGATTGCTCACGTTGAGGTGAAGATGCCCTCAACCCTGGTGAGTAGATATGGGAATTCTACCGGTTGGCTGCCGGTGATCTCTCGGCAGCAAAGTTGAAAGGATCCAAAATTATGAAAAATAGAAAAATATCCCGGCGTGATTTATTGAAGATGGCCGCTTTAGCCAGCGTGGGCGGCGCAGTGGCCTGCGCCCAGGAGGCCACCCGCATCGCCGTTGCGCAGACCTCCACCCCCTGGCCCCACTCGAATTACCTACCCATGATCACCCGCAGCTCGCCCGAGCCCACCCCCACCACAGTGCCCACGGTAGCGCCCACGGTTGGCCCGGTTCCCACGGTAGTGCCCACCGTCCCGCCTCCCAACGGCCTGTCTGGGCGCGTGGCTCACGTCCGCGCCAACGGAGTCACCAACTGGGCCGGAACCGACACCGGTAATTATTGGGAGATGGTTGATCAGGTTGTTGTGGATAACATGGTCGACACCGGCCTTAAAAATTTGACCAGCAAGTCCAATCTCACCGACGCCTGGCAGACCCTGATCCCCAACTACAAAACCGGCGAGAAGATTGCCATCAAGGTAAACTTCAATAATTCCGATGTGGATGGTGACGACAATGGCTGTGAGGGCGGCCCCCACATCGATGCGGTCATCGAGCCGGTCAACGCCCTGGTGCGCTCGCTTACGGTTAATTTTGGCGTTCGGGCCAGTGACATCCTGGTCTTCGATTCCCGCCGCAAGATTCCGCTGCGCTTCTATGATGGTTCCTTGTATCACGTGGGTTTTGGCGAAGACCCCAACAGTTGTGAAAATCAATACCTGACCACCGGTAATTCCAGCCGAATCGAGTTTCACCACCCAGATGCAAGCTATGATGGCCTGGATGAAGTCTACCTGACCGATTTCATCCTCAACACCCATTACCTGATCAACATGCCCATCATGAAGCGCCACCACATGTCCGGCATCACCCTGGGCTTCAAAAATCACTTCGGCAGCATCCTGGAACCGTATATGCTCCACGACACCATGTTCCTCGATCGAGATTTCCGCCAGGATTACAACCCCATGGTGGATATGTATAAAAACCCGCACATTCGCTACAAGACCGTGCTGACCGTGGGTGACGGTTTGTTTGGCTGCCTGGAAGGCGAGGACAGCCGCCCGCAGGTGTGGTCGACCTTTGAATATCAACCCCCCAAGAGTCTGTTTTTCTCCACTGACCCGGTCGCCATCGACTCGGTCATGGCTGATTTCCTGCTGGCCGAACCGGAAGGCAGCAGCAGCCCCATTAACTCCATTCGTTACCTGCAACTGGCCGAAAACGCCGGGCTGGGTGTCCACGAGCACATAGACGATCCCCACCGCGATGATCCCTACGACAACACAGGTATCACTTACAGCCGGACAAATCTCTAATTTGTGAGGTACCCCTCGGAGGGTAGGAAAAGTTTCTGAATTTGAGGTGTGTGTGGGTGCTTTGCACCCCACACACCTCAAATTCAGGCTTCTTCCGCTTCTGGCTGAGTAGTACCATTTGTGATACAGTAAAGAGGTGATTGCCTGACAACCACCTCTCTGTTTCTAATTGATGCCGGGCATTTCGGTAATTCGTTTGACAAAGCCGCAACTTTGAACCGAAAACTCTTCCTGCTCAACGGTCTCGCCATCCAGGCTGTCGTCGCCAACCATGCCTCCGGTTGGGGCATCACCGCCATGTTCTGGTGGGCTCACCGTTACCTGCCCGTCGAGTCGCCCAACTTCGACCAACTCGGCTCCGCTTCCTACTGGCTGCTGGTGCTGCTCAAACAACTCACCGTTTTCAGCGTGCCCGCCTTCCTGTTCGTCTCCGGCGCGTTCATGACCTATGCCGGGCGCGGTACCACCAGCACCCTCAACTGGCGCACCTTGCGCGCCCGCTTGTTGGGTCTGCTTTACCCTTACCTGATCTGGTCGCTGGTTTACTTCGTCTGGGTCGGGTTCCGCGACGGCCCTTATTTATGGTGGGAGTATCCCTTAAAACTGCTCACCGGGCAGGCGGTGGGAGCCTTTTTCTACGTGCCTGTTCTGATTCAACTGCTGGCCATCTCGGTCTGGTTGGTGCGCTGGGCCAGCCGCCGCCCTTATTTGGTTCTGACCATTAGCGCAGTCATCCAGTTTGGCTTGCTGGCCCTGCGTTACTACCAGTTGGAGGCCAAACTACCCTGGCTCAGTTACGGCGGCGTCCCAGATTGGCTATGCCTGAACTGGATCTTCTTCTTCACCGCCGGGGTGGTGGTCTCTCAAAAGCAGCCCCGCATCGGGCAGGCGTTCAAGCGCTACCGCTGGGTGTTGCCGGGTCTTCTGTTGCTGGCGGCGGTGGCCGCAGTTCTGGAGCCTGAGTGGCGCGCGCGCCTGAGCGGCATGGAAAGCTGGAAGGGCACTGCCCTGACCCTCTCCACCACCCTCTACTCCGTCTTGTTCATCCTGACCTACCTTGCTTTTGAGCATATCGAGCTGCCCTTCTCCAAGACTCTCTACATGATGGGGGGCAAATCCTACGGCATTTACTTGTCTCACATTCTCGTCCTGGAATTGACTGCTCGCGCCATTTATCACCTGGCCCCCTTCATCCTGGCCCATCAAATCATCTTCCAGCCGCTGCTCATCCTGTCCGGCGTTGCCATTCCCTATCTTCTCATCAGCGGCTTGATGAAATCCCCCTTGCGAGCGACATCTCGATACCTTTTCGGATAAGGTGTAACTACTCAGACCCTGGTAGAAATGCCCCGAATTTGTGGTGTTTGGCGGGGCTTTGCCCCGCCAAACACCACAAATTCGGGAACTTCCCTATCTGTTGAGCAATTACCAGTTTAGCTCTTTTCCGCAACCGTACCCGGAGGAAACGTTGAAAACCGTGCGTGTATTAAAATTTAACCTTCCGCTTTGGCTGGTAGTCACCGGCCTGATGGGAGGGCTGCTTGTGGTTGGCGTGGGCGCCTATCGGCTGATCAGCGGGCGCCCGCTGGGGCTGCGCAGTTGGGTGAGCACCCAAATCTACTTTGCCTCCAGCAATCTCAAAGTATTGGCCGATCAAAAGAACGTCTCTTCGCTCAACCAGGGCGAATTCACCAACCTGATCTTCTTACATCATTCGGTCGGTGACAACATCATCTCGCAGGGCGGCCTGCGCGACCTGCTGACCCAGTCCGGAATCTACATGACCGACCAGGATTACATCGAATACGGCCTGAGCGGCCCGGACGGCGCCTTCCGCGGCTACACGTTGAACGTTCCCGATGACAACACCGACCCCGACGGGCTGGCGCGCATCTTCAACCAGCCCCGGCTGCCTCTGCCGCTCAATGCCTTCAGCGGGTTGATGCAGTATGAAGTCGTCATGATGAAGTCCTGCTTCCCGGCCAACTATATTTATAGCGCCGAGCAGGTGGCTCAGTACAAAGACTATTACCTGTCCATCCGCGAGCGGATTGACGCAACCCCCGATCGTTTCTTTATCCTGCTCACCATCCCGCCCCTCAATGTGGCCGAAACCAATCCCGCCGACGCAGCGCGGGCTCGCGAGGTGGCGGAATGGATGACCTCGCCGGAATTCACCGCCGGGCACCCCAACATGGCGGTTTTTGACCTGTACGGCTTTTTGGCGGGTGACGATCCGACCAAATCCGATTACAATGCGTTGAAAGCGGAATATTCAGACGGTACCGACTCTCACCCCAACGCCCTGGCGAATGCTGAGGTCGCGCCGGTTTTGGCTGAGTTCATCCGCCAGTCGATTGAAACCTACCGCTCTTCATGGCAGGCAGGGAATTAGGTGTTTTCTTTCCCTTTCGCGGGCAGTACCAGGAAAAAACAGATCATGAATTCTCTTTTCAGGCGAATTGCGGGCTGTCTCTTGTTGGTGGGTTTGCTGGCCGGTTCCCATCCGTTGAGCGCTGCCGCCAACTCGGGGGTTACCTGGGGCGATCCCGTGCGCCTGTCCGATCCCAACATTGAGGCGGGACAACCCGCCCTGGCCGTGGATTTATCCGGCGTGGTGCACGTGGTTTGGAGCCAGACCGATGAGGTTGCGCTAAGGCCGGTGGGTGAGGGCGATACGATCTACTATTCGTCCTTTGACGGCGAAAATTGGAGTCGCCCGCTTGATATCGTCGTGGCTGGCCAGGGCCTGGCTGCCCAGTTTCCCGAGATCACCGTCACCCCCAACGGCTATCTGCATTTGGTGTATGGCACGGGCGGAACCGTCTCTGCTTTGATGCACACCAGCGTGCATGTGCGCCAGGCCCGCGATATCTACGCCTGGTCCAAACCCTCGGCCATTGCCTCTCCGGCGCAAGGCCAGCATTCGTTTGTCTCCGACAGCCGTGGCTACATCTACCTGGCCTACGCCGACTTTTACACCAAGAACATCAATTTCCTCATGTCCAAGGACAACGGCGAGACTTGGGGTCGCGAGTTGGAGGTATCGGCTGGGTTGCAGCGTCCCGACGAATTCGGCATTTACCCTCGCCTGGCAATCAGCGAATCGGGGCGCATTCATTTGGTCTGGAACGTGCTGCCCTGGCCGGGCCGCCTGGCGTACTATACCCATTCGGATGACGATGGCCAGACCTGGAGCGAGCCCTGGTTGTTTGACAGCAGCGGCAGCAGCGCCTATCGCCAGGGCTTCGGCCCTATCGTCCCCGATATTCAAACCTATGGCGGCAACCAGGTACACATCCTCTGGGATGGCGCGCCCACGGTCGAACGCAATCACATCTACTCGCTGGATGACGGTGAAAGCTGGTCCCAGCCGACCATCGTTTTCCCCGAGCTCAGCCAAACCGGTCGAGCCGGGTGGAATGAAATGGCCTTTGATGCAGGTGGCATTCTCCATGCAGTCAGCATCATCGGCCCCCTGCATGCCAGTTGGGACGGGCTGGGCTGGAGCGCATCGCAGGATATCGCCCTCCGCGCTTACACGGGGGATGGCGAGATGATGCGCATTAAGGTGGGCCTGGGCAACCAGGTGCATGTGCTCTGGCTGGACCGCAATGTTTCGCCGTTCACGGTTTGGTACGTGCGTGGTCGATCCGGCGCGGCGGCGGTTGCCCCGCTTGCCATCCCCGATCCGCTGCCCCAGGCTGCGCCCGCCGGCCCCACGCCCACCACTGCCCCTGCGCTGCCCGAGCCAACCCCCACGTTGGACCTGGGCGAGCCGGAGGAAAATATCCGTCCGTACTCGCCGGGTAAAGCGATTGCTGTGGGCCTGATCCCGGTCCTATTGATTATTGCCACGGCTGCCGCGGTGGTCATCAAAAAACGCAGCGCTGTTTAACGACAGTCTCGCAGACACTTCAGTAAGGAAAACCAATCGTTTATGGAACTCGTTGACGGTATCAAAGAATTAGCGAAATATCGCGAACTGCTGTGGGTTTGGTCGGGGCGTGAGCTCAAGGCCCGCTACAAGCAGTCCTTTTTTGGCTTTGCCTGGGCGGTTTTTCAGCCCATTGCGCTGACCCTGGCGTTTGTGGTGGCCTTCTCTTACTTCATCAAAATTCCCTCCGATGGGATTCCTTATCCAATTTTCAGTTACAGCGCCATGCTGCCGTGGACCTTCTTCGTGCGCGGGTTGAGCCTGGGCATTCCCAGCATCGTGCAGAACATGAACCTGGTCACCAAAATCTACCTGCCCCGCATGATCTTCCCCCTGGCGTCCATCATGACCAGCTTCGTCGATTATCTGTGCGGTCTGGTTGTGTTCATCGGCATGATGATCGCCTACCGTGTCGAGCTGACCCCCGCCATGCTTTTCATCCCGGTCTTGTTCCTCATCCAGATCATCTTGATGGTCGGCCTCACCCTGGGCGCTTCTGCCTTGAACGTGTATTACCGCGATATCTCCCAGATGGTGCCCATCCTGCTGCAGTTGTGGATGTACGCTTCTCCCATCATTTACCCGCTTTCCCAGGTGCCCGAATGGCTGCGCCCCTACTACATGCTCAACCCCATGGCGGTACTATTGAATGGCTACCGCGAAGTGCTGTTCTTCAACCGCCTGCCGGACCTCTGGCAAGTTGGGCTGGCCCTGGCTGTATCCCTGGTTGTGCTCATTATCGGTTATTCCATCTTCAAGAAAGTCGAGGCCCGCTTTGCAGACATCATCTGATGCCACCATCGCTGTTCATGTAGACGACATTTCTAAGCAGTACCGCCTGGGCACGGCTCGTTCCAGCATTCGCGAGGTGTTTTCGGGCGTGGGGCGCAAAATCCTAGGCAAACCCAGTGCTGATGCCGCCGGCAGCTTTTGGGCGCTGCGCAACGTGAGCTTTGACGTCAAGCGCGGCGAGGCCTTGGGCATCATTGGGGCCAACGGGGCCGGCAAGACCACCATCCTCAAGATCCTCTCACGCATCACCAAACCCACCGAAGGGGATATCCAGTTGTTTGGGCGCTTCTCGTCGCTCATCGAACTGGGCGCGGGCTTTCACCCCGAGCTCACCGGGCGGGAGAACGTCTTGCTCAACGGGGTCATTTTGGGCCTCAGCCAAAAGGAAGTCCGCAAGCGCTTTGACCAGATTGTGGCCTTTTCGGAGTTGGAGCGCTTCATCGACATGCCCGTCAAGCGCTACTCATCGGGCATGTTCGCCCGGCTGGGTTTTGCCGTCGCCGCTCACGTGGACCCCGACATCATGCTGGTCGACGAGGTCCTGGCCGTCGGCGATATGAGCTTTCAACAAAAATGCTACGACCTGCTCACCCGTTTTGTGCGCTCGGGAAAGACCACCGTGTTCATCTCCCACAACCTGTTTGTGATCGAGCAGCTCTGTGACCGCGTCGTCTGGTTGGAGCGCGGGCAGGTGAAGATGGACGACATTCCCCAGCGCGTGCTCAGCGGCTACCTGGATAGCCAGGAGCAGCGCATTTTGGAGGCCGCGGGCAAGGTGGAAGCCGAAGGCAGCCAGGACTTGTGGATTACGGGCGTAGACACCCTGGACGCCGAGGGCAAAGAGCGCGACTGGTTCGCGCCGGATGAGGATATCGTCGTGCGGGTGCGTTACGCTACCAAGGGTGTGGTCGAGCGCCCTCACTTTGTCGTCTCGATCTCAGACGGGCAGGGCGGCTCGCCGTTGATCATCGCCAGCATGCTGGTGGATAGTGCCGCCCCCTCCCAGGTGGAAGGCGCGGGCGAAATGCTGTGCCACTTCCGCTCGGTGCCCCTGCGCCAGCGCGCGTACCTGATCTGGGGCGAGGTCTACGACGCCGACCGCACCCGCCTGCTGGTCAATTGGCAGCGCCTGGGCAGCTTCCGGGTAGTCGATGAAAGCATCGACGCCGGTCAGGCCGCCCGCGGCAGCATCCGCCACTCTCGCACCGATGCGCCCATCCGGGTGCCCTACGAATGGAAGCAGAAATGACGCATTCTGTGCCCGCCCTCACCATTGTCGTTCCAGTTTACAACAGCGAAGGCTCGCTGCCCTTGCTGGTCGAGCGCCTGGAGACTGTCCTGCCGCAAATTGCCGGGGCATATGAACTGATCCTGGTCAATGACGGCAGCCGCGACCGCAGTTGGCAGGTCATCCAGCAGCTCAGCGCGGGGCGGCCCTGGCTGCGCGGCATCTGCATGATGCGCAACTTTGGTCAGCACAACGCGCTGCTGTGCGGCATCCGCGCCGCCACCCATCCCATCATCATTACGATGGATGACGACTTGCAGCACCCCCCGGAAGAAATCCCCTTGCTGCTGGCCAAACTGGCCGAGGGCTATGACGTGGTTTATGGCACTCCCAGGGAGATGCCCCATTCGCTGGTGCGCAACCTGTTGTCTCGCTTCACCAAGCGCGCCCTGGCCAGCGCGATGGGCATTCGCGATATTGGCAACATCAGCGCCTTCCGCGCATTGCGCACCGACCTGCGCAATGCCTTTGTCGGCTTCCAAAGCCCCAACCTGCTCCTGGATGTGCTCCTTTCCTGGGGTACCACCCGCTTCGGCACCCAAATCGTTGAGCACAAACCGCGCCTCATCGGCAAGTCCAACTATAACTTTGGCAGGCTCTTCAACCAGGCCATGCTCATCCTCACCGGATTCAGCACCGCCCCCCTGCGTCTGGCCAGCATGATGGGTTTTGTGATGGCCGTCTTTGGTATCGGCGTGCTGCTCTATGTGGTCGTCCGCGCTGTCATCGAGAAGAGCGTGCCCGGTTTCCCCTTCCTGGCTTCCATCATCGCCATCTTCTCCGGCGCGCAGCTCTTCGCCCTGGGCATCTTTGGCGAATACCTGGGCCGCATGTTCAACCGCAGCATGGATCGCCCTACCTATGTCGTCAAAGAGCAGATTGGCGCGAAGGAAGATTCCAAACCCTTACCCGGTAATTCATAATGGAAAATTCGATGACTCCCAACTCCTTTGTCCTAAAAAACACGGTCAGCCTGGCGCCGCTTTCTGCGGACCATGCCGACAATATGTATCGCTGGGTCTGCGACCCGTTGGTCAGAGAAAACCTGGGCATCCGCCGCGAACCCTCCCTTGAGCACACCCATGCGTGGATTGCTCAAGCCCTGCAGGATGACAGCGTCCGCGCATTTGCGATTTTGAATAACGGTGTGCACGTCGGCAACGTGATCCTGGACCGCATCGACCACTACCTGTCTACGGCACGTCTTTCCGTGTATGTAGGCGAAGAAAGCCTGCGCGGGTCGGGCCTGGGCCGCACGGGGATTTACCTGGCATTGCGCGAGGCGTTTGAGACTCTGGGGCTGCATAAGGTCTGGCTGACGGTGCACAACCGCAATACAGCCGCCATCCATGCCTATCAGCGCCTGGGCTTCCAGATTGAGGGCGTCCTGCGCGACGAGTTCATCTTACACGGAGAGCGCATTGCGGCCCTGTATATGGGCGTGCTGGAGGAGGATTTCCGCCAGCTAAACGCCGTGTGGATTTCTGGTGATTGAGAAGGAACATTCATGAATGTCGTGATCTTGCAGCCTTCGTATATTCCCTGGCGGGGCTACTTCCACCAGATCCAGAAGGCGGATACCTTTGTGTTTTATGACGATGTGCAGTACGACAAAAACGGCTGGCGCAATCGCAATCGCATTAAGACTCCCAGCGGCACGCGCTGGCTGACCATTCCCGTCCACACCCAGGGCGTGGTCGAGAACAGCGTGCCCATCAACCAGGTGGAAATCGATTGGACCAAAGCCTGGAATGCCAGTCACTGGGATATCTTGCGCCAGTTCTATAAAACCGCGCCCTACTTCAAGACTTATGCGCCCCTGCTAGAGCCCTTCTACCGCCGCCAGGATCGCCTTCTAGCGGACCTGACCATCGATCTCACCGTGGCGCTGGCCCGCGAGTTGGGCCTGAAGACCGAATTTGTGCGCTCGTCCTCGCTTCAGGCACACGGCACAAAGACCGATCGTCTGGTGGAAATCCTGACCCAGTTGGGCGCCACCCATTACATCTCCGGACCTTCGGCCCGAGATTATTTGGAAGAAGAGAAACTGGCCGCGGCGGGCATCAGCCTGGAGTTTATCGAGTACGACTATCCCGAATATCCCCAGCTTTACCCGCCCTATGACCCGTTCGTATCCATTCTGGACTTACTATTCATGACCGGCCCGGAGGCAGCGACCTATATATGGGAACAGAAACCGTAATTACCATCCCCTTCAACAAACCGGGGCTTTTAGGCACCGAAATGGGCTTCATCACCGAAGCCTTCAATCGCTGGCACATCTCCGGCGACGGGTATTTCACTAAACAAACCCATGCCCTCTTGGAGGCGGCACTCCCGACCCCCAAGGTGCTTTTGGTCACCTCCTGCACGCACGCCCTGGAGATGACAGCCCTGCTGCTCAATATCCAACCCGGCGACGAGGTCATCCTGCCCTCTTTCACCTTTGTATCCACGGTGAACGCTTTCGTTCTGCGCGGGGCCAAACCCGTCTTTGCCGATATTCGCCCCGATACGCTCAATATTGACGAAAATCACCTGGAAGCGCTCATCACCCCGCGCACGCGCGGGATTGTGGTGGTGCATTACGCCGGGGTGGGCTGCGAGATGGACGCCATCCTGGCCATTGCTGCCCGTCACGGCATCCCCGTGATCGAGGACAACGCCCACGGATTGTTCGGGCGCTACAAGGGCAAAAGCCTGGGCACTTTTGGCGCCATGGCCACCCTCAGCTTCCACGAAACCAAGAACTTCACCTGCGGCGAGGGCGGCGCGGTGATTATCAACGACCCAAACTTGATCGAGCGCGCCGAGATCATCCGCGAGAAGGGCACCAATCGCAGCCGCTTCTTCCGTGGGCAGGTGGATAAATACACCTGGGTGGACATCGGTTCCAGTTACCTGCCATCCGATATCCTGGCAGCTTTTCTCTACGCCCAATTCCAGGACCGGGACAAGATTCAGGGCACGCGCCAACGCATCTGGGAAACCTACGCCGCTGGTCTGTCCGATTGGGCTGCGCAAAATGGGGTGGGGCTGCCGTTTATCCCCGCGCACTGCGAACAGGCCTATCATATGTTCTATATGCTCCTGCCCGATCTGGCGGCGCGGCAGGGCTTGATCATGCACCTGCGATCTTTGGGCATTCAGGCGGTTTTCCACTACCTGCCCCTGCACCTGTCCGACATGGGGCGGCGCTTTGGCGGCAAGGAAGGCGACTGCCCGGTGACTGAAGAGATGAGCGACCGGCTGGTCCGCCTGCCGTTCTTCATCACCCTCACCCCAGAAGATCAGGCCAGGGTCATCGAAGGCGTGCAATCCTTCCAGATCAAATAACCCAGCCTCTTCTTCGTAGCGCGGGTTTCTTACCCGCGTCTGAAACCTCAGGCAATCAGCCCGCAATCACCGGTAGGGGTGCGGTCTCCGCACCCGTGTCGTGGTTGACCGGCGTCGGGTCGGGAAACCCGACCCCTACAAGACCGAATGGGTCGGTCTTTTGTAGCGCGGATTTCATACCTGCGTCTGAAACCTCAGGTAAGCACGCCGTTATTCTGCCCGCAACCACCGGTAGGGGCGCGTTCTCCGCGCCCGTGTCGTGGTTGCCCAACGGCGGGTCGGGAAACCCGACCCCTACAAGCGTAGATTTAGGTACCATCTCATACAATTACCCTCAGCGATATCGAAACTGTTGCATCTTCGTTGCAAAAAGGGTGATTATTGTTTGTGAAGACAACTCAATGTTGTACAATAGGGAGAAACTGTAAGGTGATTGTAAGGTCGATGGGAAGGGGAATGTTACGGATGAACGTTAGCCGATTCTTTTATGCATTTCTTATTGGTGTACTGGTCCTCAGCACGGGTCTCCAACCGGTTTCTGCCAGCGCGCCCCAGGCGCCCGCGGCACAAACCACCCAGGTCCCGCTGCCGATGGTCGCGGTACACGTCTCCGAACTAACCGAGGCTTTGGCTACCATGCCCGCTTCCGGCTCCACGCCCACCGGCTCGGGCACCACCGGTACCCAGTGGTGGCAGCCCTGGTGGACCTATTCCCTCATCACCGAATCGGTCAAAGAAGCCCTGCGCTCCGACGGCATCCCCTACACCGTGATCACCGACGCCGACATCGCCTCCGGCGCCTTGCTCAACCTCGACGGCTCCCCGCGTTACCCCATCCTCATCAGCCTGGCAGCCGAAGCGGTTGCCGATAACGAAATTGCGCCCCTGCGCAGCTACGTGCAGGCGGGCGGTTTCTTGTTCGCCGGTTCTTCATCCTTCACCCGCTTCCCCGACGGCTCCCCGCGCGGCAACTTTGCCCTCGCCGCGGAAATGGGTCTGAACAGCACCACAACCAGTTTGCAAAACTGGGCCCTGGACTTGAACTTCACCCGCACCGGCGATCACCGCCTCACCGCCCACATCCCCGCAGGGACGATTCCCTGGTCCATGCCCCAGACCGCCGACGAGAAGATTTTCTACATCGCTCAGCATTACGTCTGGCGCGTCGCGGCCAACGGGGCTGAGGTGCTGGCCAACGGCGGGCAAGGCCCCGTCCTGGCTACCCAATCCTACGGCAGCGGGCGCTTCCTGTACTACAGCCTGCTCCAGCCCTTGATCGGCCACGGCGGCTTCGACGTGAGCATGTATTCGTATATCATCTTCCGCGAAGCCATCCAATGGGCTTTTGAATCGCTGCAGGTGCCCATGCTCACCCTCAGCGAGTGGCCTTTCGCCTACGACGCGGCCTTCAACATGCGCCACGACTTCGAAAACTTCCCCGAGCTCATCACTTCCATCGAAAGCTCGGCTGCTTATGAAGCCTCGCTGGGCGTCAAAGGGGATTATTACTTCACCACCGGCGTCCTGCGCGCAGGCTCCGAAGACCCGCAGTTGAGCGAGGCTGAAAAAGCCGCCACCGTGCAAAGCATTCAGCGGGCTGTCTCCCTTTATGGCGCGACTATCGGTTCGCACAATGGTGGTCTGCCCAACCCCAATTTCTCCCTGCCGCCTTCATCCTATGAGTACTGGCACTGGGGCCCGGATGAAGCCCTGGACACTACCCCTTCTGGTTATGCCAGCGGCTACGATTACGGTCTGGCTTCTTTGCAGATTTCCTTCCAGGACATCGAGGGCTGGTTGAGCGGCCTGGATAATGGCCGGGCCGGCTGCGGCGTGGCAGGTAACTGCCCGCGCATATGGGTTTCGCCGGCCTTCATGTCTACCCGTGAAGGTTCCTATGATATTTTGAGCCAGTTGGGCGTGACCGCCGCCGGAGAGCAAAAACTGGGTCTCTTCCCGCATTGGACTGTCTCGAACACCACCGCCGGGAAGCAGTTCTCCCAGCTCAGCCTGCCCCCCAGCGAGTGGTACGTGAACGGCAGCGTGGCCCAATCCTTGGAGTATCACAATAACAGTTCGACCATTGCCGCCGTTGATTTCCTCTACGATCAGGGTGCCTTCATAAACCTCTACGGGCACAATGTTTCTAATGACAACAGCGTGCATTCCACCTATCTCAATCATGTGCTTTCCAAGCCACGCGTCTGGTCGACCAACGCCGCGGGCATTTACGACTGGTGGGTGGCCCGCAGCGCAGCAGTGGTGACTCCTTCGTATACAAACAACGGCGCGCAGACCATCCTCGCTGCTTCCATCTCCGGCGCGGTGGACCCGCAGACCACCATTGAGGTGAGCCTGCCCGGTCTCGATTCCTGGAGTATCGCCGATTTGCAGGTGCTGCTGGATGGTTCCCCCGTGGGCGCGGAGCAATACCGTTACACGGATACGGGGATGAAAATCCGCACTGGCACAGCCTCCCAGTTGGAAGTACGCTACGCTCCTGCCACCACGCCCGCGCCCATCCCTGGCGCTTGCCTGGGTGAAGAAACCGGAAACTTCAACGTCAACATGGTATCCGGCTGGACTTACCGCCAGAGCTTGCTTATTGAAAACCCCTCTTCCGCCCCCATTCCCGCCGGTTACACGGTCAATCTCGTCCTCGACACCGCCGCCCTCACCGCCGCGGGCAAGCTGCGCGTCGATGGCAGCGACCTGCGCGTGGTGTGGGTCAACGGCAGCAGTCTGGTCGAACTGGACCGCCTGGCCGAGACCTCCTTCAATGCCCCCGATACCGTTATTTCCTTCAAGACCCAGGCCGAAATTCCCGCCAACACTTCCGACGGCGCCTATTTCTTGTATTACGGCAATCCCTCGGCGGGAGCGGCCCCGACCAACCCGGCCAATGTGTATGCCTTCTGGGAGAATTTTGATGGCTCGACCCTGGGCAGCGGCTGGAACGTCAGCGCCGGGTCGCCTTCGGTCAGCGACGGGCAGTTGGTTCTTCCCGCCGGCAGCAGCGTGATTAGCAATCAAACAATGTTGAACGCCCGGTTGGAGATACGCGTGCGCCTTGATGAAGCCGGTAACTTCGCCTGGTGGGGCATGGAACAAAGCCCCAACGACAGCGCCAACTTCATCGTCTTTGAGGAGACCTCCGACACCTTCTGGGGCTGGGCACGCAGCAACTATTCCGACACCACCCGCAGCCTCGTCCGCCCTGCCAGCGGCTTGACTGACTGGCACACTTACCTGCTCGACTGGTATGGCAGCGGCGTGACCTTGAGTATTGATGGTACCCAGGCCGCCGCCATCACCAGCGGCGCGCCCGGCAGCCCGCTTTCGGTCAGCATGTACGGATTCTCGGTGCCCATGCGTGTCGATTGGGTCAAAGCCACCTTGCGCGCAGCCCAGGAGCCGCTGGTCAACCTTTGCCCTGGTGGAACGGTTCCCACCCCCACGCCCACCCCGGTGACCCCCACTGCCACGGCTACCCCGATCACGCCTACTGCCACCGCACCCACGCCCACTCACACCCCCACCGGCTCGGCTACAGCAACTTCGACGGATATTCCGCTGACCTCTACCCCGACCGCCACATTCACGCCTACCGCCACCGCGACATCTACCCCGGTTCCGCCCACACCGACCCCTGAGATAACCAGCACCCCCGGCGGCGTTTGCCCCGGTGAAGAGACAGGCAGCTTCATGCTCGGCGCCGAAGGCCCCTGGACCTATCGTGCCGGGTTGCAGATCAGCAATCCCGGCGCAGAGGTGCTGCCTGCCGGTTACTCCGTGCGCGTCACCCTGGATACCGCTGCGCTCACCGCCGCGGGCAAGCTGCTCGCCGATGGAAACGATCTGCGCGTAGCCTGGCTGGACGGCGCTAACTATGTCCAACTTGACCGGGTCGCCGAGACGGCCTTCAACTCGGCGTCCACCGAAATCTGGTTCCGCTTGCAGGCCCCCCTGGCGTCCGGCGCTGTGGACAGCAGCTACATTCTCTATTACGGCAACCCGTCTGCTGGGGCGCCGCCCGCTGATCCGGCCAATGTTTACCTGCTGTGGGACGGCTTTGACGGACCGGCCCTCAACACCACTCTGTGGAGCATTTCCGGCGGCAGCGCCACCTTTGCCAGCGGAGAGGCAACCATTCCCCGTGGCGCGAACTTGCTGGGCAGAACGGCGCTCAATTCGGTGGAAATGACCGCCCGCCTGCGCACCGGTTCGAACACCCGCTTTGCCTGGTGGGGCCTGGAGCTGGCTCCGCCCGACGGTAGTGATTTTGTCGTCTTTGAAAAGACCAGCAACAATTTCTACGCCTGGGCGCGCGCTTCCTGGCAAGAGTCCATGCAAATTCTTTCGCTCCCGGCGGGCGGCGTAACCACCGCGCATACCTACACCCTGCGCAAGCTGCCCGGACAGGCGACGTTCAGCATTGACGGCGTTCAGCAGGCTCAGATCGTCAACAGCATTCCCACGGTGGGCATGTTCGCCAGCGTCTACGCCTATGACACGGACATCTACCTGGACAGCGTCAAGCTCCGCGCTGTAGCCGCTGTTGAGCCGCTGGTCCAGGTCTGCACGGGCACGGCTTCAACGCCCACCCCGACGGCTACTTTGGAACCGCCGACCCAAACGCCTACTCCAACTGAAACCCCCACCCCAACCGATACGGCCACCCCCGAGCCGCCTACACTGACCCCGACTGCGACCGAGGTGCCCCCCACCGCGACCGACACGCCCACGGCGACCTCTGAGCCGCCCACTGCCACCCCGGTGCCCCCCACCGTCGAGCCGGACACAGCTACCCCCGTGCCCCCGACCCCGGAGGATACCGAAACGCCAACCGCAACGCCCACCGCGACGGATGTGCCGCCCACCCCCACCGATACCGCTACACCCGAGCCGCCCACTTTCACACCCACTGCCACCGAAGTTCCGCCCACGCCCACCAACACCCCTACGGCTATCCCCGAGCCGCCCACAGCCACGCCTACTGCCACCGAGCTTCCGCCCACCCCCACCAATACACCTACGGCGACTCTTGAACCGCCCACAGTCACGCCTACTGCCACCGAGCTTCCGCCTACGCCCACCGACACCCCCACGGCGACTCCTGAGCCGCCAACCGCAACGCCCACTGCGACGGAGCTTCCGCCCACCCCCACCAACACTGCTACGCCCGAGCCGCCCACTGCGACCTTCACACCTACCGCAACGGCTACTTTCACGCCCACCGCAACCGAGGTTCCGTCTACTCCCACTCCAACCCCCACTTCCGGCCCGCAGTTGATCTTCTCTGATAGTTTTGAGACAGGCAACCTTTCGGCCTGGACAATTGTTGTGCCCGATGGCAGTGACCTTTCAGCGGTGCCCGCAGCAGCCCTTGCCGGAAACTACGGCTTGCAAGCGGTGATTGACGATAGCACCACAATCTACCTGATCGACGACAGCCCGACCGCCGAGCGTCACTTCACGGCTACCTTCCTCTTCGATCCCAACTCCATTCCCATGCGCAACGGCAATGCCCATTATCTGTTCTACGGCTATACCGGCACTTCTGCCATCGTCACGCGCATCGAACTGCGCTATTACTCCGGGCACTACGAACTGCGCGCGAATATCCGCAATGATTCCAATAGCTGGTCTAATACCGCCTGGCTGACCATCCCTGATGCTCCCCACCAGGTTGCCCTGGAATGGCAGGCTGCGACCGCTCCAGGCGCCAACAACGGCCTGGTTAGCCTCTCGGTGGATGGCGGCGCGCCGGTCTCGCTGACCACCATCGACAACGACACTCGCCGCATCGATCGCATTCGCTTCGGCCCCGCGGGCGGTCTCGACTCGGGCACGCGCGGTATCTACTACCTGGACGAGTTCATGTCTTACCGTTAATCCCGGTCGGATTTCCTGCGGAGTGAAACACCATTCATGACTTCTGACCCTTCCAACAAAATGCAAGCCGGGCTCGCGCAGCGAGCCCGGCCTTCCGTCTGGCCCGCCTTGCTGGCTGCCCTGTTTACAGCGGCCATCCTGGCGGCAGCCGTGATTCATGTCACGCGCCAGCCCCTCCCCAACCAGTGGGACGACAGCGTCTATGCCAGCGCCACCTTCGACTGGCTGGATTTCATTGAAAACCGTGGCGACCTGCTGCGCGGCGTGTTCTGGGGTGCGGTCTATGCCATTCCCCATCACATTCCTCCACTGGTGTTCATCACCAGCCTGTTGGGCGCGCTGATCGGCGGCAAAACGCTCCTCGTCATGCGCCTGGCGCACATCGTCTGGTTCCTCTTGCTGCTCCTCAGTGCTTATGGCGTGGGCAAAAAGCTCTCCGGCGGCTGGGCGGGAATCCTTGGAATCTTGCTGGTTGGCACGGCCCCGCTGATCTTTTTCTGGTCCAAGACGGTCATGGGCGAACCGGCTCTATTTGCCTCTATCGGCTTGCTCCTTCTGGCACTGATCTACTTTGGTCAAAAGACCAGTCTGTGGGGCGCCATTTTCATTGGCGCAGCCACCGGGCTGGGCTTGCTCAGCAAACAGCAGTTCCCCGTGTCGGCCGTCGGGCCGCTGGCGCTGTGGGGGCTGTGGCTGGCGCTGCGCTGGGCCCGCGAGAAGGGCAAGCGCAAAGCCATCCTGCTGCCTTTCCTCGCAGCCGTGGTGACTGCGCTGATTGTGGCTGGCCCGGTTTACTTCCTCGGCTACCAGGACATGCTCGAGTATGCCACCCAGCCCGCTTTCACCTTGCACACGATGGAGTCGGAGTCTTTCTTCCAGGCAGCCATAACCTACGCCGGAGTGCTCCTCAGTCAAACGGGCTGGCCCGGTGCCGTCATTTTCCTCGGCGGCCTGGTTTGGGGCCTGGCGGTCGTGCTACGCGCGCCGCGTACTCTGCTCACCGATTGGAACCGCTATAGCATCGCCATGCTGGTGGTTTGCGCGCTGGTCAACCTGGCGGTGGGCTTCGGCATGCGCAACATCAACACGCGCTTCATCACCCCAGCCTTCATCCCCCTGGGCATGCTGGCAGCCCTGGCGCTGGTTGCTATTCTCAAGCAGGGCGCACGCGCCCGCTGGGTTGTCGCGGCGGCCCTCCTGGCCCTGCACCTGCTCTTCTGGGTCAGTCTCAGCTTTGGCCCTGACCTGCCCCGCTGGCTCACCTGGATCCAACATGACGCCGACCTGCGTCCCACCAACATGCAAATGACCCGCAACGCCTTTGATACTGTAGAGGAAGCGGCTGGAGCCGAGACTCCGCTGCGCTGGTGGGTGGTGGGCAATTATCACAGCTTCAACCAGCCCACCTTCCAAAACTTGGTGCGCGAGCAGGGCTATTCCTGGGATGTGCAGGAGCTCTACCACTGGACCGAGACCGAGGTCGGTGCGGACGAATTGCTCACCCGTGTAGAATCCGGTGATTGGGTGGCCATCTATCGCCAGGAGCGAGTCTTTGATATTTCCGGCGAGGCCCTGGTCAGCCGCCTGGACGATGCCCTTCTGGCTGGTCTGCAAGAGCATCTCGATTTCGAGCTGGTCAAGTCCTTCCAGTCCGAACAAGAGCAAGATGAAGTCTATATTTTCCGGCGGATTCAAAAGTGAGTAGTAAAGTCGATCCGCTTCGCCCCCAGCGCCCAAAAGTCAGCGTAATCATGCCCAGCTATAACCGCGCCGACTTACTTCCGGCTGCCATCGACAGTGTTTTGGGCCAGTCCTTCGCCGATTTCGAGGTCCTCGTCATCGACGACGGCTCCGAGGACGCCACTCGCCAGGTTGTCGCAGGTTTTTCCGATCCCCGCATCCATTACTTTCACCAGAAGAACAGCGGCGTCAGCGCGGCCCGCAACCGCGGCCTCGAAATTGCCCGTGGCGATTACCTGGCTTTCCTCGATTCCGACGATCTGTTCCTGCCCGCCAAGCTGGCTTTTCAGGTCGCCCAGTTGGACGAGAACCACGACCTGGGTTTGGTCGCGGGCGGCTTCCGCTACATTGATTGGCAGGGCGGGTGGCTGGCCGAGCGCCGCCCCTGGGTCTTCCAGCCCACCCTGGACCTTTCCACGGTCTTGTTAGGCGCGGCCATCATCACCAATTCGGTCCTGCTGCGCAAGGATTGGATCGAGCGCGTGGGCGGGTTCAACCCCAACTTTTCTTGGGCCGAAGACCTGGACCTGTGGCTGCGCCTGGTGGTTGCGGGCTGTCAGATGAGCTGGTCGCAGGCGGTGGTATGCGCCTACCGCATGCACGCCGATCAGGCTGTGCGCGACGTGGGCAAGCAAAGCCGGGGCACCCTGCAGGTGTTCGGGGCGCTGTATGAACGCTCCGATCTGCCCGAGCAGGCCCTGCACTTGCGCAGCCGGGCCGAAGCCGCCGCCCGAGTCTCGGTCGCCGGGCGGGAATACGGTGGCGGGCAGTTCGAGGCGGGCCGGGCTTTGTTGAGTGAGGCGCTGCGCCTGGACCCATCCCTGGCGCAGGGCCAAAACCCGCCCCTCCTCTCCACGCTCATCGCCTGGGCCGCCGAACCGGTGACCGGCGACCCGGCCCAGTTCACCCGCGCTTTGATGGAACACCTCCCCGAAGAAATGGACTGGGAGCAGCGCTTTGCCGCGCACTTCATGCGCTCAGCCTGCATTGCCGCCTCGCTGGATGCTTTGTGGATGAAGCGCCCCGACCTGGCTGCCGAGTATCTCGACAACGCGCTCAAAATCCAGCCTTCCGCCTGGCAAGACGCCGAAAAGGCCGTGGTCGTCTTGATCGATGCGCTCCAGGCGTACGAGCCGGACGCTCGCCCGGCTCTCTTGGAGCAGTGGTTTGCGGCCCTGCCCCCGCAGTTGGCGGGCTTTCGATCCCTGCGCAAAAAGGCCGCTGGTCGCCTGTTCATGGCCCGCGGGTTTAAAGCCCAGCAGCGTGGACAGATGGCCGAAGCCGCTGCCGCCTTCCGCCAGGGCCTGCGCCGCGATCCAAGCTGGCTGCTCAACCGCGGGGTGCTGTCTGTGCTGGCCCGCGACGCCCTCAACACCAACCGGAAATCCAGATGAAACCCCTGGTCAGCGTCATTATCACAACTTACAACGCAGCCCCCCACCTGCCCGCCGCGCTGGACAGCGTTTTGGC
>JAFGLU010000145.1 GCA_016927865.1 Anaerolineaceae bacterium
ATCGAAAACATGCTGGCGGGAGTAGGCGGCATTGATGCCGTCCTGTTTGTGGTGGCGGCAGACGAAGGGGTGATGCCGCAAACCCGCGAACATCTGGCCATTCTGGATATTTTGCAGATTGAGAGTGGCCTAATTGCGCTGACCAAGCTGGATTTGGCTGCCGACCCGGATTGGCTGGAGATGGTGACAGCAGATGTACGCGAGGCAGTGCGCGGAACCGTGCTGGAGAATGCACCGGTGATCCCGGTGTCGGCTAAGACGGGCCAGGGTGTGCCAGAGCTGATCCGGGCGGTGGAAGATTGCCTGGCGGGAAAACCTCCGCGACCCGATCTGGGCCGTCCGCGCCTTCCCGTAGACCGGGTCTTCACGGTTGCTGGTTTTGGCACGGTGGTGACGGGAACGTTGATCGACGGGCAGTTCAAGCTAGGGGAAGAAGTGGAAATCTTGCCCTCGGGGATCAAGGGCCGTGTGCGCGGGCTGCAAACGCATAAGAAGAAAGAACAAAGCGCCGTGCCGGGCAGTCGCACGGCTATGAATATTAGTGGGGTGGATGTGAACGAGGTCCGGCGGGGAGATGTGATCGCGCATCCGGGGCGTTATCGCCCCACAGGCTTGCTGGATGTGCACTTTCGCCTGCTGGCGGACGCATCGGCATCTTTGAAACATTCCAGCGACGTGAAATTTTTTGTGGGAAGCTCGGAAGTGCAGGCGCGGGTGCGGCTGCTGGGAACCGAAGAGCTGCGCCCAGGCGAGCAAGGCTGGCTGCAACTGGAGCTGCGTGAACCGGTGGTGGTGGTGCGTGGCGACCGGTACATTTTGCGCCGGCCCTCGCCAGCAGAAACCTTGGGCGGGGGCAGCGTGGTTGACCCCTATCCCAAACGGCGGCATCGCCGCTTTGCCGGTGAGGTGATTTCTCAACTCGAAGCTTTGATGCGCGGTTCGCCCGGTGAGGTGCTGGCGCAGGCTTTCCTGGCCCTGGGATATGCTTCCATCAAAGATGCAGTAACCCGTTCACGATTAGGCACAACGCAAACCCAGGCAGCCATTGCTGACCTGGTGGAAAGCGCTCAACTGGTGGTGTTGGAGCCGGGAGCGGTTTCGGCGACCAGCGACCTGCTGGCGGTGGCAGCCGGGCGGTGGGCCGTGGACAGCCAAAAAGCCCAAGGCGAGGTGCAAAGCTATCACCGCGCCTACCCGCTGCGCAGAGGGATGTCACGGGAAGAATTGAAAAGCCGTTTGAAAATGCAACCCCGACAATTCAACGCGGCGGTGCGCCAGTGGTTTGGCCAAGGGTTGTTGGAAGAGCGGGCAACCTTGGTGGCCTTGCCCGGGCACAAGGTGGTGTTTTCTGTGCAGCAGCAAGCTCAGGTGGATCGGCTGTTGGCCATGTTTGCCGCCGAGCCTTATGCCACGCCTTCGGTGAAAGAGGCGCAGGCAGAAGTGGGCGAGGATGTTTATCAAGCGCTGCTCGAGATGGGTAACCTGGTGCAGGTGTCATCTGAGGTGGTTTTTCGTAAGGAAGATTATGACAACCTGGTTTCGCTGGTGAACGAGCACTTTACGAAGGAACCCACCTTGACCGTTGCACAATTGCGTGACCGCCTGAACACCAGTCGCAAGTACATTCTGGGGTTCCTGGAACATCTGGACGCAGCCGGAGTGACCGTTCGAGACGGCGATTTTCGGAAACTGCGCGCGCAGCGCTGAGTTCTAGAGCCTATCCGAAAATTCAGAAGAGAAGCGAGTATGAGGTTTTTGCGGGTGCTTAACACCCGCAAAAACCTCATACTCACAAACCTTTCCAATGATTTTAGGGCAGGTTTTTAGGGCCCCCAGTCTGCTTCCACATCCCAGGCGGTGGTCGTAAGTACGCGGGCCGGTCGAGAACCGTCGGGGCGCATGACATAAAGCGTGAAGGTGTCGTTCCCATCGCGCCGTGTGGAGAATAGGATCCATTGCCCATTGGGCGACCAGGTCGGGTTTTCATCGTCCATCGTGTTGTTGGTCAGGCGGTTGGGTTCGCCTCCCTCTGGGTTGAGGGTGTAGATTTCGTTGTTTCGGTCTTGATCAGAGACATAAACAATGAGGGTTCCATCTGGCGACCAGGCGGGGGTGATTTCGTTGTGAGGGGTGTTTGTCAGGCGTTTTAGGCCGGACCCGTCGCGGTTGACGGTATAAAGTTCAAAATTGTCTTCGCGGAGAGCCGAAAAGACGATTTGGGTTCCATCGGGCGACCAGGACGGCCAGAATTTGGCCGTATTGAGCGTGGGTACGAGCGCCACCTGGCTGCCATTCGAGCGCATGATATACAACTCGCTCGAGCCTTCACGATTCGAGAGAAACAGGATCTCGCTGCCATCGGGAGACCAACTGGGCTGGGAGTCCTGGGCGGGATCATTGGTCAGGTTTGTGGACCTGCCGCTGGAGACGTTTAGAACAAAGATATCTGCTTGAGCTTCGTATATGATCTGGCTGCCGTCGGGAGACCAATCCGGGTTGGCATCCATTGCCATGCTTTCGGCGGTCAGGTTGGTCAGACCGGTGCCGTCTGCGTTGACCAGGAAGAGATCAATGGTGCGGATGCTGCGGTTGGAGGAGAAAACGATGCGGCCAACGCCGAATTCGGGCGGCACGGTGGGGGTAATGGTTGGCGTGGATGTCGCAGTGGGGCGGGGGGTGCGTGTAGGCGTAGAAGACGGCGTGGGGGTCACCGTGGGGGTGAGGGTGGGGGTGGGCGTGAGTGTGGCGGTGGGGAAGAATACTTGGGCAACGAAGGGAATCTCTTTCACCCGGCTGGGAACTTCGTAGGCGAAAATCAAGTATAAGCCTGCCAGAAGCAGCACTAAGCCAAAAGGTGGCAAGATATATCGCCAGAGGGGAATGCGGATGCGACCTTTCTTGCGAAGTTCTTTTAGATTCAGTGAATCGGCCTGTTCTTCTTTGGCAGGTTCTTTGGCTTTCTTCTTGTTTTTTTCCCCTTTCTCCTTCTCTTTCTCTTTCTCTTTCTCTTTCTCCTTCTTCGCAGGGGGCGTTTTCTCGATTTTTTCTTCCGGAAGTTCTGGCTCAATGCGCGAGAGGGCTTCCTGCAGGGTTACCGGTTTGTTCCAGGTGAACGGCTCCCCGGCGGGCGGAGCGGCCGACTGGGAGGGCGGGGTGATTCTGGACAGCAGGTTATCTTCGGGTTGGGCAGGCTCGGCGGCAGCGGCGAACATCGCAAACAGGTCCGCATCGGATTCGGCGGGTTTTTCCGCAGGTGGTTGGGCGGGCTCAGGAGGAAATTTGAGGCTCGCGAACGGGTCTTCTGTGGATGCAGTGGGCTGGGCTGGCTCAGGGCTTTGCGCGAACATGGCAAACAGATCGTTTTCCAGTTGGGAGGGTTGCTGGGTGGGCGGTTGGGCCGGCTCGGGAGGCTGTTTTGCTGGTGGCTGCTCGGGTTCGGCTTTGGCTTGCATCCTCGATAGGATGCCCGCACTCTCTTGAGCAGACTGGATGGGCGGCGCGCCTGCCGGCGCGGAAGGCGGGGCAGGCATAGGAGGTGGCGCGGCGGGTGGCGGACTATGCTGTGCGGTTAGTTTTTCTAAACCCAATTGAGCCTGGCGGCTTTGGGGGTTGAAGCGCAGGCACTGTTGCAGCACCTCAATGCGTTGGTCGCGGGTTGGCATTGTTTCGACAAGCCAGAACCAGGCGGCCTCGTTATGAGGATCGCTGTCCAGCAATTTGGCCAGCAAGCGGCGCGCATCGGCTGGTCGCCCGGCCCGGATGTGCGCTACAGCTTGTTGGAGGAGTTCTGAGTCCATGAGGGTCCTTATTCGAGGGGAATGCTTTCCAGGTCGGTTAACAGCATTTGCCTGGCCTGGGCGTCCGCCATTTGGTCGCTGAGGGCGCGCGCCTGGGCAACGGCTTCACGAGCCTGGGGATATTTTCCGGCCAGGGCTTCTGCGCGGGCAACGGCTTCATAGGCGTAGCCGGCATAGAAGGGTGGCTCGCCCTGGCTGTATTCCAGGCAGCGAGTCGCGTATTGCAGGGCAGGTCCGGCCTGTTTGAGCAAAACATACACGCGAGATACCTGCCAGTAACCAACCGACAGGTTTTGGCGAGTGCAATCGGGACGCTGGGTCCAATGCCAAAGAGATGCGAAGGCAGTCATCAGCATGTGCTGATCTTCCTCTACTGTGCGGTGTGATTTTTCGATGAGATTCCAGGTCCGGTTGAAGCAATCGGCTGAGAAAAAGCGGTGGGCAGTGTTCAGATCAAATGGGGGATGATCTGGCATGATCTCTCCTAAAAAGAACACGCGCCTCAGACCAGCCCGGTGGAAATTGCCGGGAGCGCCTGGGCGAGATCGAGCGAAATGCGAATCGAGGCGCGCGCATCCAGGTGAGTGGCGGACAGGTTGATGATGATGAGTTTGGCGCCGTTTTCGACGGCGATTTCGGGTAAATGAGCGGCAGGCCAGACTTCCAGGGAAGAGCCGACCACCAGGATCACATCGGCCCGGATACAGTGTTTTTCGGCGGCCTCCCAGGTTTTTTGTGGCAGGTTTTCCTGGAAGAGAACAATATCCGGTTTCAGAACATGGCGACAATTGCTGCAGAGAGGCATCTCTTTTCCGGCACGCAGCAGGCTTTCGAACATGCGGCTGGGGAAGCGGCAGCGACAGTTGAGGCACACCATCTCGTCAATGGAACCGTGTACAGGGAACACCTGACGTGAACCGGCGCGCTGATGCAGGCCGTCGATATTTTGGGTGATGACGGCGCGAATGAAGCCGGCGCTTTCCATCTGCGCCAGGGCGGTGTGGGCGAGGTTGGGGCGCGAGTCCCACATCTTGAGCATCAGAGGGCGCTTCCAATCCCAAAATTTTTTTGGGTCGTTCAAGAAAGTGCTGCGGGATGCGACCTCCATCGGGTCGATCGTTTCCCACATGCCGCTGCCTTTAGAGCGGAAATCGGGGATGCCTGAGGGGGTTGAAATGCCTGCGCCTGAAAAGACCACCGCATGCCGGGCGTTTTTTAGCAGATGCCGGGCGCTTTCGATCTCGGTCGAAGCGGGGGCAGAGGTCATGGGGCTATACGTTCGGCTATTGACTCCGCCAGACGGCTGTACTGCAGACTGAGCAATCCACCAATTTGGACCTGGATCATGGGCAGGTTGCGGGTGGCGGCCTGGAACGAGACCTCGGGGGCGGGCGGAATCACCTGGGCAACAGGATGCCCGAGGGCTTCCTGCACCTGGATGACAGAAAGCTGCACATCGGCGCGAATGCGGTTGACCATGACCAGGGTAATCAGTTTGGATTTGCCAAAACCACGGAGTTTTAAGTCGTCCAACAGCTGGCGGGTTCGATTGACCGTGCCGGGGTACGGTTCGGTCACAACGACCACTTCCTTGCAGTGGTTGAGAACTTCATCAAGGCCCAGGCAAAGGATGTTGCCGATATCGAGCATACAAACCTTGCACATGAGCGAGAGCTGATCGACAACGGCTTCAAGCTGCTTGATGTTTTTCATTAATTGCACGTCGCGGGCATAAGGCGTTGTCATCAACAAGCGGACGCCATAGGGCACGCGCAGAAGTTCATTTTCAATGGTGGTTACGTTGATGTCGTTGGGGTTCAAGCGCAGCAGGTTGTTCAAGCCTTCTTGCGTGGGCATGCCTAACTCGGTGCTCCAACTGCCCTGCCCGGGGCGCAGTTCGGCTGCCACCACTTCCTGTTTGGTGTTTTGGTAGTAATTAATGGCCAGGTTGAGCACCAACGAGGAGACTCCCAGGCCGCCTTTTGCGCCGATGAACCCGATGGTGTGGCCGCGCTCGACCGGCGCGCTGGGGCCGCGCGTCTTGCTGCGGGAGAGAATGGCGCGCATGTGGGCTGTGAGTTCAGCCGGGTGGATGGGCTTGGTCAGGTAATCGTCGGCGCCGGCTTCGTAACCAGCGATTTTGTCTTCCACCTGGGCCTTGGCGGTGAACATCAGGATCGGAATGTCCGAGGTTTCTGGTTCTTTGCGCAGGGTGCGAGCCACGCTGTAGCCGTCTACATCCGGCATCATCACATCCAGCAGGATGAGGTCGGGATGTTCGGCGCGGGCCATGCCAATAGCCTGGGTGCCATTGGAGGCTGCCAGGATCTTATAGCCCTGCCGTTCAAGCATCAAACCAACTAAACGGAGGGTCTGCACATCATCATCGACGATTAGGATTTTCTCGGCCATGGCTCTCCCCTTTGGAAGACAGCAGTCTTTGATATTAGTCTAGCTTAAAAATTATACAACGACAAGAGGATTCTTGCGTCACATAATCTATGTTGAAGGATGGAGTATTTTGTGTAGCCTGTGGGTAACATCCCATCACAGCGCAGTCAGACCCTATTACATTTTAACTACACAATTATGATCCTACCATGCTGCGATGCCACATGGGGATTTTTGTTCAGAGGTTGTAAGGTGGCGGAAACCTACCATTCTCAGTATACTGGGATTATGTCGATTCGAAAGATTACCCTGGTGGTAGTGGGGTTAACTTTTCTGGGAATGCTGGCCTTGCTCATGCTGGTTCAGCGGCGAACCTTGCTGAATTATTTTGAACGAGAAGAGCAAGCCGCGATGCGCAGCGGGTTGGTGCGCCTGGATGCAGCGCTCGATTCGCTTTTTGCCGACCTGGAAAGGGTGGGCAAAGACTGGGGAAAGTGGGACGAGACCTTTGAATTTATCCAGGGGCGCAATGAGGAATACCCGGATGAAAACCTTTCGGTGGGGAGCATGGTGGATGTGGGGGTCAATTTGTTTGTCTTCGCCACGAAGGACGGGCAGGTGCTTGCGGCGCGGATGGTGGATTTGACCGGCGGCGTGGTGATGGAGCCGCCGGAAAGCGTGCTGGCGTTGCTGGCTGACGGGCACTTTGATCCCGTGCTGACCGAGCCGGAGCAGCCGCTGCGAGAATGGGTGGTTCTGCCGGGCGGGCCGATGATGCTGGTGGCGCAGGCCATTTTACCCACCGAGGGCGGGGCTGAAGCAGGCGGCATTCTTCTGGTGGGACGCCTCTTGGACGCCGGTGAGGTTTCTGATCTGCAGCGCATTCTAAACGCTGAGATTAGCTTTTTGCCAGCCTCCGAAAATGCGTCACCCGAAGCAATGGCTTTAGTTGAACGGATGACTCCCACCCAACCGCGACTGGTTCAGACGCTGGATAGTGAGCGGTTGAGCGGTTACCACCTGTATTATGATCTGCGCGGACAGCCGACTCTGGTGATCCAAATGGTCACGCTGCGCGCGATTTATCAAAACGGGCTGGAGACTGCTCGCATTTTGCAAAACGCCATCCTTTTGATGACTCTGACCTTTGGGATAATGACCGTTTTCTTGTTGGAGTGGGTGGTGATTTCGCCGCTGACCAACCTGGTGAAGCAGGTGGACGAGATTGGCCGCGAGCGTGATTTTGCCCGGCGGGTGCAGGTGAAGGGGCGGGATGAGCTTTCGACGTTGGGGCACGAAATCAACAGCATGTTGGAAAACCTGGAAGAGGCCCTACGCGCCCGCGAGGTGAGTGAAGCCAACTTGCGGCTGCGGGTGAACGATTTGGAGATGCTTTACGATGTTTCTAAGGTGCTGTTGAGCCAGGTGGATTCGCCGTTGCCGATTCAGGCCATGTGCCGGTTGGTGGTGGAGCGAATGGACTTGACCAGCGCATGGGTGGGTTACTTTAATAGGGGCACGGGCGAAGTGACTTCGCTGGCCGGCTGGCACCGCGACAGAAAAGCCCTCTCCGCGCCATACGGGCTGCCTGAAAACCGGGGGTTGGTGCGGCGGGCTGTGAAGGTAAAGGAGCCAGCGGTTTTGATGCAGATGCCGGGCAGTGATTTTAGCAGCGCGGCGATGATCCCTTTATTGGCCGATGAAAATGTAGCCGGGCTGCTGGTATTATGCGCGGACAACAACGGAGCCTTTGCGGGCGAAGGGATGGACCGGCTTAAGCCGTTTGCTAACCTGACCGAGATGGCGGTGCAGAACCTGCGCTTGTTTGAAATCATCAAAGCTGGGCGGTTGCGAGCCCAGGCCTTGTCCAAGCGGCTGGTGGAAGTGCAAGAGGAAGAGAGGCGCGAGGTGGCTCGTGAACTGCACGACGAGATTGGCCAAATTTTGACCGGGTTGAAGATTCAAGTAGACCTGGCCTTGCGTTCGGACACACCTGAGGAAGGGATGCAGCGACTGACCGAGGCGCAAACCCTAACCAACGAACTGATCGGCCAGGTGCGGCAGCTTTCGCTGGATTTGCGCCCAGCTATGCTGGATGATTTTGGGTTGCTGCCTACCCTGGAGTGGTTTTTTGAGCGTTATACCCGCCGCACCCAGATCGAGGTGAATTTCAGGCATCAAGGGTTGGACGATCGGCGCTTTGCCAGCGAATTGGAGACGGCAGTGTACCGCGTTGCGCAGGAGGCTCTGACCAACGTGGCGCGCTACGCCCAGGTTCCTTCGGTAGAGGTGACCGCCTGGGCAACCGAAGAGCAACTGAGGCTGCAAGTATCTGATGAGGGCACGGGGTTCATGCCGGAAGAGAAGACAGGCGGGTTTTCCAGCCGCGGGTTGGCGGGCATGCACGAACGGATCAGCCTGGTGGGGGGTGAACTGCGGATTCTATCCGCGCCGGGCGAAGGCACCCAGGTGATTGTTGCGCTGCCGCTGGACGGTGCTATTGAGAGGAGAAAAGATGACCGCGAAGATCTTACTGGCGGATGACCATGCGATTGTGCGCGACGGGCTGAAAGCGCTGCTGAAGAGCGAAGAAGATTTTCAGGTGATTGGCGAAGCAGCCGACGGGCTGGAAGCCGTGCGGCTGATTGAGCGCTTGCGACCAGACGTGGCGGTGTTGGATTTGATGATGCCCGGGCTGAACGGCCTGGAGGTTACCCGGCAGGTGGCGCGAATAACCAACGTGATCATCCTTTCGATGCACGCCAATGAGGCCTATGTGATTGAGGCGCTGCGCAAGGGTGCGATGGGGTACATCTTGAAGGACTCGACCTCGGCGGATCTGGTCAAAGCCATTCGGGATGTGATTGCGGGCAAGCGCTACCTCAGCCAACCGCTGTCCGAGTCGATGGTGGACGCGCTGCTCAAGCGCTCGAGGACCGGCGAGCTGGACCCCTACGAAACGCTGACCACCCGCGAGCGCGAGGTGTTTCAATTGGTGGCACAGGGGAAAAGTAACGTGGAGATTTCAGAATTGCTCACCTTGAGCCCGCGCACGGTCGAAATTCACCGCGCCAACATGATGCACAAATTGAACCTGGAAAGCCAGGCCGATTTGATCCGCCTGGCGATCAAACGGGGGGTGATTTCTCTGGATTGATCTTGAAAAATGCAATTTGTAAACTGTATGATAAGTGAAATGCGGTAAATAAGTGGTATGCTACGGGTGATATACGTATTTGTCCGGATGCCAGGGGTGGGGGTCTGGGATTATGATAATTGCAGGAGGATCCTGCCATGAATCCGATGAAATTATTTGCTTTTTTCAAGTTGAACAAGAAGTCTAAAGGCCAAGGAATGGTGGAGTTCGCTCTGGCATTTCCGATTATTCTTTTAATCACCTTTGGCATTATTGAATTTGGGCGCTTTTTCTTTTCCTACATCTCGGTGTATATTGCGTCCCGCGAATCGGCCCGCTTTGGCTCGGCTGCCGGCATGACCCCTAACGGGGTGCCCCATTACTGGGACTGCACGGCGATTGAACAGCGCGGCATGGATTTGGGTTTCTTCGCTGGATTGACGACCGATAGCATCGATGTGGGGTACGATACAGGCCCGGATACAACGGTGACCTGGGGCTGCCCTCAGCCGATCGTCGCCGGTTCGCGCATTGTGGTGCGGGTGGTGAGCAACTACCGGCCGATTGTACCGTTGGTGAATATGCCGCCCATGACGCTGCGCTCGCAAATGGCGCGCACCATCATTGTGAACATCGATGTGAGCGGTATTCCGCCCTCCCCAACGCCGCGGCCCGTGACGCCCACCATGACCCGCACGCCATCCAGCACGCCCACGCCAACCTTCACCTTTACGCCGACCTATACGCACACGCCTGGCCCGTCGCCGACGCCCACCAATACGCCCACGGCCACCAATACGCCTACCCCCAGCAATACCCCCACACCCACCAATACGCACACGCCCACGGCCACTTACTGCCCGCCGGATGTGTGCACGCCTACCCCTACCAATACGCCGACCATGACGCCGACCCCGACGTTTACGCCGTCGCCGACATTTACACCCACGCCGACGTTTACGCCGACGCCGAACTGCACCAATTTGAGCGCGGGAACGGGGACTATCAGCTCAAATATTTTCTCCTTCACGATATACAATTCTGCGGCTACCGATGTCGTTATTACGGGTATTTCAGCGGATTGGGCGCCATCTAGCAAACTATTGGATTATATCCAATTTGGCAGTTCCATTATTTGGGACGCTTCCGGCGGCACAGCCAGCCCGCCAATTTTTTCTACAACCACTTTTAACACCGGCTCGAATATTACCTTGAACGCCAATACGAATAAGTCGATGCGCTTGGTGTTTACGAGTGCCAACCCGAAAGATTTTGCCGTCTCGGTGAGTTTCAGTAATGGCTGCACCGTTTCACCATAGGTTTGAGTCTGGTCGACCAATGGAACTTTTGTGAGAAGCTGTGTGGGGGCAGGATGCTCCCACACAGTTCATAAGAGAAGTAGTCACTGGGACACTCGATTGTTGATTAAATGAGGGTACAGATATGTATAAACAGCGCGGATTTGTAGTTCTGTTTTGCTTCATCATCCTGATCGTAAACTTGGGGGCCGCTTCCCATGCGCCTTTGACTGCCCTAGAACTTAATCCACCTTTTGGCTATGGCTGGGCCTGGACGCCGATCTCTGGTTGGGTAGATATCTCATCGACTGGCACCCAACTGTTCACTGACCCAGGGATTGACCTTAATAACGCGAATCAAATAATCGAGGAGGCTGACTTCCTATCCGACGGATTTTGGCTGTTTGATGAGCATTATAGCCATGTATATGTGAACACCAACGGGGTATTGATTTTCCCTGATGCCGACATGAATAACCTTGCGACCACCAACGACCCCATTCCGTTTGATGCGCCGCCGAACGGGTTGGTTGCGGGATTCTGGGCAGATCTTGACTTGTTGGATGATGAGCTTAATCCCCAGTACCCCTCGGTTTATTACCAACGCTTCACGGGATCTGGCAATCCGCCAGCTTGCGCTGGCGTGGATGAATGCTTGGTCATTCAATGGACAAGAGCTTTGGAGCTTGGTAACAACGACGGTCATCGGAATACCTTCCAGATTGTACTGTTGGAGAATAACAATATTCACTTTCTGTACGAGACGATGCAATCTCCTTCGAATATTAGCACCATAGGATTGGAGGGAGAGGATGGTGTGTTTGCCAGCGACAAGGTCTATTACAAAGAAGACGTATCACTTGAGGGAAATGAACTTGTTTATACGTATCCAAGCGCAACTTTACGTCACAAAGCGCGCCCCGTGTACCAAAGTCAATTCTTAAGCCGCAACGGCAATTTGATGGAGCAGATTTTTTCAGTCACCGTGACCAATAACGGAACCACTGGAGCTTCCGATATATACACAATATCCCTGGATCCTGCATCGACCTTGCCTGACGATTGGGAAGTTGAATTTCCATCCGATACAGGTTTGATTACCCAGGGGAGCTCGGTGGACCTTCAGGTGAAAGTAACCGCGCCATTAATTGCCACTGTAGGGCAGTATGCGGATGTTAAAATGCGCTTCACTTCACAAGATGGTTTACGGGCGGTGGATGTACGCCTGTTCGCAGCCTATGCGGCACCATTTTCGCAAATTGTGCATAATGACGATTTGATCATGCGCACTATGTGGAGCCAACACCAGGTGAACCGGATGATTAAAGAAGACTTCACCGGCAAGCAAATGGGGCTAGCGCATATGAACGGGCTCAATTATTTTGTGGCCTGGGAGAAACGCGATAATGTCATTGATGGCGGAATAACGTATTTCTATTCGGATATCGAATATGCGTTTGTTAGCACCTCCGGCAGTGGTTATCCAAACGTTTTGAAAAACACTCAGCATCATAATACACTTGGGCATCCGTTGGACAATTCCCCGGCAGTCGTAGTGGGGCCGGATGGCCGCCCGGCGTATGCCTTTATTCGAGAGGCGTACACATTATCCGGTGGATCCCTGTATAAAATTTACAATGTAGGGCTGACCATTTTAAATCCGGATGGTTCGGTCGCGAGTTCGATTTTGCTGACCGACAACACCTTGATTTATTTGAAAGATACAGGGGCGCCAAAGTTCCAAAATCCGCGTCTGGCTGTCACCACGGATGGAAAGTATGTGGCCAGTTGGACCAAAATTATTGGGTCGAGCAATGATGTAGACATGGCGGTTGTCAACCCGAACGGTGGCATTAATGTGCCGCCCTCTACTGCGTTTGAATCCCAAGACATTGTTGGCGATTCAGAAAAGGATATCCGTTATTACGAGCCGGGTATAACCGTCATCAATGGCACGAAAATTTTGTTGGCGGCGTCCCGTTACAGCGATGTGGAGGAAAGGTTCCGAATCGTTTATAAGCTCTATGATGTGACCAGTAAATCTTTTGTGGTGGCCGAAGATGCTAGCCGGACCTGGTTTGGCGGCGCGCCTGACGCGGTGCAGCTGCGAGACGGACAGGTGTTGTTGGCCTGGAACGATGAAAATACTGGCATCACCTATACTCTCCTGGATTCATCGGGAAATGTAACGGGTGTACCGATAAACTTACTGACCCAAATGCCAGACGCGCGTTCGCAGGCTTCGGTGTCGGTGACGTGGGATGTGCATGGAAACGGAATTATGACCTGGCTGGATAGTTACGATAATCGTATGTACTATGCGCTGGTGGGAAGCGACGGGCAGATCAAGACCCCCCCGATGATTCTCGTCCAGGGTGATTACACCAGCCCAGTCCGCAGCAGCCAGTTGGGCTACGGCAACGCCTTCTTTGACGGCAGAGCCTACAATTACCTTCCTCTGTTAATGCGCTAACCGAAATGTTACTAAACCGTTAAGTTTTTTCACAAAACTCGGTGCTATACTATAGAAGGAGACTGCCCTCAGCGTGGGGGAGGGGGCGGTCGAAGGAGCTCGAAATGGCAGTTCAAATTCAGCGAACCAAAAGTGAGCGCGGCCAAAGCCTGTTAGAGTTGGCCGTGAGTTTGACTTTGCTGCTGCTCATGCTGGCGGGACTGGTGGATTTGGGACGCTTGTTTATGAATTTGATGGCACTGCGCGATGCTGTGCAGGAAGGGGCTTTGTACGGGGCCATGTACCCGACCCACTGCGACCAGATCGTCGAGCGAACTTACGAAACGGCAGGAGGCAGTCTATCATCCCTGAGGGATACTGATGTGCATGTCTATATCTGCGCGTGGGACGACCCTATGTGCAATACTTCCTGTGCGGACGCCGGGGCAGACGCAGCTTGCGCGGGTGGTGAAATCCGCGTGGTGATCCGCCAGCCCGAATTTGCCGTGACAATGCCGTTCATTGGCGCATTCATTGGCCAAACCATTCCCCTACAATCGGAGGTGACCAATACGATCTTACGACCGAGTTGTGATGGCGATTAATTACTGTTTTGTTTGAAATTATAATTTTTGGTTTTTTGACAGCTGCTCAAAAGAGGGGAAAGTCCCTGAATTTGAGGTGTATGTGGAGCGTTTCGCGCCCCACATACACCTCAAATTCAAGCTGGCAACACCTCTGACCGAGTAGAATACGTTTTTATTAGGAGTAGCATATGATTACCAAGCGCCAGTCCGAGCGCGGACAGGTTGTTGTGTTTTTGGTGATCGTCCTGGTGGCCTTGCTGGGCTTTTCGGCTTTAGCGATTGATGGCGGCATGATCTATGCCGACCGGCGCCTGGCGCAAACCGCCGCCGACGCAGCGGCAATGGCTGGGGTGGGGGTTGCAGCTAGGTCGATGGACGATCAGGGTTTGAATTCATCCAATTTTTCGTGTTCATCGTCGAAAGTTTCAACGGCAATGAATTCGGCTGCCGCCCAGGCCATTTCGAGGGCCTTGGCGAACGATTTTGATATCGACGCTGATATCTCCGACAATATGGGTGTGGAGGTGACCTGCCACATTGACAACAAGGGTTATTACCAGGATAAGTACCTGGATGTGCGCGTGGTGTTGGACCTGGACACCCGGACCTCCTTTGCCCACCTGTTTACCGGCACCGAGTCGGTAACCAATACAGTGGAGGCGGTGGCGCGGGTACGCCCGCGCAGCCCGCTGGCCTTCGGCAACGCCATTGTGGCCTTGGGCTCTGGTTGTGGGAAGGGTTCGGGCGGAATTGAGTATGATGGCGGCGGCAGCGATTCTGTTACGGTGACCGGTGGTGGAATTTTCTCTAACACTTGCATCACCTTCAAGGGCGGTGTGGATATAAAGACCCAATGTGATACAGATAAGTATCCCGGCTGCACCGAGCGGCCTCCGATGTCCTATACCACCACTTACACCCAATCGGGCGGATCGGCGAGCATTTTGCCTACGCCGCAGAAAGTGTCGGGCGGGCTGCCGCCGTTGGATATTCCTGTTCCAAACTGCGACGATCCGAAAGCTACCAAGCATATGAGCCAGATAAAACTCAATAGCGGTCACGATACTTTTACCTTTAGCCCAGGATTGCATTGTTTGTACGGCGGCATCAAGGCCACTGGCGGCAAATTGTTCGGAACGGGGGTGACTCTGGTGATTGTAAATGGTGATTTTGATACTGCCGGTAATGCTCAGGTGCAGTTGAGCGCGCCGGATGAAGACGGCGCCGACACCGACGGCGATGGTGTCAATGATGAGGCCGACGATGAATTGCCCGCCCTTCGGGGAATCTTGATCTATATGCTCGCGTCGAACTCGGGTGAGATTCAGCTTTCGGGGAACTCGGATTCCTGGTACCAGGGAACAGTGTATGCCCCTTCGGGATTGATTGAAGCGGGCGGTAACAGCGCAGCCCTGGAGACGTTGAGCACGCAACTCATCGGCGAATCGGTCAAGCTGCACGGCAGCACCCACATTGATATCCGCTTTGATGCAGATGAAAATTACCCGACATTGCCGAAGATGGAACTGGCGAAATAGATTTCCGCGAAACATCTAGCTGCATTTTGCGGCCGGCCTTTCATCGAGGGCCGGCCGTTTCTATTGCCTCAATTTCCCGTATAAATAAGGGCAAACCGCAGCAGGGATTAGGTGTTTTCCCTGATGCGCGCACTCTTCTCGCAGGGTATTCTTGAGGGCAGGAGAACTCAGGTGGTTTTCCGCCGACCTGCAAGAGGAGTAACTGATGACCGTTCAGATCAAGCAAGCAAAAAGCGAGCGTGGACAAAGCCTGGTGGAGTTGAGCGCCAGCCTGGTCCTGCTGCTGCTCATGCTGGCCGGTTTAGTGGACTTGGGGCGCTTATTTATGAGCCTGATGGCGCTCCGCGATGCGGTTCAAGAGGGGGCCTTATATGGAGCCATGTACCCGACGCACTGCGACCAGATTGTCGAGCGAACGTATGAAACTGCGCGAGGCAGCCTCTCAAGCGCTAAGGACACGGATGTACATGTATTCGTGGATGGGGTGGCATGTCAGTCCGCCACCGAGACGCAAGCTTGCGCGGGGCATGAAATTCAGGTGGTGATCCGCCAGCCGGAGTTCGCGGTGACCATGCCTTTCATTGGCACATTCATTGGCCAAACAATACCTTTGGAATCGCAGGTTACCAATACGATCCTGCGGCCCAGTTGTGATGGCGATTGATGTATTTACTCGAAAGAGTTTTGATATCAGGAGGTTTGCGATGATTACAAAAAGAAAATCTGAAAGCGGACAGGTGGTTGTGTTTTTGGTGGTGGTGCTGGTGGCCCTGTTGGGCTTTTCGGCGCTGGCCATTGACGGCGGCATGATCTATGCCGACCGGCGCTTAGTGCAGACCGCCGCCGATGCGGCGGCAATGGCGGGCGTGGGTGTTGCGGCCGAGAAGATGGATGATTTGGGGGTGAATTCAGGAAATTTTGTATGCTCATCCTCAAAGGTCACAACTTCAATGAGCGCGGCCGAGGTGCAGGCCATTTCGCGGGCCCTGGCCAACGACTTTAGCATCGACGCGGATATCTCTGACAATATGGGCGTGGAAGTGACCTGCCATATCGAAGATAAAGGGCCTTGGATTGATAAATACCTGGATGTCAAAGTCATCCTCAATATGGATACCCGGACCACTTTTGCCCACATATTCATGGGTACGGGGTCGGTAACCAATACGGTTGAAGCGGTGGCTCGGGTGCGCCCGCGCAGCCCGCTGGCCTTTGGGAATGCCATTGTGTCCACCGGCACGGGCTGTGATAGCGGAAACGGCGGCATCGTTTACAATGGTGGTGGTACCGATTTTGTGTCTGTGACGGGCGGAGGTATTTACTCCAGCTCTTGCATGGTCATGAACGGTGGTGTCGATTTGAGCACGCATTGTGACGAAGTCCTGTTTCCGGGTTGTACGGATGAGCCGGGTATCTATTACGGGACGACGTATGACCAGCAAGGCACTTCTGGGAGCATTGTTCCTGGTCCGCAGTTCACCGATGTGGATCTGCCCCCCATGAATGTGCCCGTCCCGGATTGCAGCGATCCTAAGGCCATCCAACATAACAGCCAAATTAAGCTGGCTGGAAATGACAGCATGACATTAGCGCCCGGCCTACACTGTATCTATGATGGGATTATGGCCAATACGGGCACATTGATTGGCGATGATGTGACGCTATACATTATTGGTGGGGATGTCGATATCAATGGTAATGTTGAAGTGCATTTGAGTGCGCCGAATGGCGACGATGTTGACAATGATGGGGATGGCACGGTGGACGAAGCCAGCGAAGATTTGCCGGCGATTCGCGGAATCTTGATGTATGTTGCCCCGACGGGTGGGTCGATTACCATCAACGGCACCAACACCTCATACTATGTTGGAACGATTTACGCCCCCACTTCGGAAATCGTGGTGGGTGGTAATGCAAGTGCGCTAAAAACTGTGAGCACCCAGTTGATTGGCCAGCAGGTGACGCTCAACGGTGGTGTGACGGTGGATATCCGCTTTGTGGAAGAGGATAACTACCCCGTGCTGCCGAAGATGGAACTGGCGAAGTAAGTCATTCGCCGACAACACAATTTCGTTTGGGCGGGCGGTCTTTTCAGGGAGGGCCGCCCGCCTCTTTTATTTGGATGTGCAGGGTGCGGAAGGTGATCATTCCCACCAGGAGGGGCAGCCAGAAGGTGAAGGCCCGAAAGGCCAGCGTGACCACGGTGGCGTCGCCGATGGGGATTTTGAGGCCGGTGAGGGCTACTGTGAGGATGCCTTCGACAATGCCCAGACCGGCGGGGGTGGGGGAGACGATGAGGAACAGGTAACAGATGCTGAAGCCCGCCACGATCACATCCAGGGTGACGGGCACGCGAAAGGCCATAAAGGTGAGCCACAGGATGAGGATGAGAAGGGCTTTGTTGAACAGAGCCATCAGAAGCACATCCAGGATTTGGCGGGGTTGGTGGCGCAGTGCCGCAATGCCCTCTGCAGCTTCATGCGCGAAGGAAAAGGCCCGTTCTTCGGAAAGATAGGCACGATGAATAAATGGGCGGGCGATCTTGTTGACCGTGCGGGCGCCCCAGGCCAGAACCCGCGCCAGCAAGTCCGCCGAGCGCATGCCCAGGTATAGCAGGGTGGCCAGACCCAGCGCTCCGGCCAGGAGGATTGCGGAGGCGGTGATTTCGGACCAGTGCAGGTTGTTGCCGCGGGCCAAAATGCCCAGGCCAAAAACGAGCGAGATGAGGGTGCCGATATATTCGAACCAGACGAACAGCACCGAAGCCACGGTGACCCGAGCGATGGGGATACCGCGGCGGCGGGCTTCGCTGAAGAACAAGGCGATTGAACTGAACCCGGCAGCGGGGGCGATGACGTTGATGAAGTTGGCAGCGGTGGCCAGCCGTACCATATAAACTGTTTTGGATGGCATGTCAAACAGGCGGTAAATGTCGCGGTAGGTGCGACCCAGGTTGAAAAACCACGCGAATTGGGCAACGAGGGCCAGGCCGATGAAGCCAATGTGCCCGCGGCTGAGCACCTCCGCAATGTTTTCGATTTCGGTGAAGCGGGTTAGGATGAATACGACCGCCAGCAACATGACGAGAGCAAAGAGGAATTTGCGCACGAGAACATTATACCCTGAGCGGCGGAAACGGAAATAACAAGCCGGCTCTCGGGGATTTGCCGTGGTAGGTTCCCGACCTGTGGGTGAAAAAGAAAGACCCTACGGGTTGAGGAAAACCCGTAGGGTCAAGACAGGCGCAAGGAGAGCAGGTTAGTTGCCGCTGGTCAGAAGCTCGATGGCTTTATCGAGCTGCGGGTCGCGCTCAGCTTCAAAGTCTTCTTCGGTGAATTCCACCACCACGTCGGGGGTCAGGCCAACGCCGTGGATCTGGCGCGCTTCAGGCGTGAGCCAGCGGGCAATGGTGACGCGCACGGCGCCTTCGTTGTTGTTGAGGGGCACCCAGCTTTGCACCGAACCCTTGCCGAAGGTGGTGACGCCTACCAGTTGGCCGCGCTCGTAATCCTGAATGGCCCCGGCAGTAATTTCGGAGGCCGAGGCGGTGCCTTCATTGACCAGGACAACCAGGGGAATATCGGTTGCCAGCCCGCCCCGCAGCGCGTTGTATTCGCGGCGCGTGCCGTCGCCATACTCTTCGACCATGACCACGCCCTTATTGACAAACTGCGAGGTGACTTCGATAGCGGTGGTCAGGTAGCCGCCGCCGTTGTTGCGCAGGTCAAGGATCAAGCCGGAAGGGTTTTGCGCCATTAAGGTCTTCAGTTCGGCCTTGAGCTCGTCGGTGGTCCTTTCACCAAAGGTGGAAAGTTCGATATAGGCGATGTTGTTGTCGAGCATTTCACCGCGCACGCTGACCATTTCAATGGTGGCACGACGGATGGTCACGTCGAAGGTTTCCTCTTCTCCCTCGCGCAGGATGGTGAGGGTCACATCGGTGTCGGCAGGGCCGAGAATGCGGCGCAGAACAAGGTTGCCGTCGATGCCGGTCATATCTTCGCCGTCGACCTTTACGACGATGTCATCCGGTTTCAGACCGGCTTTTTCGGCGGGCGAATCGGGCATGGGGCTGATAATTTTGACGTAATCGCCCGTCACATCGACCCAAGCGCCGATGCCTTCATATTCTCCATCCATGGGCATATTGGCCTGGTTATATTCGTCCGGGTCCATGTAAGAGGTGTGCTGGTCGCCCAGGGCTTCCAACATGCCGCGGATGGCGCCGCGCATGAGCGCCTGGTCATCCACCGGCTGGTCCACATACTGCTCCTGGACGATTTGCCAGGCTTCCCAGAAGGGTTTGAACAGGTCCTGCAGGTCGGTGGGGGTCACGTCGGCAGGCACCGTCGATTGGATCGCGGGTTGGTTTGCGGGGAGCACGCTGGCGACTCCATCACCGGGCATGAGCCAGCCAACAACCAATCCGCCCGAAAAAGCGCCTCCCATCAGCAGCAAGGCGGCAAATACACCTAAAGCAATTTTTACACCAGTACTCATAGAGACCTTCTCCTAAATAATTCGCATATGCGTTTAGAGTCTATCCCAAAACTCCTGGGCAGGTTGCGATTTTGAGGTCTTCGTGGGTGCGAAGCACCCACAAAGACTTCAAAATCGCATTCCTTCTGAATTTTCTGATAGATTCTTAACATATCATAACTTGGTTAAACCAGGATGAAACTTTCGTGGTTTGTATATGGATGGAGTGCTTTCTTATGGCCTCTATCAAATCAATTGTCCCGGTATCCCGATTTGCCCACAGGGGACTGTCCATCCGGGCTGGGAGACCCAGCCCCTACCAAAGCGCGCAGCTGGCATCAGGACGAGTCTTTTTTCTCCTGAAGCTCTTTGACCCGCTTGGATAATTCCGAAAGCTGCTGGTCTTCTTTTTCCCAGGGGTTGAGCAAAGCGCGGGAGGTGGGCTTGAGCGCGTCCAGCGAGTCTTTGGGGTTGCCTTTGTTGCGCAGCAGTGAAAACAACCAGCCGTACAGGCCGAGCGCCAGCAAGCCGATGAAGATGATGACGACCCAGGCCAGAGGGGTGAGTTCTCTCATGATTCTAATTCCTTGAGGAGGTCCGGGAGCTGCAGAAGCGAGTCGATCTGCGCGTCGCAATCTTCGCCGCAGCGGCCTTGCCCAACCAGCACGGCGAAAATACCCAGTTCGCGAGCGCCGGCCAGGTTCTTGCGGCTGTCATCCACCAGCAGGCAATGCTGGGGGTCGGATTCCCCAGCTTTTTGCAGGGCTACATGATAGGCTTCGGGCATGGGCTTGCAGTGCGGCCATAAATCCAGGATGTCGACCACCGCTTCAAAGCAGCCCTGCAGTTCGAGCGCATCAATGACTCGCCCGGCATGGGCGCGGTCGGAATTGGTCAAGATCAACCGGCGCGGCGCGCAGGCCTGAATTGCCGGGCGCAGAGCAGGGTTAGGGCTGATAAACTGGCGCACGGGGATATCATGGACAAAGGCCAGGTAATCATCTCGGTCGATGGGGCGGGTCATGCTCAGGCCGCGCAAGGTGGTACCATAATGGGTGTACAGGTCCTGACGAATTTTGGGCAAGCCTTCCAGGGGAATACCCAGTCGCTCGTTCATATAGCGGTCTATGCGCGCGGCAATCGCGCCCCACATGCCGTTGTTGGCGGGATAAAGAGTGTCGTCCAGGTCGAAGAACAGAGTTGTGAAGCGCATTGGTTGCAATTATACACGCTGCACCCTCCCATCAGGTATAATGAATTTATGCCCATTCGGATACTGGCGGATGAAGTTGCGTCGCAAATTGCAGCCGGAGAGGTCGTTGAACGACCGGCTTCGGTCATTAAAGAACTGCTGGAAAACGCCTTGGACGCAAAAGCGGCCCAGGTGGTGGTTCAGGTGGCCGAGGCGGGCAAGCGCCTGATCGAAATAGCCGACGACGGCCTGGGCATTCCCGCCGAAGAATTGCAACTGGCGGTGGCGCGTCATGCCACCAGCAAGCTGCGCACGGCGGACGACCTGTTTAACATCACCACGCTGGGTTTTCGCGGCGAGGCGCTGGCATCGATTGCATCGGTGTCGCGCTTCACCCTCACCTCGCGCACGGCAGACAGCCCGGTGGGGGCGCGCTTGAGGGTGGAGGGTGGGCATGTGGGCCTCACCGAGCAAGCCGGCGGGCCGGTGGGCACTTCGGTGCGGGTGGAAGATTTGTTTTACAACGTTCCTGCTCGTTTGAAGTTTCTAAAGCGCGATTTGACCGAGCGCCAGCAAATTGACGGGCTGGTGACTCGTTATGCCCTGGCTTACCCGGATGTGCGCATTCACCTGTTCCATGATGGGCGTCCGGCGCTGCAAACCAGTGGCAACGGCAGCCGGCGGGAGGTGCTGGCGGGTCTTTATGGGGTGGATGTGGCCCGGCAGATGCTGGAAGTGACGTTTCAGGCAGACGCAATCGGCGTAGAGGGTTTTATCAGCCCGGTGGCGCTCACCCGCTCCAACCGCCGCGACATCACTTTTTTCATCAACGGGCGCTGGGTGCAGGATAGCTCGCTGTCGGTGGCGCTGCTGCAGGCTTACCACACCTTGTTGATGGTAGGCCGCTACCCGATCTCGATTTTATTCGTGAACCTGCCACCCGAAGAGGTGGACGTAAATGTGCATCCCGCTAAGGCAGAAGTGCGTTTCCGCCAGCCGGATGCGGTGTTTAGCGCGGTGCAGCGAGCTGCCAAACGGGCGCTGCTGGCTTATTCCCCGGTGCCCAGCGTGGCGCCGGCCTCTACCTGGCAGCGGCCTTTTGATTCCTGGCAGCCGGGAAACCCACCGCGGAGCATCGACCCGGCCTGGGACATGGCCCAGGAAGCGGGCGAGGGCTTGCCGCCGCTGACTGAAGGGGAGGCGCAAGGTCCGAGTGCCTCTGCGCCCATACAAGAAAGCCTGCCTTCGGGTGTGCTGCCGTTGCTGCGCTTGATTGGTCAATTTGGCGCGGCATACCTGCTGGCAGAAGCGCCGGACGGACTGTACCTGATTGATCAGCATGCGGCGCACGAACGGGTGCTGTTTGAGCGTTTCATGTTGCAGCGCCCGAAGGGGATTCCATCGCAGGCGTTGTTGGAACCCGCCTTGTTGCAATTGCCACCGGCAACGGCCGGGCTGCTGCAGGAGCAGATGGAAGTGCTGGGGCGGGTGGGTTTTGACGTAGAGCCCTTCGGCCCCAATACCTTCCGTGTGCGGGCCATTCCCGCCTTGCTGAGTGGGGCCGACCCACTGGCAGCGGTACGGGTGGTGGTGGAGGATTTTGAAGAGGATGAGGCTCCGCTGCAAGCGGAGATTGAGGCCAAGGTGATTGCGCGGGTGTGCAAACGGGCCGCGGTGAAAGCAGGCCAGGCGCTAACTATGGAAGAACAGCGCGCGCTGCTGCGCGATCTGGAGACGTGCCAATCACCGCGCACCTGCCCGCACGGCAGGCCGACGATGATTCATCTATCCGTGGATTTGCTGGAGCGCCAGTTTGGTCGCAAAGGGGCGCGGTGATCGCCGCGTTTTCTCAATTTATCTAAGTTGGAATAGGGAGCGAAACATGAAAATCGTAACAGACCGGGGTTGTGACTTGAGCGCTGAGCAGTTGGAAGGATTGGATATAACCTTCGCGCCCATGCGCCTGACTCTGGATGGCATCACTTATAACAGTGGCGTGGACATCACCCCGGAGGCATTTTATGACCTCCTGGACCAAACCGAAAGTTTTCCGACCACTTCGCAAGCCACTGCTGGTGATTTTGCAGCCATCTACCGCGAGCTAGCGGCTGAGGACCCAGACATCTTTTCTCTGCACATTTCGGGTGGGTTAAGCGGTACGCTTGATTCGGCCCAAGGGGGAGCGGAGATGGTTCCGGAGGCCAGGGTGAAGTTCTGGGATACCAAGTGGCTGTCTTGCGGCGAGGGCTGGCAGGTGGAAATGGCAGCGCGCATGTTGTTGGCGGGATTTGATTTCGATCAGGTGACAGATCGATTGAAGGAACTGCGCGAGGCAACGGTGTCGATGTTCACCCTGGATACGTTGAAGTACTTGATTCACGGCGGGCGCATCAGCCACCTCAAGGGTTTATTGGCGTCGCTGCTGCATCTGCGCCCGGTCATCACGGTGGATCATGCGACCGGAAAATATGTACCCCTGGGTCAGGAGCGGACGATGAAACGAGCTGTGCAGCGCATGGCCGATTTAATCGCCAAGGTCTACCCGCGGGGCAGCGCGCTGCGCATTCAGATCATGCATGGCAAGAATCCGGCGATGGTGGACCTGTTGCGCGAGACACTGGCGGGCATGTTCAACTGCCAGTGGATGCCCACGATGGCCGTGGCGCCCGTTTTGGGAGCGCATACCGGCGGAACTGTGATCGGCGTGGCGGCGGCACCGGTACACCTGTTTGATGTGAGCAAATAGACGCCTTTTTGGGTGGTGGGCGGCCTGTGTCGCCCACCACTCCAAAATAAGAGGTCTGAATTTAAGGTGTGTGCAGGAGGTGCCTTGCACCTGCACACACCTTAAATTCGGGATCTAGCCAAACCGGTATAGATCGAAGTCGGTGACCGGACGGTAGCCGATCTTCTGATAGATGCTGTTTGAGGTTGGGTTGGCCAGGTTGGTGAACAGGGCGGTGAACTGCTTGCCCTGGTCAAGCAGCAGTTGGCTGAGCCCGGCGGTGAGCGCGCTGGCGTAGCCTTTGCTGCGGAATTCGCGTGGTGTGTACACTGGACCGATGCTGCATCCATGTGGGGTGGGGCGAGTCCAGCCGGCCAGAGCTACCGGGATGCCATCTTGCCACAGGTAGTAGGTGCGATCTTTAATTCTCAGGCGAGCGTTTTCCAGATACTGCTCTGGGGCGAAGTTGGCTTCGTCGGGCAATGCCTCACGCTGAAATTCTTCTGTCCAGCGGGCCACCATCTCGATGTCGGTTTCCAGTGCCGGACGCATGTATCCAGGCGGCTGGGGTGGGGGCGTGACCTGACGCAGTTCGTAGACTCGCTCGCGCATGGTCAGGGAATAGGTTTTTCCGGTCAGGTTTTGCCAGGCCTGGGCAAAGGCCAGCGCGGCTGCATTAGGCCCCAGGACGCCGGGCACGCTCCATTCATCCCGAAGCAGGTTTTGAGCGATGAGGGCAAAGGCTTGATCCTGGCGGGCCGGGTGATTGGAAAACACGACCAGGTTGTGAGGAGGGGTCATGAGCGCGGCGACCTGAAGCTGCTTTGCTGCGAGCACGGTGCAGAGATAAGGCGCGGGAAGGAAGCGCTCGGGAAAATCGCGGATGCGCAGGGCCAGACCGTACATCAAGTTGTTGGCGGCTTCGGCGGCTTCCAGGGCTGGCTGGGCGGCGTTGAGAAAGGCGAGGGCGGAAGAGTAAAGGTGAAGTTGCATGAGGGCCTCAGGAGAAATAAAAGTATATTACCACGACGGGGGTGAAGGAGAAGAATTTAGACTTTGGTTCTCCAAGATTTGCCACGTCGATTCCCAATGATCCTTGACTTCTCCCAAAAGAGTCCCCAATTTCCCCCATTTTTTAGAATCTGTGGTATAAGTAGACAATCTTATTATCAGATTTGCGAGTAGATACGCCGCTGTTCTCTATAAGAATGGCGGCGATTTTTTTACTCTAGGATCTGCAATTTCAAAAGGAAGAGTTGAGAATCGTGGAAAACAAATTGTATGTTGGAAACCTGTCGTATAACACCACCGAAGATGCTTTGCGCACTATGTTCGGCGAAGCCGGCACTGTGACTTCGGTTGCGATGATCACCGACCGTGAGACCGGAAGCCCCAAGGGCTTCGCTTTTGTCGAGATGAGCTCCCAGGCTGAAGCCCAAAAGGCGATCACGATGTTCAATGAGAAGACCGTGGACGGCCGCGCCATCAAAGTCAATGTCGCTCGCCCCCGCGAAGAGCGCCCCCGCAGCAATAGCGGTGGTGGTTACGGCAATCGCCGTTACTAAAAGCTCATTCGCGTAGATTTCACATCGACGCAAACAAAAAACCGCCGGGATTTTCCCGGCGGTTTTTTTCATTAAAGTCGAGCTTGTTTGGCTAGCGCACCATGACCGGGGCAAACACGAACTTCGAGTTGCCGTCCAGGTCTTCGACGATGTAGCCGATGACATAATCACCGGCGGCAGCATCCAGGACTTCCCAGGTGAAAGGCTGACCGTTGAATGTAAGGGTCTTGCCCGGCTCGTAGGATGTGTTCGTAACGTTGCCTTCGGAGTCCAGGTCGTTCCAATATTCTAGCACGGTGAACGAGTCGCCGGCGGAGGGAAGGATTTCGCGCGGGGCGCCGCTGTTGCCACCGGATTCGCTGGTGAAGCCAAACACCGAGACCATTTCACCATTTTGGAAGTACATGCGGGCCTGGATTTGCTCGCCACTGGCGTAGGTGTAGATGCCTTCCACGCTGTACACCGCTTCTTCGGCCGAGCGGCCGTAATTCACCGGGCTGAAGAGCGCCTCGGCATAATTCTCGCCATCGCTGACGGCGTAGACAATTGGCTCCCAGTTGAAGTCGAGGGTGAATTCATCCTCGGGCCACACGGGATAGAAAACGCCGTCCACCTCGTCGGTGACCTGGCTGGCGATGTAATCGCTATCAGCGACGTAGATGGCGTTGGCATTGCGGTCGTAGTACCCCACCAACAGCTTGATGTAACCGATGTTTTCGCCGGAGATATCAGCGGACATCAACACCGGCTGGTTGGGGGCAGCTTCGGCGTCTGAAAGGCGCAGGTCCGAAACCTGGATTCCACCGGCAGCCGGAGCGCGCACCAGTTCTGCGCGTGGAGCGATAGCGCCCACGGAGTCAAGGTCAAAGGACTCACCGGAGTAGTGGTAGGCCAGGAATTCGTCCCACAAGGACAGGTTGACAAACTGTTCGGCAGCAACGTTGTAGGAGGCCGGGCCTGCGGCAGAAGTGCGATAGAGCTGGGAATTGGGGAAGTAAATGCTGATTCCGGTCGCTCCGGGCACCTGCGGGCCGTGCTTTTCAGCTAGAACGGTGTTCTGAACTGCTTGGATCAATTGGCTGCTGGCGGTGCTGACGCTGCCGCTGCCGGTGGCTTTGGCTGCCAGTTTAGCGAAACCGGCCAGGTCGATGTAGGAGGCGGGTACTTCACTGCCGAAAATGCTGGTGAAAGATTGGGCGTAGCTGCGCGCCTGAGAGACGCCGCGCTGGTCACCGGCTTGCAAGGAGAAGGCGAAGGTGTTGAGCGCGTCGAGTAATTCGGGAACTCTTTGTAAATCCGCAGCCGTGAGGGTGATGTTGCGGCCAATCTGGTTGACCACCTGCTGGGCAGAGACAAAGCGCCCACCGGCTAAATCCTGGCGAGCCGCATCGTCCACAATGCGCTGGTCATCGATGATGTAGCTGTCTACAATCACGCGGCCCAGCTCGGCGCCGTCCATGCCGGGGTTGTTGTTGAGCTGATCGAGGAAGGATGAATAGGCCCAACCGAGGGCGGGTTCGGTCTCCTGGGAGAGCACGGCATAACGCGCATGGGGGTACAGAGCCGTCATGACCTCAATGTGGCCCATGAGGCAGGCGTCCATGCCGATCATCTCAAACTGGTCGATGCCGGCCTGACTGCGGGCTTGCTCCAGGGCGGCGTCCAATTCGTGAAGGAAGATCTGATCTCCGGTCATGCTAGACAGGGGAATGTCGCTCTGCCCGCCGCTGCGCGTGGAAGCATCGCTCCAACCGCCGGGCCAGCCCATGCCGTGATCAGACAGGATTAGCACGTATTTATCGGCGGGAAAGTCTTGAACGCCCCAAACGATGAAATCTGCCAGGGTCTGGCCGGAAGCCATGTTGACTTCGCCCAGGTCTTCCACCAGGTCGGAATTGACACGGGTAAGGTCGTTATCCTGGCGGATATAGTAGCGGCGCGTGCCCGCCCAGTTCCCGTCGCCGGAATAGCCGCCGCTGTAGCGATCGATTTGAGTAACGATTTGGACATTGTCGGTCGAGCCAATTAACTCGGCTTCGTTGAGATCAACGTAAATATCCTTTTCCAAGACTTTATCATCCGCGTCCTGATACAGCAAGATGGTCCAGGTGTCGCCGCTGCCGGAGGTGGAGGATTCAGAGGTTGGGCGGCGGGTGGCGGTGGGGCGAGGCGCGGCAGCTACAGCGGTGGGTTCTTCGTAAGCACCGAACGGTTGATCCACGCCGTCTGAGCCTGTCATGCTGACCAGATCGCCCAGCGAGTTGCCGAACACCAGGAACAGAACAATCAAGCATAGGCCAATGGCGATGAGCATGCCGCAGCCCAATTTTGAGGTGGGCAGCTTGCCTAGCAAGTTGCCTCCGCCGCCCAGCGGCGACTGGCCGTATGTTCCACCAGAGCCGGCGCTTGATCCGCCAGAGCTAAACCCACCCGACCCGGATCCAGAGCTTGGCCGGTTGGTTTCGCGGCGCGGGGCATCGGCCCGCGGGCGCGCTGCGCCAGGAGTAGAACTGCCGGGTCGGCGGCGCTCTCCGGTGACGGTATTTTTTTTGCCGGAGTTTCCGGTTGCAAAGGCAAGAGTTGAATTCATGAGTACCCCTTTATAGGCTTGACTGAAGCACCAGACACTGGGTTTACCTAGATTATACGCCAACTACCAAGCCGATTCTCAATGTTCCCCAACTATCCCGGGGTAGTCATCTCCGCGAAGATATACCGGGCCGCGGCATTCCCCAATGTGACCGACTGGCCGGCGATTTCGATGGCGATGGTCTGATTGAAGGGGAGTACCTCGCTCACGGTTGCCTTCACGCCGGGCATGATGCCTTTGGCCTCCAGATAGGACAATAAGGGAGCGTTTTCTTCGGCCAGTTCGTGGATGCGTCGAATGATGACCCTTTCGCCAACAGCAATCTCGGTGAGAGGGATCCACGTGGCGACGGCCTCCTCGCAGCCAGGCAGGGGGTTGCCGTGCGGGCAGGTCTTCGGATGGCCGAGCTGCTCCATTAGAGCCGTCTCGGTCATAGCAGAAATGGCATGTTCCAGGTGGTGAGCCTCGTTGTGCAGTTTGGACCAGGGCAGTGTTTTAATCATCATCCACTCGGTGAGCATGTGACGGCGCATGACCACGCGGGCTGCTGCCCAACCGGATTCGGTCAGGTGCGTGCCATCCTTGTCCATACTTAACAAGCCGTCGCGGGTCATGCGCTTGAGGGTGTTCGTCACGGTGGGCGGAGTGACGCCCAATAACTCGGCCAGGCGAGAGCCGACGACAGGCTCCTGGTCGCGTTCCATCACGTAGATCAGCGAGAGGTAGTCCTGGATGGTAGCGCTTAGAGCAGGTATTTCAGCCGCGTCAGATTTAGTGACATTTGTCATGCGCAATCTCTTTATTTATTCTATACTAATTTTTTATATTAGCATATAATAATAGCAATAGATCTTTCTTGGATTATATCATCTTAGGGCTCTTTGGGTACTGCCGGTAGGTTCCGCATTTTGAGGAGTGAGTGCGGCTTCACCGACTCACACCCCAAAAAGCGGATTGCACCAGGCTGATTCCCGAAGAGCCGATCTTAGAGTCTTATTGAGGAGAATGCGATGTCGGATATTAGAAGGCGCTTAACCCTGTCAGAAATGCCCGCTGGAGAGGATGCCACAATCCTGGCTTTTGAAGATGGGCGGGCGGTCAAGAACCGGCTGGCCTCGCTAGGTTTCACCCCCGGAGTACGGGTGAATATGACTCAAAACTATGGTCACGGACCCTTAATTGTAACCGTGCGCGGCACGCGCGTGGCCCTGGGGCGCGGCGAGGCTGCCAAAATTATCGTCGAGCAGGGCAGCCATGAGTGATTGTCACGAGACACGCACCCGAACCGCGCCAAGTATGGGGTTTGTGGATGCTGGGACGCCGTTAATTGCCCTGGCCGGGCAGCCTAATATGGGTAAATCCACGTTGTTCAACCTGCTCACGGGCCTGAATCAACACGTGGGCAACTGGCCAGGCAAGACGGTGGAACGACGCGACGGGCATTTTGATTTCTGCGGGCGCAGCTTCACACTGGTGGATCTGCCCGGAACTTATAGCCTGACAGCAAACTCTCCCGAAGAGGTTATTGCACGAGAGTACATTTTGCGCGAGAAGCCCTCGGTAGTGGTAGCGGTGGTTAGCGCGGCGAACCTGGAGCGCAGTCTTTACCTGGTGTCTGAATTGGCTGCCCTGGCTGTCCCGGTGGTTGTGGCCCTCAATATGATGGACGTGGCCGCTCAAGAAGGTATTCAAGTAGATGCGCACGTACTGGAAGCTGCTCTGGGCTTGCCGGTGGTGCCGATGACTGCTTCAAAGGCGGCGGGTGTGCGTGAACTGCTGGGGGTGGTGGAGGATGTGCTGACAGGAAAGCGGGTGCCTGCGCCGCACCTGCCTGATGTGCGCCAGGATCACCACGAGGTATTGGAAAAAATCGAAGGTTTGATCGCGGGGCACGTGCCTGAGCCTTATCCGCAAAGTTGGGCCGCCTTGAAACTGCTGGAAGGCGATGCCGAGGTGACGAGGATGATGGAAGCGGAACTGCCCCCTGTGGCCTGGGAATCCGTTCACAATGTGTTAATTCAACACGACGATGCCTTCCTGGCGGTGGCTTCCGGTCGTTACGAGTGGATTGGGCGCATGATGCGGGCCGCGGTCACCCGGCCACGGGTTGGGCAGATGGGTATGACCGAGCGCCTTGACCGCCTGGCGGCACACCCTGTTTGGGGCTTGTTTATCCTGGCCGGAGCTTTGGGCCTGGTTTTTTGGCTAACCTTTACGGTGGGCAGCCCGATCCAGGCCTGGTTGGACGGGCAACTCATCGCTCCGTTGGCAGGGCTGGCCGCAGGAGCGCTGGCGGGCGCACCGTTCTGGCTGCGGGGCTTGATAGTGGACGGCTTGATCGGCGGGGTTGGTTCGGTGCTAACCTTCCTGCCTATTCTGGTTATCTTTTTTGCGGCTTTTGCGCTCCTGGAAGATATCGGCTACATGGCCCGCGCCGCTTATGTGATGGATAACCTGATGCACCTGATGGGACTGCACGGCAAGTCTTTCCTGCCGCTTTTCTTGGGTTTTGGCTGCAACGTCCCGGCAGTCATGGGCACGCGGGTGATTGATTCGTGGCCGGCCCGCCTGCTGACCATTTTGATCGCGCCGCTCGTGCCTTGCACTGCGCGCATGGCGGTGGTGGCTTTCATCGCCCCAATTTTCTTTGGCGCAAGCGCCATGTGGATTTCATGGGGGCTGGTGATGCTTTCACTGCTGGCGCTGGTTGCCAGCGGCGCCCTGCTCAACCGGGTGATTTTCAAGGGGCAGCGATCGGCCTTCATTATGGAAATGCCGCTTTATCATCTGCCCAATGCCCGCACGATAGGATTGCTGGTGTGGCAGCGCTCAGTGTCCTTTGTTAAAAAGGCCGGCACGGCTATCCTGGCGATGGCGATGCTGGTTTGGGTGCTGTCCTTTTTGCCCAACGGCGATTTGAACACGAGCTTCCTGGCCCGCTTTGGGCAGTTCCTTGAACCGGTGGGCCGTTGGATGGGCTTTGATTGGCGCTTGATGGTGGCCCTCATTACCAGTTTCCTGGCAAAAGAAAACGCTGTGGCCACGCTGGGCGTGTTGTTCGGCAGTTCGCCGGAAGCCGGGTTGGCTGAATCGCTGGCCGCTGCCTTCTCTCCAGCCACGGGGCTGTCCTTCCTGGTGGTGACCATGCTCTTTGTGCCATGCATGGCCACTGTGGCGGTGATGAAGCAAGAGACCAACTCGTGGCGCTGGCCGCTGTTGAGCGTGGGTTTGCTGCTGGTGCTCTCGGTGGGGGCCGGGGCGGGCGTATATCATTTGGCTACGTGGCTGGGGTGGTGAAATGTTAGAACGATTACTGGCTGAAATAAGCGCCGGGGGCACCTTTGAAACCAGTACCCTGGCCGCAAAATTGGAAACAAGCCCGGCGATGGTAGAGGCTATGCTAGATCATTTGCAGCGTTTGGGGCGCTTACAACCCTACCAAAGCTGTGGCGATGGATGCGGTGGTTGCAGCCTGAAGAGTACCTGCCACTCGAAATCACGCGCCGATGGCGTCAAGCTTTGGCAAGCATAGTTGGGAGAGCGTCCCGCCGAGGGGTAACTTTCACCGCCTGGAAAAATTAATCATGGCAAGCTACTCTGACCAGAGAAAAGCAACGCCGCGTTTGCCCAGGATGTGATCGTCGAAGACCAATTTGGCAGGGCGCCCCGCCATGCCCACACAGACATGCAATGGGAGCAGATGCTCTTCGCGGGGGTGGCAGTAGCGCGCGGAAGGGGCCTTTTCCCATTCGATCAGGCGTTGCTCTCGCTCTGCCTGGGGAAGAGCCCCGGTGCAGCTCTCGATCAGCCAGTTCTGGAATGTATCACTGGCGGTGTCGGGTGTTTCAGTCCCTTGCCATGAGAAAGCGCGCATGTTGTGGAATGAGAAGCCTGAACCGATCAGCAGGATGTTCTCATTGTTGAGTTCTTGCAAGGCTTTGCCCAGGGCGAGATGAGCGCCGGGGTCCAGCCCGCGGACCAATGAAAGTTGGAGGCATGGGATGTCGGCTTGCGGGTACATCATCTTTAATGGGATGAACACACCGTGGTCGAATCCGCGCGTGGGGTCGATGCGTGCTGCAATCTGGTTGTTTTTCAGGATATCGACCACTCGGTTCGCAAATTCGGGGTTGCCTGGAGCAGGGTAGGTGATTTGATAGGCTCGATCTGGAAAGCCATAATAATCATAGAACATGGGGGGCTGTTGCGCCCCCAGCAGCGTGACGGCTATTTCTTCCCAATGAGCGCTGACGACCAGGATTAGGTCGGGCTTTCTTAGCTGTGAGGGAAGGTTTTTCATAAATTCGATCATTGCCTGATGGCTGGAATCGCCAAGAATGGGCAGAGGGCCTCCGCCATGACTGAAATAGACAATTTGAGCTTGCATTTCAGAATTCATGGAAATCCTTTCTTGGACTTACCTTGTTTTTTTGGGTAGATCCTTCGTTAACAACCTATCAACCAATCGAAATCATTCATTTGAAGTAACTACTCAGCCAGAGGTGGAAGAGGCCCGAATTTGAGGTGTGTGTGGGGTGCGAAGCACCCCACACACACCTCAAATTCGGGAA
>JAFGLU010000146.1 GCA_016927865.1 Anaerolineaceae bacterium
CGCCCCTCACTCTTCCTAAATTCTTCTCCTCCCCCGGCTGAATATAACATTGAATCATAGCCTATTGAGCCGGGGGAGGTCGGGTGGGGGTATATCAGGTTGAGTATGGATCTTTAAATGTTGCGACGGGTGATATCCAGATAAATCCATTTAGATGTAATCGCCCTGAAGAACCCGCGGCCCGATTGTGTGTCTACAGGGCGCCAAATTGTGCTATGATGTTAAAAGAGTACCCAAATGGGGTCTTAACTTTTTAACGGTTTTCCTGTCCTCTTTAAAATTCACAATCTCGAGGAGGCCAGAATGTCACCCACTAATACCTTACGCATGGATCGTACCAGCTCCTGCCAGAGGGGATACTAGGCGTCTGGCGGGAGCCTGTGTTGGTCTTAGACAACTTGATCCGCGTCGCCGCGGGGGATGCCGAAGCTCTAGCCGCGTTATATGAAGCTCTGTTCCCCAGGGTTGTTTCACATCTGCGTGTGCGCTTCGACAACCTGGACGAGGGCGAAATTGAAGGCGCCGCCCAGCAAACCATGCTGCAAGTCTGGCAGAAGGCGGCCACTTTCCGTGGACAGACCGAGCGTGAAGCGATGGGTTGGGTTATGCGCATTGCCGAACGCAAAGCGCTGGACCTCTTGCGCCTCGAGACGCGCTCTACCGAGCTGGACCCCGAGCGCCATTCGGCCTACGACCGTGTGGACGAAACCGATTGGCCGCGCTTCTTCTCGCGCCTCACCCAGCGCGAGCGCGAGGTGGTCGAGCTGCTCTACCAGGGCTATAAAGCCGTAGAAATTGCCGCCAGCCTGCAAATCAGCGAGCCACGCGTCACCCAGTTGGTCCATGCGGTGCGCGAAAAGGCCCGCAAATGGCTGGTGTGAACCCAGTTAAATCAAAGGGTGTTCGCGCCGTTTCGAGGAGCGAACACCCTTTTTGGTTGGGAACAAAAAACCGGCCAGATGGGCAGAAAAAGTCATCGGGTCGGTTTCCAGCGCGGCTGCGATCTGCGGGATAGCAGCGGCAACCTCATCCACGTTCACCTGGCCCAATTCGAGCATCACCAACTTCTCCACCGCCAAACCACTGCGTTCAGCCATCTGCACCAGGTTGAGCCCTTTGCGCCGGCGACACCCGCCCACGTAGAGGCCAAAGGTGGAGAGCGGGGACACCGCCGGGCGGGGCGCGCCGGGTTGGGATTCGCCCGGGCCAACCTGGGAGAGAATTGCCTGGAAGAACAGGCGCTGATCGGGAGAGGTGAAACCGTTCTCCCGGCTGAGAGGGTCTTGCGGCATATTCATTAGATCGTCAAAGGTAAGGGGGCCCGAGAAATGGGACTGGGCGGGTTCTTCGCTGGGTTGAGGTTCTGCGGTGGCGGTAGATTCAGCGTGAGCATTCTTTCTGTTTTTTGTATTCACGTCTACACCAACAATCCTCGTTAAATGGTTGAATTCCTTCATCTGTTAGTTAGACGTGTAGCCGTCAAAAAAGTTTAGGGTTTGTTCTTATTCCTCAACCACTGAATTTCTGCCTGCATAAAGCGAATGCTTTCACCAACAAATTCCAGCACCCGCCGAAGGGTTTCGTCGTCATATCTTTCCAGCGTGGGGATGAAGCGTTCCTGAAAGTGTTCAAACACCGGTCCCATGGCCTCGCCAGCTTTGTCCAGCAGCGGCTGCAAGATCACCCGGCGGCGGTCGTTGGGGTCGCGCTCGCGCCGCAAGTAGCCCGCGTTCTCCAGCCGGTCGATCACACCGGTCACCGCGCCGGTGGTCAGGCCGGTCAATTCGGCCAGCTTCCCCGCCGTGATCGGCCCCTGATGGAGCAGAATGTCGAGGCATTTGTGATCGGTAATATTTAGCCCAATTTCATTGGCCACCGCGGCGTGGAACATGACCGTCCAGGTGCTTTGTTGGCGGGTAGCTTCGTTTACTGCTTCGATTAATTTCGTCCGCTCGCTGGACTCTTCCATGATTGATCCTCTCTTAAAAATTATAGCGCCAAAACGCGTGAAGTTCTCCTATAAACCTGACTTTATTCATCCTCCAAGAAGTTGAGAAAGGGGATTGATTTCTTACTCAAAATATTTTACAATCTAATTATCTTAGTAAATAAGATAATTAGATTGTAAAGAGATGCCTAATGAAACCTATAACCTCCACCCCTTCTCGCGGATTGATCTTTGTGCTGATCACCCTTTTCCTCGACATCATGGGCTCCACCCTGCTCATGCCCATCGTCCCCTACATCATCCGCGAATACAACAGCGATGCCCTGACGGTGGGCCTGCTCAGCGCTCTCTACGCCGCCGCCGCATTTTTGGCTGCTCCCCTGCTGGGTAAATTCTCTGATCGCTTTGGCCGCCGCCCTGTGCTGCTCATCAGTGTGCTCGGCTCGGCCTTTGGGTACTTCCTCTTCGGCATTGGCGGCGCTCTGTGGGTGTTGTTTCTGTCTCGACTCATCGATGGTTTCACCGGCGGCAACATTTCTACGACCATGGCCTACATTGCCGACGTGACCCCGCCTAAGGAGCGTGCCAGGAACTTTGCCTTTGGTGGGGTTGCTTTTGGGCTGGGCTTTTTCATCGGCCCGGTCATTTCTGGGTCGCTCAGCGCCATCAGCCTGTCTGCCCCAGCCTTTGCGGCGGGCGGAATGTCCCTAGCGGCCTTCCTTTTCGGCCTGTTTTTTCTACCCGAGTCGCTGCCCCCGCAAAAGCGCTCCCACGCTCCCTTCCGCCTCGCCGAGATGAACCCGTTCAGCGTAATGCTTGAGATGGGCCGCCTGCCCAATCTCGCTCGTTTGTTTACCGGCATTTTCATCCTCTACCTGGCCCTGAATGGCCTGTTCAGCTATATCGCCGTTTATACCATGCAGCGTTTCTCCGTTGGACCATCCCAAAATGCCAGCCTGTTCATGGTGGTAGGCATCGTGCAGATGGTTGGCCAGGGGCTCTTCGTTTACCGCCTCACGCCGCGCCTGGGCGAGAAAAAAGTATCTCTCATCGGGCTGACCTTGCAAGCCCTGGCTTACCCGCTCTTTGTGGTCGTTCCAAGCTTTGCTTTGGTTCTGCCGCTGGCGGCGTTCAGTGCCCTGGGCAATGCCCTCTCGCGGCCCACGCTCGACGCAATGATTGCCAACAGCGTCGCTTCCCACGAGCAAGGTCGTGCCGCCGGGGTCAGCACGGGACTCTACAGCCTCACCAGCGTTCTCGGCCCACTGCTCTTCGGACTGGTCTATGATTCTGTTTCTCCTGCCGCCGTGTTTATCATTGCCGGGTTATTGATTTGTGCTGCCGGGCTGGTGGTTTCACGCCTGCGCATCCCAGTAATGAGCAATTCTTAGCCCTCTGCCAACATCCAATAGTGAAGTGACCGAAAAAATTGAGTATTGACAGAACATTTGTTTTATCTTATACTGCTTTTAGAACAAAAGTTCAGATGTTCTGGCTAAACCACCTATGGCAGAGTTCACCTACCCACCCCGCACTCCACGCCCGCTGTTCATCCAGCGGCCACCCCAAACCAAGCTGCGCATCCCGCGCTTCAGGGTACCGGAACGCGTCCGGGTTCCCGTGCCGCCTTCGCTGCTGCGCCACGAGCCTGCCCGCCGTTCAGAATACGGCAACCGGGTCAACCCCCTTCCGCGCGGGGTGATGCCTTCGGCCGTGAGCACATCGGTCGCGCCCAGCGCGGCGCCCCCCGCGCCGTCTCGCCCGGTTCGGCCTACCGTGCCCGCTGCAACCGCTGCGGCTGTCACGCTCGCCGCGCCCCCCACCTTGAACGAGGTGCTTGAGCGGCTGCGCGGGCTGCCGCCGCAGACGGCCATCCTGGGTGTGTGTGATGACCGCCTGCCTGTGCTGCTGGACCTGGCCGACCCCGCCCCCGGCGCGCTGCTGGTGGCCAGCGATCAGCGCGAATACCGCCAGGCCCTTCTGCGCGTACTGGTCGAAACCTCGGCCATGCTCAATTCGCCGCGCAGCGTGCAGTTCCTGGTGCTCAGCTCCCACCCTGAAGAATGGCAGGAGCGTTTGCAGGACATGCAAATTGCCCGTCACTGCCTGGGCATCGAACACATTTCCGAGGGCAATGCCGAGCGCTGGCTGGTCAAGCTGGCCGGGTGGACCGATCAGCGCCGCAAGGGCGCCGGCGGCGGTCCGGCGGTGCTGCTGGTGGTGGACGACCTCGCTGCCATGCTCGACCTGGAATACGACGCTCGCGTCAATTTCGACTGGTTGATCAAGGACGGCCCTTCTGTCAAAATCTGGCCGGTGGTGGCGATGGAAGCGCACCAGACCCCCCATCTCACGCGCTGGCTGCGCCTGTTCCGCAGCCGGGTCCTGGGCCGCGCCTTCGACGAGAACGTTTATCGCCAACTGGCCCCGCTCAACGAACAAGAATCAAAAAATTTTCTCGCGGAAGACCGCTTTGCGGTCAAAGTCGGGGACACCTGGCTCAAATTCCGCGTGCCCCTGGAATGAAAGGAGTCTCCTATGCGTACCGGAATGTTATGGTTTGATAATGATCCAAAAGCTGAGTTGAGCGACAAGGTGCTGCGTGCCGCCGCTTACTATCAGAAGAAGTATGGCTTGCAGCCCAACCTGTGCTTCGTTCACCCCAGCATGTTGGCGGCCCCGTCTCCCCGTGCGGGCAGCATCGAGCTGCGCACCAGCAAGCAGGTTCTCCCCAACCATCTCTGGCTGGGTGTGAACGACCCTGGCGCGGCTTGATTTGATAACTCGCCTTTAGCAACCCTGGAGTTCAGCCGTTTTCGCTTTGGATAGGCTAAACTCCAGGGTTGTTTTTGTATACAAAAGCGCTTGCCCACTCAATCTCACCCTCACCCGCGCCGTCACATTTACCCTGGCAAACCCACCAGTGAATGTGTGACGGCGCGACCTCTCCCAAAGGGAGAGGTGGAAGAAAATTCTACCGAATAATGACCGGCAGGAAGGATTGCGACTGTCGCACGCGGATCACCGCCGACACAGGCCAGGTTTGGCCGCTGAGCAGCCCCTTCGCCTCGCCGCTCACGGTCACCGGCCCGGAATACGCGCCCGGCGCGGGGGTGAGTTGGGCTACCGGTAACACGGTACCTCCGGCGGGCAGCGTGCCGTTCCAGGTGAGGGTGTGCGGCCCGGCGTTGTATACGAACCCTTCCGGCGGGCTGCTCAGGTATTGTAACTCGGCAGGTAAGTTCAACGTGACCTGCAAGGTTTCGTCGGCAACCCCCAGGTTGTTCACCGAGAGGGTCAGGGTTGCATTTTCACCGTCGTAGATCGTTGGGACGTTGAACCACAGTTGCGGTTTGGGCTGCAGCAGAATCTCGGGCCGCAGGGTCAGCGGCACTTCCAGCAGGTCCGGCACGCCCGGCAGGCCGATGAAAATGACGCCGTCCAACGTCACAGGCTCTGTAAAGGGGTAAGCCGCATTGTAGACCGCGTCGAAGTTCACCGGCACCCCCGCTTGCACCACGCCGAAGGGCAGGTTGCGCAGGGCAATCTCATTGCCGCCCACCGCTCGGATGGTGATATCAAACGTACCACTCCCGTCGGGCACGTCGTATCCATGCGCCATGATCCAATAATCACCATCCTGTAGGAAGCTCACCTTGACCCGTTCTTCCGATCCGGCTGTGGTGGAATAAAAGCGCAGCGAGTCGCGCCCGCATTCAAAATAACCGTTACCGTTGTCTTCAAAAATGTACAAATCCAGGTCGCTTTCTTCGGGCTGCGCTCCGCTCAGCGTCACCTCCAGCAGACCGCCGTGCACAGTCAGCCCGCCCCCTGCCTGGTTATAGATCCAACTCCCGTCGCAAATATTATAGATCTCATCCTGGGTGATGGGCTGGTCTGTCATTTCGATGCGCGGGCTGAAGCCGTAAGCCTGCACGCGCAGTCCGTCGGGAATGTCACCCGTGGAAACGAACTGGAAGCTGGCGCTGCCGCTCAAGCGGACTGGGTCCAGCGAGGTCACTGGCGTAACCAGGTCAGACGGCGAGGGCGAGACCTGCACCTGGTACACGCTGCCTGTCAGCGGCTCGGAGAACTGGTCGCCACCGTAAAGAACGTTGTGCAGCACCAGCATACCCAGCCCTTCGTTCACCTCCGCGCTCACCACCTCGCGTTGATAGCCGGTGGTGGTTTCGCGGCGGAAGCGCCCATCGGTGATATATGTATCTGCACTGCCGCCGGTGGCTTGCATGCCCGTCGGGCCGAAAAAATCAGGCGCGGTGCTGCTGAATGAGTCCTCCGCGGCGCCAAAGACCCACGAGTCCACATCGGTGCGCAATGAATTCCAACTCGTGTCGACTACCAGGCGGCTGCTCTCTCCCTCGCTGCCTTCCGGCACGTTGAAGTAGAACGTTCTCCAATCGCCCGACTCGTAACGCCAGCGCCAGTTAAAGCTGCCATCCAGTCGCGCGTTTTCAAAGGGCTTGTCGGGGTCGGAGAGCGTTTGTCCAAATTTCAGGTTGCCAATTTCGGCTCCCACATGCGCCAGCACAGGCAGGGTCTGCGTGTGAGTGGGCAATGCCAGGCGGATCATGCCTTGATACGAGCCTGCTTCGGTGTTGGCGGGCACGTTCAACGCGGCCTGGAAAGTGGCCGATCCTCCCGCTGGAACATCGATGGGTGCGGCGGGAAGGGTCAACCAGGGCCAGGGTTGCTCGCGGTAAAACGTCACCCGCACCTGCAAGGGCGTGGACTCGCCGCAGAAGGAGCAGTCCAGGCCTAAGAAGATGCCGTCGCCGCGTTGTTGGCCCAGCGCCAGCGACTCCCGCCCCACCTCCACTTGCAGCGCGGTCCCGCCGGGGTAAGCCGAGGTATAGCGGTTGTACTCGGACAGGTTGGTCAGCGGGTCCATATCCAGCTCGCCCGCGCCGATCTGCCCGTCGTGGTTCAAATCGTCCCACAACTTTCCATCCCCGTCCAGGTCGGCCCAATTGTAGAAGAAGACCTCCCAGGAATGCTCAAAATAGTAATCCTCGTTGGAATCGAAGGATTCAAAGGGCAGGATCACCTCGGCGCGCACTAAATCCGGATCCACTGTCTCGATCAGATGGGTCAGGTCTTCCAGGTACAGGGGATAGATGGCGGGCATGGTGGGCCGTGGATAGGTGTAGGGCACCTGGAAACTCTCTACGCGCACCGCTTTGAGCTGGCTGCCTGTCACCGTGACGCTCACTGCGCTGGTGGTGGGGTTGGTGAGGGTGAACGTGCCGGCGGCGCTTTCCCCTGCCTGCATCACCGCCGGGTAGGCGGGATAGGCTGTGCCGGGCGTCCACTGCGCCGGCGAGACGGTCACGCTGGTGCCCAGTGCTGCATCCACGCTGCGGTCCACGCGCAGGTTGCCCGCGCCCTGGGTGAGCGCGTCGTAGCCCAAATCATCGGTGCCGTTGAGCAGCAGGTCGCGGGCCTCGGCCCAGGTGGGCCAGCGCCCGTGGGCTTGCTGGAAGGCCTGATAGATCAACGCCATCGCGCCGGCTGCCAGCGGCGTGGACATGGACGTGCCGCCGAAGATATCGTAAGCGGCCTGCCCGTTGCCGTAATAATAGTTTAGCGGGTTGGGACCCAGGCCCCAGGCGCCCACCGCCAGCACGTCGGGGGCAATATCACCCTGAGTGCCTGCTCCGCGGTTGGACCAGGGCTGCACGTCCCCGTACAGGAATTGGGCGGGGGCCACATCCTCAAAGTAGATCGTGTCGCCGTTGAACGTGCTGGCTCCCACGTCGATGATCGTCCCGCCGCCGGGACTGGTGACGGTGCCGTAGCCATGCCCGCCGTTGCCGGTGGCTGCCAGGAAGCTGACCTGTGGCGCGTCGGTGCGGTTGAGTTCGGCCACGAAGCGCGAAATTTCGTCCCAACCGTCCTCAATCAGTGCGCTGGCTCCCCACGAGTTGCTCACCACCTGGGCCTCGTCCCCCGTTTGCGGCAGCCCGTCCAGGCCCAGCGCCGCCACCGTCCACGCATCCAGCGGCAGGCTGAAGCCGTTTTCGATGGCGATGATTTCCGCTTGCGGAGCAATCCCCTGCACCACCGCACCACTCAGGAAAGTGCTGCGCGGGCCGATTCGGGTCGGGTCGCTGATTACACCTTGTCCCACCACCTGCCCGGCGCAGTTGGTGCCGTGGCTGTTCTCGTCATTGATGAAGGCCAGCAGCCGCCCCGCCTCGGGCACGGGCGCTTTGGCCACCTCCGGGTAGAGCATCGCTACGCCCGGAGGGTGACTTTGCCCGTCCGAAATCCATCCCAGCAGCCCGGCGGAAAGGTCCCATGTGCCGTCTCCATTCAGGTCGGCCCCTGCCAGTGGGCGTGTCTGAGTCATGGTCTCGTCCGGCGAGCCCAGTTGATTGTCGTAATTGACGTCCACGTAGACAGTATCATATACGCCGCTGGCCGCATGGTCGGCCACAATCACAACGGCTGGGCCGATATACCCTAGAACCAGCACGTAAGAGATGTAGGAAAGCAGGTAATCGGGATGTAGCGTGTAATAATATTGTCCGCTTTTTGAATCATCCGGCCACGTGGCTGGAATACTGATTGATCCAATACTTGTGTCAAAGGCCAAGTCTGCCGAGCAGGTTGTGCCGTTGCAACTTGGCGCGGACACGGGTAGGGTGTGCGCATAGCGCGTGTAACCAAACCCCGCCATTTGATTGCCAGGATCAAAGGCATAGCCCGGCTCAATGGCGTAGCGAGCCCCAGAGATGGTATCGTAGGCAAATGGCCAACCCGCATACGCCCCCGAAGTCAGGGTGTGCTGAGTGCCCTGCAGGTCGGGGTGGCCAAAATCTACGCCCGTGTCCACGATTGCCACGCGCACCCCCGTACCGTCTGCTTGCTCATGCGCTGCCGGTGCGCCGTGGATCTCCATGGGTCGGGTCAGGGTGTCAGGGATGAGGGCGGTGGTCTCGGCGGCAGGCTGCGCCTCGCGCACCCATTCGCCTGCCAGCGCCTGGATTTCGCGGGCGGCTTCAGGCCCGCCCAGCAGCCATTGGCGGGCCTGCTCTGCGCTGGGGATTTGGGGCGCGTTGCGCAGTTCGTCCAGACCTGGGGCTTCGGTTGTTTGGAAGGTTTCCGGCGAGACGACCGCTCGTACCCCCGGCGCCGAAGCCAGCTTCTCCAGGCGTGAGGCCGGGATGTCTCCTACCGCCCACTGCACCCCCGCCACCTCGCGGCTGAGGGCATAGCGCTGCATGTACTTGCCCGGATTGGCCCCAGGGTCCATGATCACGGTCACCGTGACCGGCTCATCTCCGCCGTTTTCCGCCGCCAGGCGCAGTTCGGGCGCCAGCCGCGTGAGGAACGATGCGCTATAGCTTTCCACCTGTTCGGGGGGCAACGGGGCTTCTGCCTGGCCAGGCGATTTGGGTTGACTCTGGCTCCAGAGGAAGACGACCAGGACGAAAACCGATAATGTGCGCGTCCGGAAATTCATTTGTTTTCTCTCCACTTCGCGGGATTGAAGCCCCTGCTCAGGTCATGGAAATCCTTTGGATTGATCGGTTTTTGGAGCGTTTGCCCGATAATTCGTAACTACTCAGCCAGAGGTGGAAGAGGCCCGAATTTGAGGTGTGTGTGGGGTGCGAAGCACCCCACACACACCTCAAATTCGGGAA